>NZ_JAGLBG010000066.1 GCF_018260405.1 Deinococcus sp.
TGCTCCAGCGATTGTGCGCCTGATGAAGAGGGCAGCATGGATACTCCGACGATATGGGCCTCAGACAGCCTCTGAGACACACTTCACCCTCACAGGGCTTCCGGATGACCCCGGTGCTGGTCCGGCAGGCGCACCGTTTCCTGCTGGCATTAAGTGCCGGTGAGGCTCTGGCTGCTGACCAGATCGAAGCCGTCTCTCTCGACTGGTTGCTGCGTAAGCGGCTGGTCGAGCCACTTGGGAACGCTGCGGGCCTTTCGCAGGGCGCTGCGGCTGCCGGGCTGCCCGAACTTGTCCGGATCACAGCGGTCGGGCGTGAGGCGGTACTGGGAAAACAGCGTTCGCACGCTGGCGTTTTCCACTGAAGCTCATTCAAAGCCGAGGTGTTCAGGCAGGGCAAAGTGTTCAAGCAGGCCAAAGTGCTTTTGTTCCGTTCGGGATACGAAGAAAAACCACGTTGCTGGCGGGGGGTTTACTCCAAAATGTATTTGATCCCCTCAACAAACAGCACCTGATCCACGGCGTGGCGTGGCAGGACGACGTTTTTACGCCAGGGCATCCATTCGGTCTGTCCCTGAGCACTGCGGAGCAGGCCGCGCAACCCGATTTCTACGGTGCGGGCTGACCCGTTCAGCAGGGCCTCGAGTGCGCTGCGTACGGTAGCAGGGTCGCGCAGCACCCCCATCAGGCGGGCGGAAGGCACCAGCTCATGCGGGATGTGACCTGAGGGCAGGGCTTTGGGGTGCGGGCGGTAGAGGTCCACCGTAAAGCCTTCCAGCACCAGCAGGGCCGCCTTAGCCGCTTCTCCGGTCAGTGGAGTGGCAAAGTTGACATGCATATCGAGTTCAAAGGTTTTGGAACCGGTTTGCGGCGTGGGTAAACTCATCAGGCTCTCCGGCGCTGGAAAGGGGTGGCGCGAGTGACGTCGAAGTGGGGCATCGGCTTCAGTTTAAGGCAAAGCTCATCCTGGATTCCGGGAAGCTGAGGCCAGAGCCACGAGCGGACGTCGTCACGTATTTCATGGGTGTTGGTATGCATCGCCGTTGATGGTGAAACCTGCCTGAATACCGGTCGTGATGCAGGGCTGGGTGGTGCGCTGCTGAACGTTGGTACAGAGGTGGAACGCGAGTGGCCCACCCCGCTCCATCATCCGCACTACCGGCGGTTTGACGGACGCAGCGGCGCGTCACCACGCCGCGCCGGAGACTGCGGGTCATGTCCTGGGCCTCATCTTCGTTCAGGCCAAGTTCGTGGGCGATCTGGCGGTTATTTGGGTTCAGGCCCAGCAGCTCCTTTTAGCCTGCTCGTTTCGGCTGATGCCCCGCTAACTCAAACCCTGTAGGCTGTCGACCTATGTCTGCCGTGACCACATCTGCCCCTAGTCCCTCGCCGATGCGGGAAATCGCCCAGATCGCCGTTCCGGTCAGCCTGGAAATGGTCATTCAGCTGGTGCTGACCTTCATCAATCAGATCGTGGTGGGGGTCTTAGGCGCGGTGGCGGTGGCGGCGGTAGGTCTGAGCGGCAGCCTGGGCTTTCTGTTTTTTGCCACGCTGGGGGCTCTGGGCAGCAGCACCAGCATTCTGGTGGCCCGCCGCGCCGGGGCCGGGGATCAGGGCGGGGTCAACCATACCCTCAGCGCCACGCTGCTGTTCAGTGTTGCGCTGACCGGCGCTCTTACGGTACCGGTGGTGGTCGGTGCGCCCGCGCTGCTGCGCCTGGCCGGGGGAGACCCCGCCGTGACACAGGCCGCCACGCCCTACATGCAGGTCTTTATGTTGGCGCTGGTGCCGGGCATCCTGGCCTGGGTGCTTAGCGGAGCGCTGCGGAGTCTGGGCCACGCCCGCACGCCGCTGGTTGCCACCATCATCAGCGTCATCATTGAGTGTCTGCTGGCTTACGGGCTGGTTTTCGGGGTCGGGCCGCTGCCGCAGCTGGGGCTGGTCGGGGCGGCCTGGGCGATCGTGGTGTCGAACACCTACAAGGCGCTGCACCTGGGCTATCAGGTCTACGGCCCGCGCCAGCTGGCCCGGCTGGAACTGCCCAAGCGGGCCGAGTGGCGCTCGATTGTCGAGCCGCTACTGCGCCTGTGTGCGCCGCTGGCCTTCACCGAGTTCGTCTGGACGCTGGGCGGCTTTATCTACGCGGCGGTCTTTGCGCGGGTGGGCACCGAGGCGCTGGCCGCCAGTCAGATCGTGGCCTCGCTGGAAGGGATTTTCATCGTGGGCAGCTTCGGTCTGATGAGCGCGGCGACGGTGCTGATCGGCAAGGCGCTGGGGGCCGGAGACGCCGAGGGCGCACAACTCTGGCTGCGCCGCGTGACCCGAGCTGGGCTGGTGACGGCATTTGCCTTTGGGGCCGTGTTTGCCCTTAGCAGTCTGCTGGTGCCCAGCCTGTTTCCGAAGGTGGGAAGTGACGTGCAGCACATCGCCATCATCGGGGTACTGATTACGGCAGCCAACCAGGTATTCAAGGTTCGCAACATGATCGTCGGCGGCGGCGTGCTGCCTAGCGCGGGCGACGGCAAAGGCATTATCGCGGGCGACCTGATCGGGGCGTTCGGGGTCGGCCTGCCGCTGGCGATCTGGCTGGGAATGCACACCTCGCTGGGCGTCTGGGGCGTGTTCGTGGCCCGCGCCTTCGATGAGATCAGCAAGATGCTGATTTTCGAGTGGCGCCAGCGCCGGGTCAACTGGCAGCGGCTGGCTCAGGAAAACCAGGGCAAGGAAGTCGAAGCGGCGCACTGATTCGGGCAGTTTTATAACTCTGGACAGGGAGAATTTGAAACTGTCCAGTCCCTTTTGTGCGTGGTGTTCCGGAAACTTATACGGATTCCGATTGATTTGGTGCAGTTCCGAATCAATCCGAGCGGATGCGAGTAGGAACAACATACGCCCCTTCGCGGTATGGAGCCGCAGGCGGTGTCGTCCCGACTGCGGCGGAATTTAGCGGAATCCGTATTACCCCTGTTCCAGCACCCCGCGCAGGCCGCCCACGGTCAGTTCCCGCGCCGAGGCGTCCAGCGCAATTTGCCCGGCTTTGAGCGCCACGACCCGTCTGCCCAGGTGCAGCGCCTCGTCGAGGTGGTGGGTCACGAAAACGACTGTGACTTTCTGTTCCCACCAGATCGCTAGCAGTTCGTCGGCCAGCCCGGTGCGCGTCTGGATGTCGAGGGCGCTGAAGGGTTCGTCAAGGAGCAGCAGCCCCGGCTTGGTCGCCAGCGCACGGGCAATGCTGACGCGCTGGCGCTGCCCGCCCGAGAGTTCGTGAGGACGGCGCTGCTTGAACCCGCTGAGGCCCACGAGTTGCAGGGCCTCGGCCACGCGGGTTTCACGCTCAGGGCGGGAAAGTTTATTCAGCCCGAAGGCCACATTGCCCCCGACCGTCAGCCACGGAAAGAGCGCCGATTCCTGCTGCACCAGTGTCAGCTGTGGGTGGGGGCCACGCACCAGCTGCCCGCCCAGGCTGATCCGGCCCTGCTGCGGGCGCAGGAACCCGGCCAGCAGGCTCAGCAGGGTGCTTTTGCCGCTGCCCGACGGCCCCACCACGCACAGAAAGTCGCCCGGTTCGACGTGCAGGTCAATTGGCCCCAGACCGCCGGAGCCTTTGCTGTAGCGGTAGCTGACCTGTTCTAAAGTCAGGCTCGACCCGGCGACGGCGCGGGTGGTTGGCTGGGCGGCAGCGGGGCGTTCCATGGGAATGGTCATTGTGCCACTTCCAGGCCGTAATCGCGCCGAATCCTGCTTTCGATGAGCCGCAGCAGCCCGTCGAAGCACCCGCCGATCAGCCCGATGATGAGAATGGTCGCCAGCACCAGCGCCACGTTCGCGGTGTTACGCCCGACTTCTAGCTGCTCACCCAGGCTTTTGCTTCCGGAGATCAGCAGTTCGCCGCCGACCAGCGCCCGCCACGCGAAGCTCCAGGCAGTTCGCAGGCCGCTCAGGACATTGGGCAGCGCGGCAGGCAGCAGAACCCGCAGCATGAGCCCGAGTCCGCTGGCCCCCAGCGTGCGGCCCGCCACGCGCAGGGTCGGCGGCACGTTTAGCAGCGCCCCGGACACCGCCAGCGCCACCGGAATAAAGCTTTCCAGGATAACCACGAACAGCACCGCCCGCTCGTTGAGGCCCAGAAACAAGATGGCGAACGGCACGAAGGCAATGCTGGGCACGCTTTGCACTCCGGTGAGGTAAGATCCAAGCGTAGCCCGCAGCGGCAGCCACAGCCCCATCAGCAGGCCAATGAACCCGCCCAGAACCACGGCGGCCAGGTAGCCGGTAACGACCCGGCGCAGGCTTCCGGCAATGGAGGCCAGCAGCTTGCCGTCCTGCGGCCCGCTGCCCCACAGCCCGTAACTGATCTCGGTCCACACCGCCCTGGGGCTAGGAAACACGTAGGCCGGGTACAGCTTGAGCACGTCGGTTGCCACGTACCACACGGCCAGAATAAGCAGCAGGCCCAGGAGTTGCCAGCCCAGCATTAGCCAGCGCGGGGGAAGCGCGGGACTGCGGTGAAGGTCGGTATCTTGTGGCAGGGCGGTCATAGAGGCTCCTTGGGCTATGGGCGAATCAGTGCGCTGAAATCGGGAATGGTACGGGCGTAGCCAGCCTCGACATTCAGGGCGGCGTACTCTTTGAGGGCGTTGATGTCCAGCGCCGCTGTGAAGTGGGTTCTGCTCCAGGCGCGTTGCAGGACACGCGGATCAAGTTTGCTGCCCGTCAGCTTTTCGAGTTCGGCGTTCACGGCGGCCTGAGCTGCGGCAGGTGATTTATTTAGAAAACCCGTGGCGTCGTTGTGGACTTTTACAAACGCGCTGACCACCCCTGGATTGGCCTGGGCAAACTTAGTGTTCACGATGACAAGAGCCGATGGGTAATTACCGCCGCGCCAGACGGTCTTTTCATCGCCGATAACCGGATTGCCCTGAGCTTCGAGCGCCGCTCCCCAAGGCTCCGGCACCAGCGCGGCGTCCGCCCGTTTGCCTGCAAAAGCCGCCACGATGTCGGCAGGTGGAACAGAGACGATGGTTACGCCGCCGCCGTTTTCTTTTGTCTTCAAGTTGCTGGCACTCAGCAAGTGGCGCAGGCTGATGTCCTGGGTATTGCCCAGACTCGGGACCGCCACAGTTTTTCCGTTCAGGTCCCTGGCTAGCTTGATGCCGCTGTCCTTGCGAGCGACCAGAACAGCTCCGGCATTGGCCGCCCCCGCCAGAAACTGCACCGGCATTCCCCGGCTGGCGGCGCTGATGGCTGGCCCTGGCCCGATGTAGGCGATGTCAAGCTGCCCCGCAGCGAAAGCTTCGGAAAGGGTCGTGCCCGAGCTAAACGTGCGAACGTCGAGTCTGGTACTTCCCAGAGCTTTCTGAAAGGTGCCGCGGCCTACGCCCACGAGAGCGGCGGCGTGCGTCAGGTTAGGAAAGTAGCCCAGCCTCAGGGTCGCCGCCCCCTGCGCGGAAGTGGCACTGGTCAGAAGTAGGCTAGCCAACAGAAGGGTAAACCTCATAAAAGACCTCTCATACAGACTTGGATTGAATGGTGTGCAAAAACCATTCACTTCGGGCGGACTTGTAAAGCAGCCGCAGAGCGAGTAGAAGCAAACCGGACTCTTGGGCGCAGAGTTCTAACCCAGTGCCTGGGCGGGCGGTGAACGAAACACACGGCAGTCCGTATCACCGTTGATTGCGCGGGGACATGTTACGGAGCTGAAGCGGCAAAATCACTGCTGCCTGGCGTAGGCCCGGCGCAACACGTCGGCCACTTCGGGGCGGGTGAATTCGGAGGGCAGCGCCTCGCCCCCACGCAGCTTCTCGCGCACTTTGGTGCCGCTGAGAACCAGGTGGTGCGAAGGGTCATGGGGGCAGGTGCGCGGGCTGACCAGCTGCTGGCACGACTGGCAATAGAAGGTGTGCTCGAACTTCAGAATCCGGATTCCCAGTTCCTCGGCGGTAAAGTTCTGGAAGATTTCCTGCGCCTCGTAAGTGCCGTAGTAGTTGCCGACTCCGGCGTGGTCGCGCCCCACGATGAAGTGAGTGGCCCCGTAGTTGCGCCTTGAGAGCGCGTGCAGGATCGCCTCACGCGGCCCGGCGTAACGCATGGCGGCAGGGTAGGTGCTCAGCAGGGTGCGCTGCGCCGGGTAATAGTGCTCCAGCAGCACCTCGTAGGCTTGCATACGGGTGTCGGCAGGTACGTCGTCGTTCTTGGTGGTACCGACCAGCGGGTGCAGCAGCAGGCCGTCGACCAGTTCCAGCGCCACTTTATGCAGGTATTCATGGGCGCGGTGAATGGGGTTGCGGGTCTGGAAGGCCACGGTGCTCTGCCAGCCGCGTGCCTCGATTACGGCGCGAACCTCGGCGGGCGTGCGGTGGTAGCGGGGAAACTCGCCGCGTGGCACCTCCAGCAGCGTCACCTCTCCGGCCAGATTGATGTTGCCCTGCTCGTACAGCGCTGCTACGCCGGGGTGCGCCGGATCCTCGGTGCGGTAGACCTCGCGGGCCTCCAAACTCTTGCGGGCCGCGTACTGCTCGCTTATGTCCAGCAGGCCGACCATCACGCCGCCACGCGTCAGCCGAATTCGGCCCCGCAACCTGGCGGCCTCGTCTTCAGTCACGGGCAGGGTGATCGGCAGGCTCCAGGGGGTGCCGTCACTCAGACGCAAGTGCTCGATCACGGACAGATAGTCGGCCTCCCCCAGAAAGCCGCTCAGTGGCGAGTAGGCCCCCGTTGCCAGCAGTTCGAGGTCGCTCAAGGAGCGGTCTGAAAGTTCCAGCGCTGGAAGGTGAGCGTATTCGGCGGGGTCGGCCAGCCGCACGCGGTTGATCAGGGTGCCGCCTAGCGGCGTGGGCAAAAAGGTGGCGGGCAGTTCGGTGGTGGTCATGGTCACTCCTGATGGTAGAGGTCTGATGCTGGATGAAAGAGGTCAACTATTCCGGCATTTTGAATAAAGGTTCTGCTTTTTTGACTCGCCGGGCTTGTAAAGCTGCGAAGTTCAGCGGGCCTCGCGGGGCAAGGGGTGAGGAGGCCACCAGGCAACTTCTTTTGGCTAAATGCTGTTGGTGAAATGCTCTAGGTCAAAAGGAGAGGCTGGTTTTACCGGCGAGGCCTCAGAGTCTGTTCTCGCCCTGCCATAGCCCGCATTCGGTCTTGCCTTTTCCGGCCCAGCGGCCCGCGCGGGCGTCCTCGCCGGGGCGCACGGCGCGGGTGCAAGTCCAGCAGCCAACGCTGAGAAAGCCGTCTGAGTACAGCGGATTAACCGGCAGATCGTGTTGTGTGGCGTAGGCTTCGAGCTTTTCGCGCGTCCAGTGCGCCAGCGGGTTGATCCTGGGGCGCGTACCGCCCACTTCCACAAAGGGAATATCGGCGCGGGTCGCCGCCTGATCGCGGCTGCGGGCGTTCAGCAGCGCGGGCGGATTCTTGCGCCTTAGAAAGTCTTGCAGCGGGGCCACTTTCCGCACGGCGCAGCAAGCGTCGGGGTCGCTGGCGTACAGCGTGGGGGGCGTCTGGCCGTCTTCGGGGTGCGCTCCGGCATTCAGCGTCACGAAGTTCAGCTCGGGGTAACGCGCCGCCAGTCGGTCACGGGTCGCCAGCGTTTCGGGAAAGTGGTAGCCGGTGTCCACGAACACCACGTCGCCCCGGTAGCCCGCCCTGGCTGCCAGATCAACCAGTACTACGCCGTTGAGGTTGAAGGCGCTCGGCATCAGCGCGTCCGGGTACACGTCCAGCGCCCAGCGGATAATGTCTTGTGGCCCGGTTTCCGGCGTAAAGGCCGGGACAGTGGGCGGCTCCTGGCGCGGCTCGGCGGCGGTCATGCGTTCAGCCCCAGTTTTGCTAGCAGTTCTTTAACACCGTCTTGCACGCTGATCTGGTCAGTTCGCAGGTGCAGGTCAGGGCTGCTCGGAGCCTCGTAGGGGTCGGATACGCCCGTGAAATGCGGGATTTCCCCGGCAAGTGCTTTGAGGTATAGGCCTTTCACGTCACGCTTAGTCACGACTTCCAGCGGCGCGTCCACGAACACTTCGATGGTGCCGGGCAGGGTGTCCAGCACCTCGCGGCGGGTGTCGGCATACGGGCTGATTGCGCTGACCAGCACCGTGACGCCGTGCCGGGCGAGCAGTCCGGCCACAAAGGCGATGCGGCGCACATTGGTGTCGCGGTCCTCCCGGCTGAAGCCCAGTCCTTTGGATAGGTTCTCGCGCACGGCGTCGCCGTCGAGCAGCTCCACCGGAAGGTCACGCGCCCTGAGTTCTTCGTAAAGCGCAGCGGCCAGAGTGCTTTTGCCCGCACCCGAAAGCCCGGTAAACCAGACCACACGGCCTGTCTTTTGAGCTGGCCTGGGCGTCAGGGTGGCGCTCATGCGTTGATCAGCTCCTTTTCACTGTTCAGCACGGTGTCGGGCAAAAAGTGCCCGGCCCCGACGCGGTCGGCGTATTCCACGAAGCTCTCGGCGGGCTGCTTGTGCGCCTTGAAATCGCTGAGCACCTTATCGGTGTACTCGGTCAGCCGCTCGGCGGGCACGATTCCTTTGAGCTTGGTGCCGGTGCGCTGCGCCTGCCCGATGCTGCCTGCCAGATGCACGTTATAGACCTCGTCCTCCAGACCAGTTTCCTTGTTGGCCCGCAGCGCCCCCATAAAGCCCAGGTCGGCCACCTGATAGCGCGTGCAGGCGTTCGAGCAGCCTGTCAGATTGATCACGAAGGGCACGTCTAGATCGTTGTGGACGGGTTCGAGCACGTCAATCATGCCCGCGACTCGCGCCTTGGTTTCGGTGTGCGCCAGGCGGCAGAACTGCGTGCCGGTGCAGGCGATAGTCGTGCCGCGCAGCGTGGCTTTGGGGGCCAGCTCCAGCTTTTGCAGCTCGGCGACCAGTGTGTCCACATGTTCGGTCTTCACGTGCGGAATCATCATGTTCTGAAAGGCAGTGGTTCGCAGGTGGCCGTTGCCGTACTGCTCGGCCAGATCCGCCAGCTTGCGGGCCTGTTCAGGGCTGATGCGGCCAACGGTGGTGGTCAGCACCACATAGTTCAGGCCGTCTTTCTGCGGGTTCACGCCCAGCACGTCGCTGCCGCCGAAGCGGGCCACTGGCGCGGGCGGGCCGTCGCGCAGGGGGCGGCCCAGGTACTCGGTTTCGACCAGTTCGCGGAACCTGACCGGGCCGAGGTCTTTAATCAGGTACTTCAGGCGGCTCTTTTTGCGGTTCACGCGGTAGCCGTGGTCGCGGTATGCCCCGGCAATAGCGCGGCCCACTTCGACCACCTCGTCCGGCGAGACGAACACGCCCAGCCGCTCGGCGAGGTGCGCCACGGCGCCCAGTCCGCCCCCAACCCACACATCGAAGCCGATTTCACCGTTGACTTCATGGGCCAGAAAGCCGATGTCGTTGATCAGGTGAATGCCTTCGAGTTCGGGCGTGGCAGTAATGCTGATCTTGAACTTGCGCGGCAGGTCTTCGAAATCATGGTTGCCACTCAGCGTGCCTTCCATGGCGGCGGCGATTGGGCGCACGTCAATTCGCTCGCGGGCGTCCAGTCCGGCCAGCGGCGAGGCGATTACGGCCCGCACGGTGTCGCCGCAGGCCCCTTTAGTGTGCAGGCCCACGGTCTCCAGGCGGTCTAAAATCTCGGGGATGTTCTCGATCCGCAGCCAGTGGAACTGAAAGGCCTGGCGGTCGGTCACGTCCAGCAGCCCGCGCCCGAAATCTTCACTGATGCCTGCCACTACCCGCAGGGCGTCGGCGTGCAACTCGGCGGTGGGCACCTTGACCCGCATCATCAAGAAGCCGTCCTCCTGTGGGCGCTGCGGATACACGCCCGCCCACTTGAGCAGGTCGATCTTTTCCGGGTCAATCGCGCCAGCGGCGGCGTACTGCGGAATCAGGTCAAAAATCTGGAACGGGGGCAGTTCTTTTTTCAGGGTTTCAATGTCGGACATCTCGGGCCTCCGGGGGCAGGAAAGAGCTAGGGAACGTCGGCTGGGCCGTCAGCGACATCGGCACTTGGCCGCGCAGCAAGACATTTGAGAAAAAGGGGTCAGAGCAATCATTGACCTAAAAGGTACACTAAATAGATGACCAAAGTCATCAACTGTTTAGGCAGGGCCGTTTCTTTGGAGTATTTCAGCCAGAAAAGGCGGTACAGGCGGCGTCTTCTTGAGCAGAACGGCACCCAGGATGGGGCCTGGCCGCTTCTCGCCTGCACCATAATTTAGCGGAACTTACATTAATGTGAGAAACTTGGCATTTTTCTAACCTCTATGTAAGAGTCCTGACACGCGCTTTGCCCTAACGTAGGAGGCATGACTGATCAACGAGTAGGCCGCCACGTTCGTATCTACGAGTGGGATGAAGTGGACAGCGACGAAGATCTCCCGCAGGTTGAAGCTGCCGATAAGGGAGTCGCCTCAGCGCATAATCAAGATAAGGAAAAGAAAGCCCCCGAAACGCCCAAGGGCCTAAGCGGGCTGCTCAAGCGCAAGCTGTTCTAAGGAACTTCCGGATAGAGCGGGCAGCCTCTTGACTGTTCTGGGCCCGCCAGTTGCCCAACAGGGCCGTATTTAAAGTTTTTCCCTACTGCCGAACTGCCCCGTTAAAGGTTTCTTTACGGGTCGGTTCGGCGTTTGGAGCATTTTGCAAAAGGGTGGTGCTCTTTTGACCATCTTTTTGCCGAGTGGAACGAGTGAAAAACAAAGAGCAGAACGTAGCATGAAGGGGGTGGCGGTGTGTTTCCGACGTGCCCGTCATTCGCAGAGTTGCTCTAAGTTAGGTGTGTTACAGTAAAAGCCGTTTATGGAGCCTCCTGGTTCTGGCTCGTTGAAAACGCCCGGTGAATCTTGCCCGATGGCGGATTTTTTACTGCGGCTTACGGAAATTTTCCAGCAACCGACGCCTGTCCTGAACCGGGGCGGGTGGGCAGCATGGCCTGTGCGGAGTGTTGGGGCGCGAAAAGGGAGCGCGCCGTTCAATGAATAAAGATTTAATTGGCATTCTTGCCCTGTTCGTGCTGGTGTTTTTCAACGGCTATTTTGTGGCGGTTGAGTACGCTCTGGTCAGTGTCCGGCGGACCCGTATCGAACAGCTTGCCGAAGAGGGCAACAGCGCCGCCAAAATGGTGAGCCGCGTGCTGGGTCGTCTTGACCTCTATATCGCTGCTGTGCAGCTCGGCGTGTCGATGATGAGCCTGTTGATCGGCTTTGTGGCCGAGCCTGCCATCGAACACCTGGCCGAGCCGCTGTTTCACCAGATTAATTTCCCCGAAAACTACCAGAAGCCCGCCTCCTTCGCGCTGGCTTTTATCATCTCGACCACGTTCCATATCGTGCTGGGCGAGCTGGTGCCCAAATCGGCTGCCCTGCAAAAAAGCGAGCAGATGGCCATGCTGCTGGTGCGCCCGCTGGTGGCTTTCACCGCGATCTTCAGGCCGGTCATCTTGGGACTCAATGCCCTGGGTGGCGGCGTGCTTAAGCTGATCGGACTCAAGGCGGTCGCCGGGCACCATACGGCGTATTCCGAAGAGGAAATCCGCATGATCGTGGGGGCCTCCAGCCAGGAAGGGGTGCTGGAAGACAGCGAGAAGGAACTGGTTTATAACGTCTTTGACCTTTCGGATACCACCGTGCGTGAAGTGATGACCCCGCGCGTGGATATGGTTGTGATAGACGGAGTTGCGCCGCTGCGCCGCCTGGTCGACCTGAACACCGAACACGGGTACTCGCGCATTCCGGTTTTTCAGGCCACTGCCGACAATATTGTGGGCATCGTGCATACCAGCGATATGCTGGGGCACCTCGAAGCGCTCGACCACCTGACGGTCGGTGAGGTGATGCGCCCGGTTTTCTTTGTTCCTGAGGGCATGAAGATTAAAGACCTGCTTGCCAAGATGCGGGCCAAGAAGTCGCACATGAGCATCGTGGTAGACGAGTTTGGAGGCACGGCGGGTCTGGTGACGCTGGAAGACGCCATTGAGGAAATCGTTGGGGAAATCTACGACGAGACCGATGAAGACGAGGTGCCCCAGATTGAGGTGCTTGCCGAGGGCATCTATCTGATGGACGGCAGCATCACCATGCACGATGTCGAGGAGCGTTTGGGAGCGGATCTGGAGGAAGGCGAGGCGGAATACGGCACGCTGGCGGGGTTCATGACCAATCACTTCGGGGACATTCCCGAGGTTGGCGAGAGCTTTGCCTACCGGGGCTGGGCTTTCACGGTGGCCGAGGCCGACCAACGCCGGGTGGCCCGTATCCGCGTGGAACGTGCCCCCGAGCTTGACCCCATCATGGTGCAGGCCCAGCTGGAGGCGCTGCATGACCGTGAGTGATGCCGCCTTAGCACAGGCCCAGCCTGATGCCGAGTTGCTGAAGGCGGCCCGCAGCGCTTTTGTCAATTCTTACGCGCCCTACAGCCGCTTTCAGGTGGGGGCAGCGCTTCGCACGGCCAGCGGGGAGGTTTTTGCCGGAACCAACGTCGAGAACGCCAGCTATGGCCTGGGCCGCTGCGCCGAGCAGAGTGCGGTGCAGGCGATGGCCTCGGCGGGGCAGCGTGAATTTACGGATGTGGTGGTCTACAGCGAGGCTACGCCGCCTGCCAGCCCGTGTGGGGCCTGCCGCCAGGTGCTGTTCGAATTTGCACCGGAGGCCCGTGTGGTGTGCGTTAACCAGCACGGCGAAATCGTCAGCGGTCTGGTTCGTGATTTTTTACCGCACGGTTTCCGCCTGGAGCGCGACGACAGCCTTACCGACGCTTAGAGCAGTTCTCCGAATGATGGGTACGTCGTAACAACACCGCCGCCCCCTTCATTCTACGTCCTGCTCTTTCTTTTTCACTCGTTCTACTCGGCAAAAAGATGGTCAAAAGAGCACCCTCTTTTTGCACAATGCTCTAAGCGGCTGACCGCGCACGCGGTGTGGGCCATGACAACAGGACAGTGACAGATTGGCAGAGCGGCAAGCCCCCTGCCTGGGTGCGGTCAGGCCCCATCATGGGCGCCGTTCTGACCAAGACGGCACCGCCTGTACCGCCATACCCCGAAACCCGTATTTTTCCTTCTTGCCTCCGCCTGAATTGCATCTGGCTGTTTCAGATTCAATCGGTAGTCCACAGTACCGGACGGGTAGAGGTTTTTTTTGACCTCTGGGGGCACCTGCCGCCTGGATTTGCGGCATAGTGGGCGCGTGCCGAGCGGGAAAGTACACAACCTGATTAATATTGCTGTTTATGCTGGCCTGGTCGCCGCCGCTTTGCTGGGTACCCGCAGTGGGGCCATTGTGGTGACCCAGAGCGAGACGCTGAACTTCACGGTGGGATTCATGGCCGGAACCTTTCTGCTTTCGCCCGACCTTGATCTGGCCACGGGCAACGTGGACAGCAAGCAGCATTGGGGCCTGCTGGGGGGCCTCTGGGTTCCCTACGGGATGCTGTTCAGTCACCGGGGCCTAAGTCACACCTGGATTCTGGGGCCACTGACCCGCCTGGCGTACATGGCGATTATGGTCGTCATTGTGGTGGGCCTGATCCGGACCTTTGCCCCCCAGGTGCAGTTGCCGCAGCTGCCAGACCAGTTCGGCCATAAATTTTTGCTGCCCCTGATGGTCGGCTACTACGTCAGCCAGTGGCTGCATCTGGTGGCCGACGGCATACGCCCCGATCATGGGCTACGCTACGGGGCCAGAAAAGCGGGCCGAGCCTACCGGAAAGTGCATAAGAGCGCCCGGCGGCACTTTTGATGGTGCGGGATTTAGAAGATGGTGCCAGCGGTTTGAAACACTTGCCGGATGATGAACCTATCATCGGCCCGAGCAGACTTGCAAAGCTGCTGTCACAGGCGCGGGCAGTGTAAAACGGCACCCGTGAAGGGGCTTCCCCACTGCGGGCGGAATTGAGCGCAGTCCGCATTACAGGCGGTTCAGGCAGCACCGGGCGAAACGCACAGCCTGTTCCAGACGTTTGGTTTGGGCATGTTCCGCAGCGCGGCTGGCCCGGTGAAGCGCCAGCAGCAGGCCAAACAGGGCGCTGCCGCGTCCCAGATGCTGAGCTGCGGCATGGCTGACCAGCTCGGCCACGTCCCAGCCATGAAAAAAGGCGAGACTGGCCTGGTCCCAGGCGGGTGGGGCAATGGCGGCGTCTCCAAAGTCGAGCAGCGCCGCCAGCCGCCCACCGCGCCAGATGAACTGATTGGGGTGCAAGTCGCTGTGGCAAATCACCCCCGGTTGCCGAACCACCTGCCGGAGTTCGGCGGCCAGTTGTATCAGTGGGCGGGCCAGTTCAGGAGCCGCGACTACCAGTGCCTGAGTTTCCAGCGGGCGCGAGTTGAACGGCCAGCTGGGGGAGATACGGGTCAGCAGTCCGCCTTCCGGGGTCGTGGCCTGCCCCGCGAAACAGTCGGCGCGGTTTTGCAGCAGCCCATAGCTCTGGTGTG
>NZ_JAGLBG010000067.1 GCF_018260405.1 Deinococcus sp.
GTACAACGGCCCCGGCACGGGCGTAACGGTGAAAATGGGCGTGGGGGCCAACCCCAGCCGCGAGATTAACCGGGCGCTAGAAGCCTTTATGCGCGACGTGGACAGCAGCCTGGCTGAGGCGCTCAAGGCTGGAGACTATCCCCTGGTGGTGGTAGGACTGGCACAGAACCTGGGCCACTTCAACGCCGTGACCCGTCACAAGGACGCAGTGCTAACCGAAATCGAGGGCGGGCACGATCACCTCAGCCCGCATGACCTGGGCGCACTGGTCTGGCCGCACACCCGCGACGCTCTGCGTGAACAGCGCCAGAGCATCTTTGGGGACCTTGAGCAGGCCGCTGGACAAAACCGCCTGGTGACTGACCTGAACGGAGCGTGGCAGGCCGCGCTGGACAGCCGTGTGGAGACGATGGTGGTTCAAGAGGACCTGCACCTGCCCGCTACCGTCAGCAAGGACGGACGCAGCCTGACCCTGCAGCCCGTGAGCGACATGGTGGGCAAGGAAGTGATTGACGAGGGCCAGATTGACGCGGTAGACCAAATGATCGAGGCCGTGATGCAAAACGGTGGGCGGGTGCGCTTTGTGGACAACGACCAGCTCACCGAACACCAGGGTTTGGCGATGATCACCCGCTTCTGACGCTTAGGGAGAGGCTTCTTCAGCCAGCTCCAGCCTTCAGTTATTCGGTAGCCCAGCGCCCCAAAGGTGACCAGCCCCAGAATCAGGCCGGAGAGGATGAAGGGGCGGCGGTTCACGCTGCGTAGTGTAGCTGGGGACATCCGCTGGATGCGGGTTAGCTACGCTCCCTGGATGACTGCCGAAACTGCTGCCACGCTACCCGCCGAGCTGCTGGCCGAGGCCGAGGCGTTTTTGACCCTGTTCCACGCTGAAACAGCTACACCTGGACTGGCCGGGCGACTGGCCCAGGTTGGCACCGAGGTTGCCCACACCGCAAGCTACACCCTGACCCCCGCCGAGTTGACCTACGGCGCAAAAATGGCGTGGCGTAACAGCGCCCGCTGCGTGGGCCGCCTGTACTGGCAGGCGCTGGAAGTGCGCGACCTGCGGAACGTCACCGCCGCGCCGGATGTGTTCGGGCACCTGCTGGCGCACCTGCGGGCGGCCTTTAACGGCGGTCACATCAAACCGTTGATGAGCGTTTTTGGCCCCGGCGTGCGGATTTTGAACCCGCAACTCATCCGCTACGCCGATGACCCACTGAACGCCGACTTCTGCGGCCTGCTGCGCGAATACGGCTGGCAACCACGCGGCGAACGCTTTGAAGTCCTGCCGCTGGCGATTGAGGCCGGAGGTCAAGTCCAACTCTTTGACCTTCCTAAAGACGCCGTGCAGGAGGTAAACATCTGGCATCCTGACTGTCCCGCGCTGGCCGACCTGGGCCTCAGGTGGCACGCGCTACCGGTTATCAGCGACATGAGCCTGGAGGTGGGGGGCCTGCGGTTTGCGGCCACGCCGTTCAACGGCTGGTACATGCAGACCGAAATTGCCGCCCGCGACCTGGCCGACGCCGACCGTTACGACGCGCTGCCCGCCGTGGCTAAGGCTCTGGGCCTGGACACCCGCCGCGAGCGCAGTTTGTGGCGTGACCGGGCGCTGCTGGAACTAAACGTGGCGGCGCTGCATTCGTTTGAGGCGGCAGGCGTCAAGCTGGTGGACCACCACACCGCCACCCGGCACTTTGCACAGTTTGAGGAGCGCGAAGCCCAGGCCGGGCGCGAGGTGCGGGGCCAATGGTCGTGGCTGATTCCGCCCCTGTCGCCCGCCACCACACCGGTGTGGAGCCGGCGCTACCGGGCGCGGGAGGAAAAACCCAACTTTGTGCGCTGCCCGTATTCGCCGAAAGGATAGCGTGCCCTGCGCCGTCCGGGTGCCACAATCGCCCGGAGTTCACCACTCACCACTGACCTTTCAGCCCGCTCTGCTACCCTAAAAGGCATGAACCGCACGCCCGATACCGTCAACCTCGCCGCCGTGCAGATGCACGTCACCGACCAGCTTGAGGACAACGTGACCCGCGCCATAGGGCATGTGCGCGACGCTGCCGCCCAGGGCGCGAACGTGATTCTGCTGCCCGAACTGTTTGAAAACCTGTACTTTTGTCAGGTGGAACGCGAGGAGTACTTCGCGCTGGCGCACCCGCTGGAGGGCCACCCGTTTATCGGGCGTTTTCAGGAACTCGCCGAAGAACTGGGCGTGGTGCTCCCCGTCAGCTACTTTGAACAGGCCAGGCAGGCGCATTACAACTCGCTGGTGTGTATAGATGCGGGCGGCGAACTGCTGGGCAATTACCGCAAGACCCACATCCCCGACGGCCCCGGTTACGAAGAAAAGTATTATTTCAACGGCGGCGACACCGGATTCAAGGTCTGGGACACAAAATTTGGGCGCGTGGGCGTGGGCGTTTGCTGGGACCAGTGGTATCCCGAAACTGCCCGCGTCATGATGCTCCAGGGCGCAGATTTTCTGCTGTACCCCACAGCCATCGGCAGCGAACCCGCCGAGGTACAGACGCCCAACAACCATCACATGTGGCAACGGGCGATGGCGGGCCACGCGGTCAGCAACTCCACCTATGTGGCTGCGGCCAACCGCATTGGCAAGGAAATCGTAGGCGGGTTAGAGCAGACCTACTACGGGCACACCTTTGTCAGTGACTACACCGGCGAAATCGTGGCCGAGTTCGGCGAGGCTGACGAAGGGCCACTGCTGCACACCCTGAACCTCAAAGAAGCCCGCAAGTTTCGCGCTGGCATGGGCTTTTTCCGTGACCGTAGGCCGGAGATGTACGGAGCGCTGCTGACGCTGGACGGTCAGACGCGCCGGGAGTGAGGGGGGTAGAGCTAAGCCAACAGTCGATCACACAGGCCAGGCAACAGGCGGTAAATGTTGCCGCTGGATGCGGCGTCGAATTGCCTCTTAAGCTTCAGCTGGGTACGCCATTTGGCGGCGCTCCGAGCATTCACGCTGTAGCGTAGCGCCACGTCGGTCTGCCGCTCCTGCACGGTGCAAAAGCCGTCCGGCAGGGCCAGCAGATCGCAGAGTTGCAGCCAGGCGATCCTCGGTATCAGAGCGCACCCCGGCCAACAGGTCGCCCAGGCGGGCCCATTCCGGCGGCGTGCCGTCCCAGACGCCTGGCAGGGTGTCGAGTTCGGGCACGGCAAAGGAGTGTGTCAGGGCAATGCGGGCGGCGTCCGTGAATCCCAGCGCCATCAGATAGTCGTACCCGTCGAGAATGTGACGGTTTCGGCCCGCTACGCCGCCCAAGATCGTGCAGCAGCCCCAGCGTATGCGCCCGCGCCGGGTCGGGGCCGGGGTATCGCTCGGCAATGTACCGGGCCGCCAGCGCCACATTACGCGAGTGGGCGACCCAGGGGCCGGGATTGAGCCGCTGGACCTCCAGCAACAGTTGCTCGGCGGTGGCCGGGTCAGGCACGGGTGTAGGTACGCCAGGTACAGTCACGGCCTGCCCCCCTAGCTTTTAGGGATGTCTACGTTGAACAACGCCCGCACAAATTCCTGACTGTCGAAGGGTTGCAGGTCGCTGGGCTGCTCGCCCACGCCGATAAATTTAATCGGTACGCCCAGCTCGCGCACGATGGGCACCAGGATGCCGCCCTTGGCCGTGCCGTCGAGCTTGGTCACGATCACGCCGGTCAGGGGCGTGGACTCGTGGAACTTCTTGGCCTGCTGGAGGCCATTTTGCCCGGTCACGGCGTCAAGCACCAGCCAGACCTCGGCGGGTTCACCGGGGTCGGCCTTGGCGATCACGCGCTGCACCTTTTTCAATTCTTCCATCAGGTTGTGTTTGTTGTGCAGGCGCCCCGCCGTATCGACCAGCAGCAGATCGGTGCCGCGCGACTTGCGGGCCGAGGCTCCATCGAACGCCACCGCTGCCGGGTCGCCGCCGTCGCTGCCCTGAATGACCGAAATGCCCAGCCGCTCGCCCCACACCCCGAGTTGCGTGCCTGCCGCCGCGCGGAAGGTGTCGCCCGCCGCGAACATCACGCTTTTGCCGCGCGTCATGTAGTACTGGCCCAGCTTGGCAATGGTGGTGGTCTTGCCCACACCGTTCACGCCGATCACCATGATGACGTGGCCTTTCGGCTCGACCTTGCTGCGGGCCACGTCCGGCGCAAAGCCCAGTTTGCGGAACTCGGCGCGGCGGGCATTGGGTTCAAGTTGCAGCGTCAGCGCCCGCATCAGCGCGTCTTGCAAGTTGCCCCCCTCAGATTTGCGGATGTCCTCAATAATCTCCTGTGTCGCTGCGCGGCCCACGTCGGCGGCGATCAGGGCGTATTCAAGGTCCTCGATGGTGTCCAGGCGCGTAAAGGCTTCTTGCACCTCCTGACCAAGCGAGCCAGCCGTACCGCTGATCTGCTGGCGCGTTTTGCCCAGGCCGTCGCGCAGGCGCTCTAACCAGCTCACCGGGCGGCTCTGGCCTGAACACGCGGGCCACGCTGAACTTGAGGCAACAGAACTGTCATAACTTCAGCATACCGCACTCAAGGTTAAGGCAAAAGGGCCGGTCAGAGCCAGGGCTTTTTGCCGTCGAGGTAATCGCGCTGAAAGTCGGCGTCCGACTTGGTCAGATACACGATGCCCTCCACAAAACCTAGCAGGCCGACCAGAGACGGCAAAAACACGATCAGAAAGCCGATGCCGAAAATCATCGTGAGCACCCCGAAGATGTAGGCCCCGATGGTGATCGCCAGCATGATCAGTCCCGGATTGGTGATGCCCAGATAGAATTTGTGAATCCCGAAGCCGCCCAGGAAAATCCCGAGCAGGCCAGCGATCAGGCGCTTTTGGGCCACGTCCGGGCTGATGTAGAGGGGCTGATTGGGCTGAGCCGGGTTGTGCGGCCCAGCGGTGTACGGCGCGGACGCCACCGGCTCGCCCCAGGCGTTCGTCTGCACCGTCGGCTGAGCATAGGGGGCGGCCTGGGGCTGCTGCAGGGGTTGGGCCTGTGCCTGTGTCTGTGCCTGTGCCTGCGCTTGGCGCTGGGACGTTTCCCAGTTGGAGGGGGCAGGTGGTGCGGGCGGGCGCTGTGATGTGGGCGAGGGCTGTGACGCAGGCGGAATCTTGAGGTCCTGTGGCCCCGACAGCGGGGTCTGCGCCGCTCCCGACGGCTGTGGCGCAGGCTTCAGCACCTCGTCGATCCAGGTGGGCATGTTGCCCTGCGGGGTCAGGTCATCGGGGCGCTCAGGCTTGGTCATGCCTCTATTACGCAACTTTGCGGCTGCGGGTTGCGTCAGCCGAAAGTAACGCTTAAGGCCGGGGCAAGGTGGCCGAACTCAGGGCGGCGTAAAAGACTCAGGGCAGCGTGACCCGTGGCGTAGGCGCAGGCCCCAGGGCGCGGCGCTGCACCTCGCGCAGGGTGTCTTCGCCGGGAACCTGAATGCCCTGCTTGCGAAAGCTGGTGCTCAGGCTCTCGGCGTCGCGGCGCAGTAGGTCGCTAAAATTCGGGTTCTGCCGGGTCGTAAGTTGTGGAAAGTCGATAATAATCACGGTATTCTCCCACCACAGAAGGTTGTAGGTGCTGTAATCGCCGTGTACGTACCCCAGCCGCAGCATGTCGGCCATGCCTGCCAGAGCCTGATCCCAGGCGCTCTGGGCTTCTTCTGGACTTAGGCGGGCCTCGCTCAGACGGGGCGCGGGTTCGTCCTCGGTGCCGATCAGGCGCATCAGTACGGCGGGAACCGTTTCGGCGTAGATGGTCGGATCGGGGCCAACCAGCGGTTCAGGCACGTTCAGCCCAGCGTTCCACAGCTTCCAGAGTCCGGCGTATTCGCGCATGACCCAGTCGAACTGCAACAGGCTCAGACCCTTGGCGCTGCGGTTTTTCATGGACCGGCGGGCGCGGTCGTCCATGATGACTTCGCCCTCACGGTACAGGCCATCGTTCTTAAAGCTGCGGGCTTCCAGATCGCGGTAGACCTTAAGCAGCATCAGTCCGCTCGGCCCATTGGCAATGTAGGCCGTCGCTTCCTTGCCGCTCTTGAGTTCGGCCAGCACCTCATCTACATAACCCTGTTCGGACAGGTGACGAACCACCGGATCGGAAATGTCCTCGGGGTTGGCACCCACCAGCGTTTCCAGGCGGCGGCGGCCAGCCGGTTTGGTTTTCTTGCGGCGCAGGCGCTGCTCGCCGGGGCTGTCATCAGACCGGTCGCGGCTCATGGGTGCGCCAGCCTATGCGGACAGCTGTGTGGGGCGCTAGGACAGGGGCAACTCACGGAAAGGGGGCAGCTCATAGCTATCAACAAAATTACTCCAGTAGGCCTGTGCAGGTGTATCTGCGTGAATGGAAGCTCGTAGCGTAGCGGACAGAATCTCAAAGATGTTTTCAGTCATGTGCGGCACCTCCTTTCGTGGTGATGGCCCGCAGGCTAACAGACTATTGTGCCGGGCGTCACTAGGCCACCTGACTTAGAAGGACTGCCAAATGCACCAGAATTTAGCGGAATCCGTATTATTTAAGCGTTCTGCTGATCAGGCTGTTGGTATAAAACTCGCTGGCCCGTGCGCTGGCTGGCAGTTTGCCCTGCTTGACCAGCGCGGCGACTGCTTTAGTCCAGTTGGCGGGATTGTTGGCCCCCAGACCGCTTTGCGCGGTGAAGCTACTGGACATCAGCGGCAGGCTGGCTCTGAGCACGTCCAGGCTGCCGCCAGTCGCCCCGAACACCGGCTGCGCGGTTTTGAAAGCCTGCGTGGGGCTGCCCAGCGTAAATTTCAGGCCGCGCTGACTGGCCCGCACAACTCTTTTGCCCAGGTCGCCGCCCAGCACGCTATCGGTGGTGATCAGTCCCACGCCCGTCATCGGGTACGCCTGCGAGAGGTCAAGCGTGTAGACCTTTGACCCCCCGGCCCGCAGCTGCACCACGTCGTTGTTGATGTACCCCACAGCGGCGTCCACGCGCCCGGCCCGCAGCGCGTCGAGCTGGGTATACCCGATGGTCGCCAGCTTCACGTCCCTGCCGTTTTCCAGCCTGGCTTCGCCTAGTACGGCCTGAATGGCGCTGTAGCTGCTCCCAAACGGCCCCGGAATACCCACGGTCTTGCCCTTCAGCTCGGCGGGGGTGTTCAGGGGTTTCAGGCTAAACACCGTCACCGGGCTTTTCTGGTACATCGCCATGACGTAGCGCACCGGAGCGCCCTGGTTGCGGGCGAAAATGGCGTCCTCGGGGTCGCCCACCACGAAATCCAGTTTGCCTTGCAAGAGCAGCGGCATCAGTTCGTTAATGTACCCGTGCTGAAATTTAACATTGAGGCCCTCGGCCCTGAAGTACCCCAGCTGGTCGGCCACGTAAAACGGCGTGAACTGAACATTAGGAATGTAGCCCATGCCGATGTTCACGGTGCGGGCTGGGCCAGAAGTTTGAGCGGCGGCCTGCGCCGAAAGCGCCAGCACAGCGGTGAGGAAAGCGTATTTCATGCCACCGAGTATAGGCAGCCCAGGCTGACGCACCGTGAACCTTCTGCCTGAGTTGGTGGCCTGAGTTGATAACCCAGTGCTCCTGCGGATTATTAACGAAACAGAAGGCGGGCCGTATGACCTGGGCCGGGGCAACTCGCCCGGCGGGGGGTGAGAACATAGGCCTATGGACTTCGATTCATGGCGACCCGAGGACACCGCACGGCGCTTTGCTCTGATGATCGGCTGTAGCATCGGCATTTTTACCTTCATAGCGTTGTGGCTGGGCCTGCCTCTCAATTTCTTTCTGGCCGCCCCGGCTGGCGCAGTGGTCGGAGCCGCCGTGTTTTTTGTGTCCTATCCTCTGCTGCTGGCGATTTACCGCCGCTGAATCTGGGGGCTTGACTGCGGCTCACGGCAGGCAAATCGGTCAGACTTCAGGCCAATAAGGTAGACTTGGGGGTACGGCCTACGCCGCACTGCCGCAGAAAGCAGTGGGCAGGCACAAGGAGTAACAAGATGACGAACGACGAACACCAGCACGACAGCGCACATGACAGCGCCCAGCCGAGCGACCACACCCCCGAGGAGTTGCGCCACCTGATCCCCGAGCTTCAGGGTGAACCCGACGAAGACCCCGTTCTGGATGCCCAGGAAGCCGCCGCCGAAGGCCAACATGCCGCGGACCAAGACGACGAGGGTGAAGACGAGTACATCGACGCCGACGACCTGATGGAACTGCTGGGCCAGATGAAGGAAATGCTTGAAGCCCAGTCCAAGGAAATCCGTGGCCTGCGCCGCGAAATGCGTGAACTGCGCGAGTCGCAGGGTGTGCAGAGCGCTGGCCGCCCCCAGACCGAGCGTCCCAGCTTCGGTGGCGGCAATGATCGCGGCGGCGACCGTGGCGGCTTCCGGCCCCGTGATGACCGTGGCGAGCGTCCTAGCTTCGGTGGCGGCAATGACCGTGGCGGCGACCGTGCGGCGGCACCTGACCGTGAATTCCGTCCGCGTGAGGGCGGCGACGAGGGCGGCTTCCGTCCCCGTGCGCGTGCCGACCGTGGCTGGAGCAACAAGCGCACCGAAGAATAAACCGGCACGTTTTTCAGTGCGCCTGCTCTCCGGCCCAGAGAGCAGGTTTTTTATGGCTGTTGCGCCGACTTTGTCCTGTTCTTCCCCACCCTGGCCGAGCAATAAAAAGCGGCGCGAACGATTGCCCATAGAGCATTTTGCAAAAAGATGGTGCTCTTTTGACCCTCTTTTTGCCGAGTGGAACGAGTGAAAAAGAAAGAGCAGGACGTAGAATGAAGGGGGCGGCGGTGTTTTTCCGGCGTGCCTTTCATTTGCAGAACTGCTCTAAAACAGTTCATCGAGCAGCATAAAATACTCGATTTTCTCCAGATCGACCAGTTCGCGCCCGTACAGGTCAAGAAACATTCCGGCGTACAGGTCGCTCAGGTTGCGCCGCACACTGCGGTAAGCCAGGGCCAGGTCAGCGTGGCGGTCGGCAATACCCAAACGGCCCACATCCACCAGACCCTCTAGCAGCTCGCCGTTGACGATCAGGTTGGGCAAACAGGGGTCGCCGTGCGTGACGACCAGGTTTTCCTTCGTGGGGCGGGTACGGGCCAGCGTATTGAACACGCCGACCGCGCTCAGCCTACGGTCATCGTCGAAATTCAACTCGTCTACCAGTCCGGCAGCCACCCGTTCGCGGGCCAGCGCCAGCGCCACGTTCAGGCTCATATTGAAGGGGCAGTCGCGAATCGGTAGAGCATGCAGCTCGCGCAGCGCCCGCGCCAGCAGACCAACCACGCGCTCGGGATGTAACAGGGCGTCGGGGTCGCTTAGCGGAATGCCGCGCAGCCGGGACATCGCCAGGTATTCATGGCCTTCTGTAACCTCGTAGCCGATCACGGCGGGCACAGGCAGGCGGGGAGCCAGCCAGCGCAGACGCTCGCGCTCCTGGCGCAGTGAACTGACAACACGGGGGTCACGCGGCTGCACCTTGACCACGTGGCGGGTACTGCGCCAGACCTCGGCCCCACTTTCACCGTGGGCCACGCGTTCCCAGCGGGCCGCAGGCAGCACCCGGCGCAGCGGATCGGGCAGGTTCAGGGCGTCACGACTCATGCGGCCAAGCATAGCGGCCCAAGCATAGCGGCTGGGTCTGGCAACGGGGGGCAGCGGCCCAGGCCAGAGCCGTGGAGTAGACTGTAGGGGTGAAGGTTGGTTTGCTTGATTCGCGCGCGGCGCGACTGTCCGGGTACTGGTTGGCGTTCCTGAAAGAACTGGGGGCAGAGTCAGTGCTGCCCGCCCTGTCTGCTGCCGAGGCGCTGGCGCTAGGGCAGCAAAGCCTGGAAGGTGAACCGGTCACGGTGCAGCTGGCACTGGGGCGCATCCTGAGCCTGGAACATCCCGATCTGGTGGTCGTTCCCGAGTGGCCCACCGTATCGGGCGACGCCTGGGGCGAGGCACTGACCGAGTTGCTGCCCCGGCGCATCAGCGGCCTGCCCCCACTGGTCAGCGTACCCGACGCGAGCCACAAGTCCACCGAAACTGCCGCCACTGAACTCGGCTTGCGGCTAACGCACAACGCCGGGCAGGTGCGCCTGGCCCTAGATAAAGTGCGCCCGCTGCTCAGCGCCCCCAGAAGCAGCTTGCCCAACCTCAGCCGCGCTTCGCAGGCGACTGTGGCCGTGATTGGCCCGCGTACCCTGCTAAACGAAGACGCCTTGGCCGCTGGCCTACGCCCGGCGCTGGAAGCCCTGGAACTGTATCCGGTGTTCAGCACCCAGTTGCCACTGCCCGACATCGTTCAGCGGGCCGAGCGCATGGAGAACGCCGCCAAGGTTCCGGCGGGCGAGCGCGAACTGTTCGGCGCAGCTTCCCTGATTGCCGGAAAAAGTGCGGTGCGCGGCCTGATTTTGGTCAGTCCGGCCCGCGACAGGGCCACCGCCGCCGCCCTCGAACGCTTGGCCCAGAAGATGCATAAGCCGACGCTGCTTCTCAGTGCAGACGGCGGCCAGACCGAGTGGCCCGAACTGCCACCCTTCAGCCGCCGCCTGACCCCCAGCCCCAGTGCCACGGACGAGACGTGAACCTCTGGCGCTGGCTGACCACCCCCGACCCGGCGCCGGGCCTGACGACCACCAAGCTGCTTAAGCTGGCGATCCGGGTCATGCTGTTCGCGCTCATGGCCAGTCTGGTCAGCGCGTGCCTGCAACTGACGCCGCTGCGCCCCTACCTGAAAACCGGCTGGGGCAGCATGTTGCTGGTCTTTGCGCTGTACTTGCCCTGCATTAAGTTTTTCAACATAGATACCTTCACTAACAGAACACCGCCCCCAGTCAATCAGCGCCCAGGCACGGCAGCGACCCTGACTCCGGCGCAGCGGCGTAAGGAAAAAAACCGCTTTGCCGGGGTCAAGAAAGCCCCGCCCAAATACGGCGGACGGCGCTAGAAACAGCTCTGGGGCCGATCTCGGGGTTCGCGGCGCGGACACTTGAAGGCTTTACACCTGTCTTAACCTAGCCTGTTGTGAATTCTGTGTCAGAAGGGTTATGGCTCAATCTGGGAATGATCTGGGTAGGCGCACTTCAAACCAAAGGACAGCTGAGCCGCCTTGAGCCGTACAAGAAGGATGTACGGGTAGTGACGGTTTACACGCACACATTCGTGCTGGGCAATGAAAAAGGTCTGGCCGACGACCGCGAAGATCCGTTTTACACCGCGACCGGAGCCACGCCCGAAGAGGCGGAAGCGGCGGCGCACATGGTTTATATGCGGGCCAGCGCCTGCACACACAGCATGAAACGCACCTCGCCGACGCTGCTGGAGTGCAGCCACTGCGGCGTTCAACAGCGCACACCCATGCATGTCAGCCACCAGCCAGAAGCTAAAGCCAAACAGAAGAAACCCGCTCGGCTCTTTGGACTGTTTCGGGCCAGCTAATACGGAGTCCGATTGGGGCCGCGACGGGCTGAGATTGACGGGCTGGTGGTGGCTAGCCCTGGAACGACTGACAGCCTGCTAGTTCGTCATAACGTTTCTGGCGTTTCACTAACTGGAAAATAACGAGGGTTACCTATGAGTAAAGGTCTATCCCCTCGAATTTACATTTTTCTAATTACCAAGATGCTGTGCCATACGGAATAATTGAACGCCGCACTAGTTCTGCTTCTAAGACTGACACCCTATCCTTTTATAAGTGGTCAAGAATGTGCCCACTTCCTCGCACTGCCACCCGTACCTGTTGCCCTTCCTCAATACGCTGAGGCATGTAGGTTTGCATCAGGACAGTCTGCCCCCCTTCCAATTGCAGGGTATACAGCGTGGATGGCCCACCGAATTCCCGACTGATGACCCGCGCTCCCGTCCCCGTTTCGCTGAGCGTGACCTGTTCGGGACGCACGCTGATGGTGACTGTTCCTGTCGCTGCTGAAGTCAGGCCGATGTGGCCCAGTGATGTTGCGGCCTGTGTTCCTGCGGCAACTCCGGAAAGGAGATTACTCCGTCCCAGAAAATTGGCGACGAAGGCCGTGCGCGGGTAGAGGTACATCTCGTCTGGCGTGGCGACCTGCTCAAGCTGTCCGTCCCGCATGACCGCCAGGCGGTCACTGAACGCCAATGCCTCTTCCTGGTCGTGGGTCACCAGAATGGCCGCCATGCCTGACTGACGCAGTAGTTGGCGCAGTTCATGGCGGGTCGAGTGGCGTAAGCCTGCGTCGAGATTGGAAAAGGGTTCATCCAGCAGCAGCAGCGCGGGGCGCGGAGCCAGGGCGCGGGCCAGAGCCACCCGCTGCTGTTGTCCGCCCGAGAGTTGCGCGGGCAGGCGCGTTTCAAAGACAGTCAGGCCCACCAGTGCCAGCGTTTCGCGTGCGCGGGGCAGTCGCTCAGCGTGGGGCAGGTGTTGCAAACCAAAAGCCACGTTCTCCAGCACGGTCAGATGGGGAAACAGGGCGTAATCCTGAAAAACCAGTCCTACGCCGCGCTTCTCAGGCGGCAAGCGGCTGACTTCCTTTCCCGCAATCGTAATGCTCCCGGCGTCCGGGGTATCCAACCCGGCAATCAGGCGCAGGGTAGTCGTTTTGCCGCAGCCAGACGGCCCCAGCAGGGTCAGCAGTTCTCCGGGGTTCAGTTCCAGATTGAGCCCACCCACCACGGGCGGCAGCTCAGGTCGGAACCTGCGGGTCAGGGCTTCCAGGCGTAGGAGCAAGTCTCTACTTTGGGGGACGGGCGTGTTCATTGTTCCCCCCGGCGCAACACCAATAAGGTCAGCAGCGTGCCACTCACCATCAGCGTAAGCGCGTAGGGCGCAGCGTGGGCGTACTGGGCTTCTTCGGTGTACATCCAGATATTGCGGGCCAGCGTGTCAAATCCTGTAGGGGCCAGCAGCAGTGTCAGGGGCAACTCTTTGAGCACGCTCAGAAACACAAAGCTGCCACTGGCGAGCAGACTGGTACGCAGCAGCGGCAACGTCACCCGCCGCAGACTGCCTACACTTGATTGGCCCAGCACCCTGGCGGCTTCTTCCAGACGCGGTGTCGCCACCAGCAGACCGGAGCGCAGCGGCCCGATGGCCTCGGCCACAAAGTGAAGGGCGTAGGCAACAATCAGCAGGGCAAACGTCTGATACAGCGCTGGAACTACGCCGAGCGTAAAAAAGATGAGCGCCAGCGCGAACGCCAGCGGCGGTGTGGCGTAGCCAAGGTAAGCCACCCGCTCCACCAGTTGCGCCCAGCGACCTCCGCGCACGGCGTTGCCGTAACGGCTCCCGATATACGCCAGCGGAAAGGCCAGCGCTGTCGTCACCACCGCACTCAGGGCAGCCGCCTGAAGGGAAACAGTGGTATTTTCCCGCAGGGTGGCCCACCGATACGGGTCGCTGTCCAGTCGCAGCCAGTGCAGCACGCTCAGCAGGGGCACACCCACAGCAGCGCTGCCCAGCACCGCCAGCCCCCCCCAGACTGCCCATGTCCAGCCCCGCAACCTGACTTTCACGGGCCGCCGCGCCGTTGCGGGCGACACCCGACTCAGCGACAGGCCGCGCATCCAGCGGGCTTCGGCCCACAACACCCCCACTGTCAGTAGCAGCAAAAACAGCGCCAGCCACGCCGAATACACCCTGTCATAGGCGGCGGTGTATTGCTGATAAATGGCGGCACTGAAAGTCGGGTAACGCATCAGCGAGGCCACGCTGAAATCACCCAGCACATGTAGCGCAATCAGCAGTGCCCCAGAGAGCCAGGCGGGGCGCAGATAAGGCAACGTAACCTGCCTGAACACTTGCCAGGGCGTGCGCCCGAGCACTCTGGCGGCTTCCTCAAGCGCGGGGTCAAGCTGCCGCAACGCCGCGTGAAAGTTCAGGAACAGGTACGGAAAGGTGAACAGTGTCAGGATAAAAAGTGCCCCCAAGAATCCGCCCAGGCTCGGTAAGCGCAGATGCAGTAGTACATCTAATGTGCCCCCCGTACCCGTCGCCGCCAGCCAGACATATGCCCCCACATACCCCGGCAGAGCCAGCGGCAGCACGCCAAGCACCATCGCCAGAGTGCGCGACCTGAAGTCACTGCGGGCGGTCACAAAAGCCAGCGGCAAGGCCACCAGCGTGGTGGTCAGCAAGGTCGCCAGTGTCAGACCCAGGGTGTTTCGCAGCAGTTCAAGGTTACGGGCGCGAAAAACGATTTCCTGCAATTCGCCCGGGTTGGCCCCAAAGGCACGCAGGAGCAGGTAGGCCAGCGGAACCAGTACGCCTAGCACCACCAAGAGTGCGGGCAAAAGGAGAGAAACGGGTAAACGACGCATCAAAAGTACCTTTCAACAAGCAAAAAACCCCGCTCTTGGCGGGGCCATATTCAGAGGCTGTCTGAGGCCCTAACCATGGGAAATGTTTTAGGCTTTAACGGTGGAACGCGCAGCTTACCCTAGCGA
>NZ_JAGLBG010000068.1 GCF_018260405.1 Deinococcus sp.
GGCTTCGCGGCTGCCGACCCCGGCCAGATGCAGCACCAGCCCCGGCGCCAGTTCGTCGGTGCGGCGAATCTTGAGCCAGCCCCGGCGCTCGACATACACGCGCCCGAGGCCCTCAAGCTGCTCCGGGTCGCCCAGCACAAACAGTTTAATGCCGCCCTGTACGCCGTGTGGCCCCAGCAGATGCCCGATCAACGTGGTGTCGCCGAGTGTTCCAGTTCCCGGCGCGGTCATGCTTTGCGCGGCGCTTCCAGATCGACGTTGAGACGTTCGCGCGGGTCGGTGGCGCTGCGAACCAGCGTGCGGATGGCCTGGATCACGCGGCCCTGACGCCCGATCAGGCGGCCTTCCTCGCCCGGGCCAACACGCACCATGACCACGTTGCCGCGCATACTGGTTCGCACCAGCGACGGCTGGTCGACCACGCACTGGGCCAGAAAGAGGGTCAGTTCGACAGGATCAGTTTTCATGCCGGACATTCTAGGGGCTGCGACTGACGCTCTTCTGTCAAATTCTCTGGCAGTGGGCAAACCAGACGCGCCAAAATAGAAGGATATAAGTGCCAAAACTGCCCATGCTTACACGGACTGCGGCTCCACACCGCCCACTCCGTATGTTGTTCCTACTCGCGTCCGCCCGGATTGTGTCCGAAATTTATGCTTTACACAGAAATTATAATGAGAAAAATAAATTCTCCCTCAGCTGCCAGTCAGCCGACCACGACGGCCCAGAGGCATTCACTGACCGCTCTGCTCACCCGTGGGACTTAAACCCTTTCTCATTCCGGAACCACCAACAGGCGTTATGGTGCCAGCATCGTGAATTTGGTGTTCCAGTGGTCGGCCTTATCTAACCTTGTCGCCGGAGAGGGAACGGGCGGCGTGCTACGCAGTACGCCTCAGGACTTCCGGGTCGAGGAAATCCCTGCGTATCTGCCCTCCGGGGAAGGCGATCACGTTTACGTTCAGCTGCGGAAAACCGGGCATACCACTGCTCACGTCCTGCGTGAACTGTGCGCCCAGACCGGGGTACGCGACCGCGATGTGGGCGTCGCCGGGTTGAAAGATCGCCACGCGGTCACGACCCAGTGGCTTAGCCTTCCGGCCAGATATGAGGCCGCGTTTTCCCGCCTGGAGATTCCCGACGTGGAAGTGCTCCAAACCGCCCGGCACGGCAACAAGCTGGGGCTGGGGCACCTGCACGGCAACCGCTTCACGGTGCGCGTGCGCGGCGCAGCGGGACAGGCGGCGCGGGCGGGCGAGATTCTGGATCAACTGGTGCAGGCGGGCGTGCCCAACTATTTCGGGCCGCAGCGCTTTGGCCTGGGCGGCCTGAACGCCGAGGAGGGCCTGCGGGTGCTGCGCGGCGAGTCGCGCCTGAAAGACCCCCGCGTGCGGCGTTTTCTCACCAGCAGCGTGCAGAGTGCCGTGTTCAACCGCTTTGTCAGTCTGCGGCTGGAACGCGGGTTGTTCACGGCGGTGGTCAGCGGCGACATGGCGAAAAAACACACTACGGGCGGGGTCTTTATGGTCGAGGACGCCGCCGCCGAAACCCCCCGTGCCCAGGCGGGAGAGATCAGCGCGACGGGAACGCTGTTCGGCAAAAAAGTCAAACCCCTGACGCTGGACGCCGGAGTGCTGGAGCAAGAAGCCCTCGCCAGTTTCGACCTGACCCCGCAGGCGTTCGTCTCGCGGCGCGGAGATCGCCGCCTGACCCGCGTTTTTCCGACGGACGCCAGCATAACCCCGGAAGAAGACGGCTACAGCGTTACTTTTGCCCTTCCCAAAGGCAGCTTTGCCACCAGTGTGCTGCGCGAAATCATGCGGGTAGACATCGACCTCAGCGCCGGGGAAGCCGAAGAAACGGAGCCGACCGAACTGGAAGGCACCCAATGAAAGGCTTATGCCTCAGCGTCTTGACTGGTCTGACCACGCTAAGCGTTCTGACTCAGGCCCCGGTGCTGGCCGCCCCCGCCGCCAAGCTGGTGCTGCGGCCTTCGTACGGCGGCGCGGTGCTTGAAGGAAAAATTTATGTTCCAGGCAACGACGTGTTGACCGGGGTGTGGAGCGGCGCGGGGCTTTCACGCCTGATGAAGTGTGTGCCGCGCTGCGCCGTGGTCTCCAGCATTCCGCTGAAAAATACCCTGTTCCTGAGCAATTCTTCGAGTTACCGCATTGCGCTGGGCGGCAGTTACCGTATTGGAGAGAAGATCAGCGTGACCCTGCGCCTGCGTAACCAAAGCATTCTGACGACCCAGGCGACCGTCACCCAGCCCTGAGTTGCACGGCCTATGGACACTGCAAGGCTTATGGACACGGTAGAGCGGCGGGAAGCGCAGCGTCAGCGGGACAGGCTCCGGTCAGCCTTTACCGCAGCGGAATACGGCCTGACAGACGAACGCTTCAGGCTGTCCTGCACGCGTGGCACGTCGCCCAGCTGGGCCACGACAGGTCTAGCCTGGGCCACCGTGACGGCTTGGAATCCGGAAGGGAAAATGTGTTCACGGCCCGCAAACCAGCAGCGGCAGGCTGCCCTGAAGACAAGCGTCATTCAGCGTGGCCTGCCGTTTCTGGAGGGCGTGAACGGTTCGGGCGAGTGGCAGGAAGACACCCTCATTGTTCTGGGGGCACGCCTGAGCGACGCGGTCAACTGGGGACAGCAAACCGGGCAGGTCGCCGTGCTGTACGGCCTCGGGGCGCGGGTGGCTCTGGTGTGGATCAAGCCGCTGAAAGCCGAACGGTTTTGGGCCGCACGACTGTAGACCGCGCCGCAACCAACCTGACAGCAGGTATACTTTCGCCTCATGACTTCCGACGCCCTGCCCGCCGACGCGATCTCGCCCCTGGGCGTGCTGCCCCCGGCGGGACCGACCTGCGTGCACCTACCACTCAGCGTGACGCCCGAGGAACTGGCCCGCTACGCCGTGGGCCTCGCCAATGCGCGGGGCGGCACCGTGCTGGTAGGCGTAGACCGTATCGGGGACGACGCCGCTGGCCCCACGGCGGGCGAACTGCACCCCCTGATGGTCACGCACGCCATTTTCGAGCTTTCGCACGGGCGGCTGACCGTTAACGTGCAGCATCACCGCCTGCCCGGTGGGGCGCGGGTGCTGGCCGTATTCGTGCCGCAGGCGCCGTATGTCCTGGCTGCCCCCGACGGCGCAGTAATCGCCTGGGACGGCCTGCAACTGGTGCCAGTTAGCTCGCCCGAGAGCGACCCGGTGGCCGATCAGGACTACACGGCAGTGGCCCCACCCGACGCCTCGCTCGCCGACCTCGACCCCGCCGAGGTCGCGCGGTTGCGTTCGCTGGGGCGGCGAATAGAAGCGGCCAACCTGCCCGACCTCGACTTTCTGCGTGAACTGGGCCTGCTGATTCCCAGCGGCGGGGCGCTGCGGCCTACGCTGGCAGCCATTTTGCTGGCAGGCACCCCTGCGGCGCTGCGGGCGCACGTGCCCCAGAGCGAGGTGTGTTACTACCACCACCAGACCCCGGATGTCGAGTTCGAGTTCCGCGAAAATCTGCTGCGGCCTATTCCGGCGCTGCTCACGCGGCTGGCCGAACTGATTCAGGCCCGCAACCGCTTTACGCCGGTGCAGGTGGGCCTGTTCCGTATAGAAGTCTGGGATCAGGATGAAGCGGTGTACCGCGAGGCGCTCCTCAACGCCCTAACCCACCGCGACTACACGCTGCGCGACGTGATCCACGTGCATCACTATCCCGACCGCCTGGAAATCATGAACCCCGGCGGCATGACGGGCGGCATTACGCCGGGCAACATTCTGCGCCACCAGCCCAAGCGCCGTAACCCGCTGCTGGCCGGGGTACTGGCGCGGCTGGGACTGGTCGAGCAGGCAGGTGTGGGCGTGGACAAGATGTTTTCCCTGATGCTGCGCCACGGCAAGGAGCCGCCCGAGTTCACCAGCTACCCCGACGCCGTGACGCTAGCCCTGCACAGCCCCGGTTTCGACGCCGAATTCGTGCGTTTTGTGGCCCGCAAGCAAGAGGAGATGCAGACCCTGTCACTGGACATGCTGATTGTGCTCAGCGTACTGGCCCGCGAGGGCGAGGCCACCCGCGCCGACCTGGCCCGCGCCCTGCAACTGCCCGAGGACCGCACCCCCAGACTGCTGCGCGGCATGGAGGAACACGGCCTGATCGTGCGGGCCGGGGTGGGCCGGGGCATCGCCTACCGCCTGTCAGCCGAGGTCTGCGTGGCACTAGGCCGTAAAACGGCCCCCCTTCCAAGTCCCACTTCCGATGTGCCGGAGCCGCAACCCGTGCCCAGTCCCCTGCCGGAGAAAGCGGCGGGGCCAACGGCGCCTCCCCTGCCCCGCAACAACGCGCCTCAGGTCAAAGTCGCCGCCCAGGACACCCCCACCACCGCCGAAGTCCGCGCCATTGCGCTGGCACTGGCCCGTGAGCAGGGACAGGTGCGAAATGTGCAGTTGCGTGAAACCTGCGGCCTAAACAACCAGCAGGCGTGGCGGGCACTGCGGAAACTGGTAGATGATGGGCTGCTTCTCCGAATAGGCAAAGGAACACGGGACGCGGCTTACCGGCTGGCGTAGTGCCGATTCGGTATCCCCTCTCGGGGGTGTCCTCAAAGGTCAAGGGTGCGCCGAAACCCCGACACTTCCGCGACTCCCCGGTAAGCGGCGCTCAGGGCCTCGGGGAGACGCCAGCTGGAACGGTCGCGCGGCCCGACCAGATTGCTGATTCCCCGGATTTCCAGCGCTGGGATTCCGGCGAGCAGGGCGGCGTGCGCGACTCCGGCGCCTTCCATGCCTTCGGTCAGTGCGCCTGGAAAACGGTGTTCAAGCCGCGTGGCCCGTTCACTGCTTCCGGTGACCGTATTCAGCGTCAGCATCGGGCCTAGGGCGGCGTTCAGATGCTGGGCCAGTGCGCCGCTGTGCTCCCAGACCCCGAAGCTGCCGAACTGTTCGCGGGTGGGCAGTACGCTGAGGCCCAAAGCGGCCAGATTCAGGAACTGCGGGCCGTCCTCGGCTCCCAGATCGGCCTGAATGATCTGGCTCGATACGGCCAGGTCGCCGGGAACCAGACCGCTAGCCGGGTAGGCCCCGGCGATTCCGGCGCTGACGACCAGCTCAAAGGGCTGCTGCGGGGGCTGGCTGCTCAGGGTGCGCCAGGTGGCGAGGGCCGCCGCTACCGCTCCTACCCCGCTGACCACTACCCGGACTGGAAGATCGCGCAGGCGCTTAGCTTCGGGGTCCGTGGCGACCACGACCAGAACGTTCTGGGGGGGGCGGGTTCCTGGGGCGGTCATGGTCCGTAGCTTATGCCAGGGCACGCTATGGGGGCTGCCGCGTGTTCTGAGGAAGGCTTGACCTCCCGATCACTCAGGCGTCATACCACGCGGCTAGACTTGAAGGGATGCGTTCATTCCTGCTCTCCGCGACCTTACTGCTGGCTGGCTCGGCCAGTGCGGCCCCCATCAAAATAGAGTTCTGGCACGCGATGGACGGCGTTCAGGGCAAAGTGGCCCAGTATGCCAGCGAGTTCAATAAGGCGCAGTCTCAATACGAGGTGGTGGCGGTCAGCAAGGGCAGTTACCGCGATCTTCAGCCTGCCCTCCAGGCCGCGATCAAGGCGGGGAGTGCTCCGGCGCTGGCACAGCTGGAATTGACCCAGATCGCCCCTATGGCCGCGCAGGGAGAGCTGGCCGACCTTTCCTGGGCCGACGATAGCCTCAGCCCCGAACTGGTCAGGGACATCTACGCCCCGGCCTGGAAAGTGGGCGACCTGAATGGCAAACGCTTTGGGCTTCCCTGGAATTTAAGCGTTCCGGTGCTGATGTACAACGCAGGCTCGATGCGCCGCGCCGGGCTTCAGGCTCCGGCGACCTGGACTGAGCTTGAGGCCCAGAGCAGGCGGCTGGCGGCTGGTGGCAAGCGCCCACTGGTCGCGGTGCCAGACGCCTGGACCTTCGAGGCCAACGTGCTTTCGCGTGGGGGCAGTCTGGTTAAGGGAAGCGAACCCGCCCTTAACAGACCCGAAGCGGTAGAGGCGCTGACACAGCTGGCCCGGATGTCTCAGGCAAAGCTGGCCCAGCCGCGTGGTCTGAACGAGGCCGTTAAGGGAGCCTTCGACTTTGCCCGGGGTCAGAATATTTTTGTGCTGGCCAGCGTGGCGAACTGGACCGACGCACGCAAGCTGCCCTTCTTGCAACTGGGCATTGCACCTTTTCCCTGCGAAAAGGCCGGAGCCTGCACAGTTCCGCTGGGGGGCGGCGCCCTGGTCGTGCCCAGGGGCAGCTCGGCGCAGCAGCAGGCCGGAGCACTGGCCTTTTGGCAGTTTCTGATGGACCCGGCCCGCCTAGCCGACTGGGTCAAGACCACGGCCTACGCACCGCCACGCCGCGCGGTTGGCCCGCTGCTGGGTGACTGGTATTCCAAGAATCCGCAGTTAAGGGCCGCACATGCTCAGCTGGAACGCGCCGTTCCCCGTCCTGGTCTGCCCGCGTATGCCGAGTGGAGCGACTATGTCGAGGACGCAGTGCGTAAGGCCATCAACGGTCAGGCGACCCCCCAGGCTGCGCTGGATGAGGCGCAGAAGCGGGCCAGCAAGTAAGGGTCTTGTACGGGTCTTGGCGGCATCTCGCAAGACACCCCGTCTGGGTTCAGTGCCTTTAAGTTCAGTGCAGTACACTGACGCCGCATGATCGGCACCGCTTTTTTCTTCCTGCTCACGTTGCTCTCGGCATTGATCCTCGTGGTCTTTTTGCTGCGGGCCGGAGCCGCGCGGCCCCTGACAGTCTGGGCACTGGCCGCACTGTTGCCGGTGCTGGCGGCCATGACAGCGGCCAATGCTGGGCAGGCGCGGGCCAACCGTGTGCTGAGTGGCTACAGGCCCGCGCCTTTTCAGGTGGTGCTGCATACGGCTGGACGCGACTACCCCCTGACGCTCGATCTTGTGGCGGCAGGCTGTCTGGAGCGCACCATGCGGCTGCGCGGCGAAAGCAATCTAGAACTTCCGCAGGGGGTGGTTCCGATTCGTAAGGACACGGCCATCGACGGCCAATTGCCGCCTACCGCCGTGGTCGAAGCCCTCAGCCTGCGCGGGCAGCTCGACTGCCACGAGTTCAAGCCCCTGAGAAAGCGGCGCTGAAAAAATGGTGCTGGTGCTGAGCCTAAATACGTTTGTCTTTAGACCAACCGAGCGGACTCGTAGAGCTGCGCCGCAGAGCGAGTATGGGAAAAGGTGCGGCCCAGTGCGAGTGTAGGCCAGGTGTGAGTGTAGGGATAGCCTGGTGTATGGGCCATCCCTACACTCACACCTGGCCGCACTTATTGATGACGCGGTTAGTTGATGTCACCTTTTGTGTCAATGGAAGGCCGGGAGGACTGAATTCGTGCTGTTGCCGACGACACTACTTCTCTCATCATGCAGATTCCAACCGACACCGACTTGCTCGTCATCAATAGTCTAGGCGCTAGGGCCGGTCTACAGCTATACTGCCGGGTCATGCCGCGCCCTCACTCTTCCCGCACCTCCGGGCGCAAAAGTTCGCGTCCCGCGGTCGATTACCGTACCCGTCAACCTGCCTCTCTCTATGAGCTTGAAGTGCTGCCCGGGCTGGAACAGGTCGCCGAAACGGAACTGGCCGGAGTCGCTCTGGCCCGCGACATTCATGGGCTGCGCTTCTGGTATCCCGGCGACCCCGAACGCCTGACCCGGCTGCGCGCAGCGGTGGCGGTCTACCGGGTTCACAGCTGGGACGTGCCCCGACCGCGCGGGCTACTGGGCAATCAGCAACTCGGTGAACTGCTGAGTTACCTGCGCGGTGTGGTCGAGTACGGCGGCCACCGCTCGTTCCGCATCAGTGCGGCGGGCAAGGAATCGGCGGTTATGCAGCGCCTCGCCGAGGAGATTCAGCGGGGGCTGGAGCTGCCCCACGACCCGGCAGAGGGCGAGCTAGTGCTCCGTCTGCGTCCCGAGGAAAACGGCCCCGGTTGGGAAGTGCTGGCCCGGTTGACGCCCCGGCCCCTTTCGGCGCGGGCGTGGCGCGAGTGCAATATGAGCGGCGGCCTGAACGCCACGATTGCCTACGCGGCCCACAAACTGGCCGGGCAGCGCGACGAGGACCGCATTTTTAATCCGATGTGCGGCAGCGGCACTCTGCTGATCGAACGCGCCCTGATGGGGCCATATGACGCCATGGTAGGTGTGGACATCAGTGAAAGCGCCGTCGAATGTACCCGCACCAACCTGAAAGCCGCCCGCAAGGAGGTTGAGGTGGCCCGCATCGACGCCCTGCAAACGGGCCTGCCCGCACGCAGCTTCGATCTGGTTATGGCCGATTTGCCGTGGGGCGACGCCGTGGGGTCTCACCGCAGCAACACCGCGCTGTACCCGGCCTTCCTGACCGAGATGCACCGGCTGACCAGCAAACGGGGCCGCCTGTGCGTCATCACCCACGAAATCAAACTGCTGGAGGGTGTGCTGCGCGAACAAACCGCCTGGGACACCCGTGAACTGTTTCAGGCCTACAGTGGCGGTCATTATCCCAAGGCGTACCTGCTGCAAAAGCGCTGATGTGCCCCCGATGGTTCCCGGGGCGGCTATGCTAAGACCATATGACGCGCCCTAAACGACCCATAACCAACAAAGGGGCCACCACTAAAGGGGCACGCGGCCACGCCCCAAAGAAGATGACAGCCCAGGGACGCGGCGGCATGACCCGCGACACGACCAAGGTAGTCCGCGAACCCCGCCCTGAACGCCCGGTAGAACGGACTGAAGAGAGTGATCGCCGCCCTTCGGCTTCTACGGCGGCCCGGCGGTATGGCAGTGCCAGTGCCACGACCGGCCGCGCCACGGTCAGCCGCTCGACTTCTGCTGGACCAAAGTCTGGTGGCCGCAAAACGGGCGAGGGCCGCAAGCTGCCGCCCAAGCCCCCGCGTAAGGCGATGCCCGAACTCAAACGCGTGCAACTCGACGCGCCGCCCGCCGATACTGTTTTTGTCGACCGGGACGGTGAACGGCTCACCTTTTCCGAAAGCAACCTGCGCCGGGTAGCGGCTCAAATCCTGACCGAGAAGCGCAAGGCGTGGCGCTACCGGCCCTTCAGCTTCCCGATCTTTTCCGATAAGGGCAACGAGCAGAGTTTTAATTTCGACTTTTACATCTATGACGCTGAGGACAGTGTCATTCGCCTGATTCTAGTGATTCCCTTCGAGTCGCGCGAAGTGTGGGATAAGGTCGGGCGGTTCAAGCGTCAGTACCCTATGTACCACTACGAACTGTGGACCCCGGAAAGGCTGGCCCAGCTTAGCGGACCACGCGGAAGACTGGATTTCTGACCTGAGCACACTGAACTTCAAGCAGCTAAGCGTCCGCCGGGTAGAGGGTGAATCATGAGGTCTCTCTACCCCAAGTGGAACGGGAAGGCCGCCGCCTGCGGTTTCGCACCGCCCAGTCCGTCTGTTGTTCCTCCTCGCGTCCGCTCGGAGTGACTCGGGCTTGAGCCGAATCAACCGGCAATAGGTCATCTCCTGGGCCTGTGCACTGCTCGGGGCTGCACCGGCGAACAGAGCGATCTATCCCCGGCGTGTTTCTGAAAGCGGGCAAGGCGCAAGCGGCGAGGGGGTTACTCCTGGCTGGTAATGTAAGGCAGATTGCGGTCGTACTGTGCCCGGTCCAGGCCGTAGCCGTACACAAAGGCGTCGGGGATGGTAAAGCCGAGGTACTGCACCGGCACCTCGACCTTGCGGCGACTGGGTTTGGAGAGCAGGGCAGCAACCTTCAGACTGGCCGGGCCGCGCCCCTGGAGGTAGTGCAGCAGGTAATTCATGGTGATGCCGGTGTCGATGATGTCATCCACCAGAATCACATGACGGTCACTGATCGGAAACTGAAGGTCTTTGACCAGTCTCACTTCGCCGCTGCTCTGCTTGGCGTCGCCGTAGCTGCTGGTTTGCAGGAAATCGACAGTGCAGGGAACGTCGAGCGCCCGCACCAAGTCGGTAAAGAACATGAAGGCGCCGTTAAGCACGCAGATCAGGTGAGGCACCTGCCCCGGGTGGTCATCACGAATCCTGGCGGCGAGTTCCTGCACACGCCCCCGGAGCTGTTCGGGTGAAATCTGGACGGGGCCATTGCCAGGAGTGAAGCTCATATGGCTTCAGGCTAACATGTCTGGGGCTGCCAGAGCGCAAAACTTTTATACTTGGCAGCAATGAGCCGTATTCCAGTGGTGGATTTCAGTCATGTGCCTGGTGTCCTGGGCCTGATCGTGGCCGAGCGGGCGCGGGATTATGCCGGGGCCGACCCTGACCTGGGGCCAGAGCGCACGGCGCAGCGCCGCTTCGAAGCCGCCCTGCGTGGGCCGGGCCTGTCGCTGATCGCCGAGGTCAAGCGGGCCAGTCCCAGCCAGGGCGCAATTGCGCCGCTCGACCCGGCGCAGGCGGCTTTGGCGTACCAGACAGGCGGGGCGAGTGCTATCAGTTGCCTCACCGAACCCCGCCACTTTGGTGGGAGCCCCGAGGCGCTTTGGCAGGTCGTGGCCGCCACCACTTTGCCGGTGCTGCGCAAAGATTTCGTGGTGCATCCGGCGATGGTGCGCGAGGCCGCCGAGTGGGGCGCGTCGGCGGCGCTGCTGATGGTCAGCGTGCTGGGAAACGCGGTGGCCGATTACCTGCGGATGGCTGAATGGCTGGGCCTGGACGCCCTGGTCGAGGTTCACGACGAACGCGAACTCGAACTTGCCCTGGCGACCGACGCCCGTATCATCGGCATCAACAACCGCGACCTGACCACCCTCAAGATCGATCTGGAGGTCAGTCCCCGGCTTATTGCCCAGGCACGTCAGGCTGGATTTACCGGCGTCTTGGTGGCCGAAAGCGGCTACGCCACGCCCGCCGACCTTGCCCCCGTGCGCCCACTGGCCGATGCCGTGCTGGTCGGCAGCAGTCTGGCAGGCAGCGGTGATTTGGCCCAGGCCACCCGCACCCTGCTCGCGCATTAGGCATGACACTCACTTTTCTGGGCACGGCTGATAGCAAGGGTGTGCCGCGTTTCTGGTGTGCCTGTCCGGTGTGTCAGGAGGCCCGGACGGGCGGGGTCAACCGCCGCCGCCGAACTGCCCTGCTGCTGCGCGGCGAGGGTCAGACGGTGCTGCTCGACGCCGGGGTAGACCTTCACACGCAACTGGCCGGGCTGTCGGGGCCGCTGCTTCCCGACGCGGTGCTGATTTCCCACGCCCACAACGACCACATTCTGGGTCTGGGCGACCTGCTTGATTTTGAGCGCTACGAGGGGGGAAACCTGGCAATCTACGCGCCGCCCCCGGTCATTCCGCACCTGGCCGAGCGCTTTGGGTACGCCTTTGGCGAAGGCTCGCCCGTGTTGCCGATGCCACCCAACGGTGTACAGTTTGCCGGGTTCAACATCCGGCTGTTCGGGGTGCCGCACGGAGCCAACGGCAGCAGTCACGCCTACCGACTGGACTGCCCCGGCTTCCGCGCCGCGCTCGTTACTGACGCCCTCGACATTCCTGCTCGGGTGGCGCAGGAGTGGCTAACCGATCTCGACCTGCTGGCGCTGGGCACGTCCTTTGCCGACGAATCGGCCTGCGAACGGGGCAGGCGCAGCGTCTACGACATTCGCGAGGCGCTGGCGTTACCCTGGGCGCGGGCGGCCCGTCGGGTCGTGCTGACTCACCTTTCGCACGCTGTGGATGTGCGGCGGTTGGAGTTGCCTGATGGGTGGGCCTTTGCCTCTGATGGCCTGAGCCTCGACCTGAAATAAAAAACCGCCCCACGCGGGCGGCGGCCCGCAATTTCGCGGTACGGACTCGTAGAGCTGCTTACAGAGGCGAGGGCGGTGCCTTCTTGGGCAAAACGGCTTCTTGGTCAGAACGGCACCCGTATGGGGCCTGACCGCACCCATGAAGGGGCCTGGCCGCTGCCTTGACAGCGGGCGGAATGGAGCGGAGTCGGTATTTTTACCGGAAACGGCCTCTGCTAGTAGTGTCAAGATCGGTTTGCAGGTTTACAACTTGTGCCGCAGCAGGCGCAGGCCCATGAACACCACGAACACCGTCCCGCCCTCGTGAGCAATCACGCCCAGTGGCAGCGGTACTTTGCCTGCCACGGCCAGCGGAGCCACGATCAGAATGACCCCGAAGGCGAACGCCAGGTTGCTTAACACAGTGCGCCGGGCATCCTTGGCAAGCTTGACCGCGCCCCCTAGTTTGCCGATGTCGTTTTGCATCAGCACCACGTCGGCGCTTTCAATCGCCACGTCGGTGCCGCTCGCCACGGCGATGCCCAGGTCGCTGCGGGCCAGGGCGGGAGCGTCATTCACGCCGTCGCCCACCATCGCTACCGGGCCGGGCAACTCACCAATGATTCGCAACTTGTCTTCGGGAAGCAGTTCGGCGCGGAACTCGCTGAGACCCAGTTCGCGGGCCACCGTCTCGGCCACCTCGTGCTTGTCGCCCGTCAGCATGACCGGGTGCGCCACGCCACTTTCCTTGATGCGGGCCAAAGCCTCGCGGATGCCGGGGCGCAGGGCGTCAGCGACCCCCATGATGCCTACGACCTGCTGGCCCACGCCGATAATGACGCTACTGCTGCCCTCGGAGTTCAGCTGGCGCAGCGCCGCGTCCTGCTCGGGGGTCAGCGCCGCGTTCTCACGCTGCATCAGGCGCAGGTTGCCTGCCCAGGCCAGTTCACCGCTGCCCAGCCGGGCTTCAATGCCGTGGCCGGGAATCGCCTGTGCGCCGGACACAGTGACAGGCTGCACACCTTGTTCACGCGCCGAATTCACGATGGCTTCGGCAATCGGGTGCTCGCTGTGGGCTTCGAGGCCCGCCGCCAGGGCCAGGGCCGCGTGCTGATCGGCAGCGACAGTGCGCGTCAGGGTCATTTTGGCCTGGGTCAGGGTACCGGTCTTGTCAAAGGCGATGGTCTTTACCCCGGCCAGGGCGTCTAGCGCCGCGCTGCTCTTAAAAAGCACCCCGCCGCGCGCCGCCGCCGCCATCGCCGAAAGCATCACGGCGGGCGTACTGATGACCACGGCGCAGGGGCTGGCGACCACCATGAAGGTCATGGCGCGGTACCAAGCGGTATCCACCGGCAACTTGAACCCGTAATGCAGCAGCGCGTACACCAGCGGCACGCACACCAGCACGATCATGGCGTAGGGGCTTTCGTAACGCTCGGTGAGACTTTCGGTCTTGCTTTTCTGGGTCTGGGCTTCCTCCATCAGGCCAATCAGCCGCGCCAGGGTGCTTTCGCCCGCCGGACGGATGACCTCGGCCTCGACGCTGCCGTTCAGGTTGACCGTACCCGACGCCAGTTCCGCGCCCGGAGCCTTGTCGATGGGGCGGCTTTCCCCCGTGATCGGCGACTCGTCCACGCTGGTCGTGCCCTGCACCACGCGGGCGTCGGCGGCCACGCGCTCACCTGGCTTGATGACCAGCAGGTCGCCAATCTGGATTTCGCCGAGTTCGCACCACTTCTCCAGGCCTTCACGCCGCACGGTGGCCCCGGCGGGGTTCAGGTCCATCAATGCCTGAATAGCGTTCTTGGTGCGGCCCATCGCCCAGTCCTGGAGGGTGTTGCTCAGGCTGAACAGAAACAGCAAAATTGCGCCGTCGGCGGCCTGCCCGATGCTGGCGGCCCCCAGCGCGGCGACCACCATCAGCAAGTCCACGTCCAGTTTGCGCTCGGCGAACAGGCTGTGCAGGGCCTCACGCCCGGCTGGAATCCCGCCCGCGACAAAGGCCAGGACATAGCCTGCCCACTGAATCACGCTGTTATGCAGCAGGTACTCGCCCGCCGCTCCGATCAGCAGGCCGACCAGAGTTAGGGCAGTCAGAAAGATGGCGGTGCGAGTCTCGGCTGGAATGACGAATCTGCTGGAAGCTGGGGCTTCGGCGCAGGCAAGCTGGGTCTGGGGGGAGACGGTCATTGTGAACTCCTTGGAGAGAGGGACTTACTAGGAACATTTCTCAACAAGGAGCTTAGCGGTTTACACCTGACACCTCAACCTAGAAAACTGGGTGGACTAGTCGGGTATACCCGTTTTTGTGTCAGGTCTAAAGCTGCTGCGTTTCTGTCTGTCCTGCCCCCCCAGCCCTAGCCCTTGACTTCCGCGACCAGTCCCAGCACGGCCTTTTTCAGCTGCCCCGAAGCC
>NZ_JAGLBG010000069.1 GCF_018260405.1 Deinococcus sp.
TGCTCCAGCGATTGTGCGCCTGATGAAGAGGGCAGCATGGATACTCCGACGATATGGGCCTCAGACAGCCTCTAAAGACAAACTTGGTTGTCCTTAACTGCCAGCGGAAATTCGGTGACCTGACTTTTTGCATTGAGGCCGTGAGCAGGGCTATGTGCTGGCGCTCTCGGGCACATTCCGGTTCTGGCGGGCGTGCTACTTTTCCCGCAGCATGGATACCCAACCCAGGACGCTAGGCGAACTTCTTCAGACGCCCTCTTACGCGGGCCGCAAACCCTTTGACGGCCAGATTCGTCTGGTGCAAGACGAGGTCCGTGACAACCTGACCCGCAAACTCCGCAGCGGCGAGGAACTGTTTCCCGGCGTGGTCGGCTACGACGACACCGTGATTCCGCAACTGGTCAATGCGCTGCTGGCCCGCCAGAACTTCATTCTGCTGGGGCTGCGCGGTCAGGCCAAGAGCCGGATTCTGCGGGCGATTACTGGCCTGCTGGACGACTACGTGCCAGTTATCGACGGCGTGGATATGCCCGACGACGTGCTTAACCCGGTGGGCGCAGAAGGCAAGCACCTGCTGGAAGCCCACGGCCTGGAGCTGCCGATTCGCTGGCTACCCCGCGCCGACCGCTACGTCGAAAAACTCGCCACGCCCGACGTGACGGTGGCCGACCTGATTGGCGACGTGGACCCCATCAAGGCCGCCCGCCTGGGCACCAGCCTGGGCGACGTGCGCTCCATGCACTTCGGGCTGTTGCCCCGCGCCAACCGGGGGATTTTTGCGGTCAACGAACTGGCCGACCTTGCCCCCAAGGTGCAGGTGGCCCTGTTCAACATCCTTCAGGAAGGCGACGTGCAAATCAAGGGCTACCCCATTCGCCTGGAACTGGATGTAATGCTGGTCTTTTCCGCCAACCCCGAGGACTACACCGCTCGCGGCAAAATTGTGACGCCCCTCAAGGACCGCATTGGCAGCGAAATCCGCACCCACTACCCTACCGATGTCCGGCTGGGCATGAACATCACCGCCCAGGAGGCTGTGCGCGACGGTAGCGTCACGGTGCCCGAATTTATTGCCGAACTGATTGAGGAAATCGCGTTCCAGGCCCGTGAGGATGGCCGCGTGGACAAGCTTTCTGGGGTGTCGCAGCGCTTGCCGATTTCGCTGATGGAAGTGGCCGCCGCCAACGCCGAGCGCCGCAGCCTCGTGTCGGGCGATGCCCCAGTGACCCGTGTCAGCGACGTATACGCGGGCCTTCCAGCCATCACTGGCAAGATGGAACTGGAATATGAAGGTGAACTTAAGGGGGCCGATCAGGTCGCCAAAGACATTATTCGCAAGGCGGCGGGGGCTGTGTTTGCCCGCCGTTACGGCAACGCCAACACCCGCGACCTCGAAAAGTGGTTCGATCAGGGCAACGTGTTGCGCTTTCCGCAGGGTGGCGAGACTGCCGCTGCGGTGCAGGCCGCCGAACAGGTGCCCAACCTAAGCGAACTGGCGCAGGAAGTCGCCCAGAGCAGTGACGACGCTGTGCGCGTGGCCGCCGCTGAATTCGTCCTGGAGGGCCTGTACGGGCGCAAGAAGCTCTCGCGGGCCGAGGAAATCTACGCCGCGCCTGAACCCGAACTCAAGCGCGAGCGCGGCGGACGCTGGAACTGAGCGTTTAGTGGGGGAGGGGTCGCCGGAGCAATCCGTGCGGCCCCCCTTCATGTTGGGTACTTCCAGCCCCGCCCCGCTGTCTGATGGCGGTCTTCATGACCGACTGACCATTCCACTGTGAGGAAAATGTCACGGGTGGCCAGCTACCTTGTGGGCGGAGGCAGTCACTTGTTCATGGAGGAAGTTACGACATCTATCCCTTCTCAGTACTTTACTGAGATTGCAAAGCTGCTTGACCAGCTCGATACCAGGCCGCGTGAAGCTCAGTCGCCGCGCGGCCTGGCCGGGCGCGGAGCGCTGGGGGACTTTATTTCCATCGCCTGGTTTCAGGGCATGCTGCGCGGCATCGAAGATGTCTTGGGCGAGCAAGCCGCCGGGGTCGTCGTGACCCGTGCCGGGCGGCTGCGGGGACACGCGCTGGTAGACGACTGGGGTGTCGGTCACCTCAACTTGCCTATCGAAAAGCTCAAGTATCTGCTCGACGCAGCCCTCGGTCAAAGCGGCACGCGCCTGTGTCTGGTCAAAGAAATCGAGGAGCGCGGTGAACAGATCATCGTGACCGTGGCCGAGACCATCGGCACCAGCGGCCCGCTCCCGCTGGATTATTCCAATTCGGCCTATACGCTGGGGGCCATGTGGGGGGCGCTGGAATCCCTGACCGGCGAGGTCTACAAGGCCGAGCAGTGGCCGTTCCCCGCCCAAGAGGGCCGCACAACCGAGAAAAGCTCAACCGAGAAAGACCCAGCCCAGAAAAGCCCAGTGTCGTACGAACGCTTCAGCTTCACGCGCCTTTCATGACCACGCCGTATCTGCCCAGCAGCAGGTAAATAATCCAGCCTGTAATGGCCACGTACAGCCACACCGGAACGGTCCAGCGCACCCAGGCGCGGTGTTTATCGAAAAAGGGGCGGGTGGCGGGCGCGTCGATGTTGCCCAGATTGCCTGCGTTCTGAAGCCCCTTCCAGGCGTTCCAAAGGGCCAGCAGCGCCAGCGGCACGTTAGCCGCCGCCAGAATGATGTGGCTGATAAGCAGCGCGATGTAAGCACCGTGGTACGGCCCGGCATATTTTTTCTCGTACCCGAGGCCCAGGCGGGTCAGGTACAGCACCAAAAATAGGGTCGCCAGGGCGCTCGCCGTAAGCATGGCCCGCATGTGCGCTGCGCGGTTGCCTGCCCGAATGAAGTAGACGCCCAGCAGCAGAACCAGCCCGCTGATGACGATAGTGATTACAGACCAGGTATTGATGGTTTCAGCCATAGTTGCCGCCAGTCTACGCATTCGGGGGCAGGCCAAGTGTCTTAAGACCGGTGCCTTAAGCCGATGCCTTGCGTGTGCCAGTTGCTCAGGCCGGTGCGCTTGTTGCGGGGGTCAAGGGGACAATCATCAAATAAGAAACCGTTAAAATGCTACCGTCTCGCGCTGTTGCGGGCAGCTGGCAGGTTCGGCTGCACCGAGGCGCGAAAAGGAAGGTGAATCTATTGAGCGGAACGCTGAAGGCTTCGGCGCAAACGGGCGCGGGGCTGGGGCTATGGTTGCCCCGGCTGGCCTGGGCGGCACTGGCCTATAACGTGCTGGTCATCCTGTGGGGCGCGGTGGTCAGAATCACGGGCGCCGGGGCGGGCTGCGGCGACCACTGGCCGCTGTGTAACGGCGTGGTCGTGCCGCAGAGTCCGACTCTGCATACCGTCATCGAATTCAGCCACCGCCTGACCAGCGGGGCCAGCGGGCTGCTGGCAATCGCGCTGGTCGCCCTGGCTTTTGCCGTGACTGGCAAGGGGCACCCGGCCCGCTTCGGGGCGCTGCTGACCCTGGGCCTGATTATTCTGGAAGGTCTGGTGGGCGGTGTGCAGGTGCTGCTGGGCCTGACCGCCCAGAGTACCGACCCGGCGCGGGGTTTTGTGCAAGGCATTCACCTTGCCAATACCTTTGCGCTGCTGGGGGCGCTTCTGCTCACGGCGCTGTGGGCCTCCGGACAGCCGTTGTTGCGGCTGCGTGGTCAGGGCCGCGCCGGGGCGCTCAGCGCTGCTGGGCTGGTGCTGCTGCTCATTTTGGGTATGGCGGGGGCGGTAACGGCGCTCGGCGACCTGCTGTTTTTGCCTGCCGACGGCAGCGTGGGCATCGGCACGGTCAAGCATGACTACGCTGCTACGGCCAGCATCATCGAAAAACTGCGCGTCGTTCACCCCATGCTGGCCGTGCTGACCAGTGCATACCTGGCCTGGCTGGGGGTGTGGCTGCGCCGTCTGCGCCCAGGCGCGGAGGTTCTACGCTGGAGCGGCGTACTGTGGGGCCTGCTGGTGGCCCAGATGCTGGCTGGCTTTGCCAATATCGCCCTGCACGCGCCTGGTTGGATGCAGTTGCTTCACCTGCTGCTGGCCTGCCTGACTTGGCTGGCAGCGGTTATGCTGGTGTACCGCGCCCTGACCACCCTGCGAGTCAGTTCGGTTTCTGGAGCGGCGGCGTGACTACTCCTGCTATGACTGATACCCCACTCATCCCCCCTACCCCCCTGCGGGCCACCTGGCGCGATTACCTGGCGCTCACCAAACCCAAGGTCATCAGCCTGCTGCTGTTTACGACCATCACGGCGGTCTTTATGGCGGCGCGGGGCTGGCCGGGCGACTTTTTGCCGGGGCTGTGGCTGCTGCTGGTCGTCAGTGTGGCGGGGTACATGTCGGCGGGGTCGGCGGGCGTGTTCAACATGATTATCGACCGCGATATCGATCTCAAGATGGCTCGTACCGCCAAGCGGCCCACCTCTAGCGGCCTGATTTCCATTCGCAACGCCGCCATGTTCGGCACGGCGCTGCAAGTGCTGTCCTTCGTGATGCTGTGGGTCTGCGGCACGCCGCTGGCCGCCTGGATGAGCCTCAGTGGGTTTTTCTTCTATGTGGTGGTCTATACCATGTGGCTCAAGCGCACCACCTGGCACAACATCGTGATCGGTGGGGCCGCCGGATGCTTTCCGCCGCTGGTCGGGTACGCCGCCGTTACCGGGCACCTCGACCTGTTCGCGGGCTACCTGTTCGCCATCATCTTCTTCTGGACTCCGGTTCATTTCTGGGCGCTGGCCCTGATGATCAAAGAGGAGTACCGCGAGGTAGGTATCCCGATGCTGCCGGTGGTTCACGGCGACAAGATGACGGTGGCGCAAATCGGCCTGTACGCCATCTACACGGTGGTGCTGTCGCTGATGCCGGTGTACTTTCAGGCGGTCGGAGCGGTTTACTTCGTCGTGGCCCTGGCCCTGGGCATCTGGCTTCTGGTGCTGTCGTGGCGGCTGTACGTTCACGGTATGAGCGGCGTGAAGATCGAGCGCAAGGTGGCGGTGCCCCTGTACCTCTATTCCATGCTGTATCTGGCCCTGCTGTTCCTGGCCGGGGCGATTGACCGGGGGCTGTAATACGGACTCTGGCCGAACCGGGCCGTTTAGGATTCAGTCCAGGCCCAGGCGAGCAGCAGACAAACGCGTTCCAGGCGTAAAGTTGGTCATCCGGTGCTCTTGAGGGTTGTCAACAAAAAAGACAGCAGGCCGGATCACTGGTACCGGATCACTGCTGAGGGAGAAGTGGGGGCAGAGGTCAGAGCCGCAGCTCCCGCTTCTGTGTTCATTGCCTACTGACCCAGTTCTACGCAGCCTCTTACGCAGCCTCTTTGGGACACTTGACCACCCCTTAAGCTGCTCTCATTGGACTTATGTCTGACCGCTCGGTAGAGTCGGCGTGAAGTCTGACAGGTTAGCGCTGACAGCGCCTGCGCTTGCCCACACATTTTGCGGCCCGACACATTAAACTAGCTTGAGAAGAAAGGAGCAAAGTTGAACACCAACCACGACCGTAACCCGGGCACGGCACGACACACCGCCAAATGGCCCCTGGCAGTGGGGGCAGCGATCACCGCGACGCTGTTGACTGGCTGCCAGGGCGGGCAAATGATCTCGCTGGGAGATCAGGCCTCCAGCTACAACCATGAGATGCTGAACATGGGGCTGTGGGCCATCGGGCTGTCTCTCATCATCTTTCTTGGGGTATCTGCGGGTCTGTTCTACACGGTGCACAAGTTCCGTGAGGAAAACAACCAGAACGCGCCCCAACAGTTTCATGGCAATAACCGCCTTGAGACGGTACTGGTCTTTATTCCTACCCTCATCGTCATTTTGCTGAGCATCCTGGCAGTGCGGACCATGGCCCGCGTCAACCCGGTCAGTCAGCAGTCGCTCAGCGTCGAGGCCCTTGCCAAGCAGTTCTGGTGGAACTTCAGTTACCCGTCTGCCAAAGTCACGGGCGGCGTGGTCGCCAACGGCAACGAGATGATTGTGCCGATCAAGCAAACTATTGCCGTCACCACCACCAGCGCCGACGTGGTTCACGGCTTCTGGGCACCCAACCTGGGCGGGCAACGCGCCGCGATTCCGGGTAGTCAAAAGACCTGGAATATCGGCACGGAGCGCGAGGGCGTGTACCAGGGCAACTGCACGCAGCTGTGCGGCAGTTCCCACGCCAACATGCGCTTCAAGGTCGTGGCCCTGCCGCAGAACCGTTTCGACACATTCATCAAAGATGCTGTAGCGTACACGGCTCCGGCCCCCGCTGCTGGCAGCGCCGAGGAACGCGGCATGAATGTTTTCATGAAAGGCACGGCCACGGCCCCGATGGCCTGCGCGGCCTGCCACCGCGTTCAGGGTACGCCCGCAGCGGGCGTCACCGGCCCGGATCTCAGCTTCTTCGGTACGCGCCGGACGCTGGGCGCGGGTATGTGGGAAGCGATGACGGCAGATCACTGGATGGCCCCCGACGCTGCGGCGCATTTGCACGCCTGGATTAAGCACAGCCCAGTGGTCAAGCCCGGCAGCCTGATGCCCCGTTACGACGGCGGCGAGTACATGGACAAGGGCAAAATGATCAAGGGCGGCACCCTGAGCGATCAGGAAATTGATGATGTGGCCGCGTATCTGCGTAGCCTCAAGCTGCCTGACGAGGCCGATTACTGGGCTGGAATCCCGATTAACGGGACTGGCAAGATCGCAGGAGGAACGAAATGACCGTTCAATACTCTCCGGCCCCCCAGCAGGTTCACGCGGAGAAGCGTGGCATGTGGGAGGTCATCAAGGACTACATGATGACCACCGATCACAAAAAGATCGGGCTGCTGTACATCTTTGTGTCCATCTTCGCCTTCGCTCTGGGGGGGCTGCTGGCCGTGGGCATTCGCCTCCAGCTGGCGCTGCCCGAGCAGAGTTTCTTGGTGGGTAATCCCTATAACCAGGTGCTGACGGTTCACGCCGCCCTGATGGTCTTTTTCTTCCTGATTCCGATGGGGCTGTTCGGCTTCGGAAACTATTTCCTGCCCCTGCAACTGGGCGTGCGCGACGTGGCACTGCCGCGCGTGAACACCTTCGCGGTCTGGCTTTTTATCGCCAGCCTGCTGCTGGTGGTCGCGGGCACGTTTACGGGTGGGCAGGCTCCTGGTGTGGGCTGGACCTTCTATTACCCCATGTCGGTCGATGCCAACCAGACTGGCGTCGCCGTGTTCATGGTGGCCTTTATTCTTAACGGCATCGGGTCACTGCTGGGCAGTGCGAACTTTGCCGCGACCATCGTCAACATGCGCACCCCCGGCATGAGCCTGTGGAAGATGCCCATCTTCTGCTGGAGCATCTTTGCTACTAGCATTTTGCAGCTGCTCTCGCTGGGTGGCCTGACCTCTGCGGCGCTGTGCACCTACTTGGAACTCAAGGTGGGTGTCAGTATGTTCAACCCTGGCATCGGCGGCGTGCCAGTGCTGATGCAGCAGTTTTTCTGGTTCTACTCTCACCCCGCCGTGTACGTCATGCTGCTGCCCTACCTGGGGATCGGCGCGGAAATCGCTTCCACTATGGCCCGCAAGCCGCTGTTCGGCTACCGCGTGATGGTGTACTCGATCCTGGGCATCGTGATCGTGTCGTGCGTGGTGTGGCTGCACCACATGTTCGCCGTGGGTGTGCCCGAGTCGTGGCAAATCGCCTTCATGATCGCCACCCTGATCGTGGCCGTGCCTACTGGGGTCAAGATTTTCAACCTGATCGGCACCCTGTGGGGCGGGCGCATCATTATGAAGACGCCCACCTACTGGCTGATCGGCTTCCTGTTTAACTTCCTGATCGGCGGGATCACCGGCGTTTCGCTGGGCATGATTCCCTTTGACTATCAGGTCACTATGTCGTACTACGTGGTCGCCCACTTCCATAACGTGATGATGTTCGGCACCGCTTTCTTGGCGATGGGCGGCATCTACTACTGGTGGCCCAAGATGACCGGACGCTTCCTAAGCGAAAAGATCGGCATGTGGCACTTTTGGCTGTTCATGATCGGCTCGTGGATGACTTTCTTGCCCCAGTACATCCTGGGCCTGTTGGGCATGCCCCGGCGCTACTACACCTACCCTGCGGGCAACTACGCCTGGACTGAACTGAACTTTGTTTCGACCCTGGGCGCACTGACCCTGCTGGCAGGCGGCATTGTCTGGGTCTACAACATGTACCAGAGCATGCAAAAGCCCATTACTGCCGGGCCTAACCCCTGGGGCGGCTACACGCTGGAATGGACCAGCAGCAGCCCACCTGCGCCTTACAACTTCGCCCACGAATTCCCCACCACCTTCCCCACCGAGCGCCCGCTGTACGACTGGGAGCAGAGCGGCGAAACCCTCACGCCCGTCGATCCCAAGTCCATTCACCTGCCGCAGGACAGCTGGGGGCCTTTCATCACGGCGTTTGCCATGCTGCTGATGGGTTATGGCCTGAGCTTCGGCTGGTTTACCAACTATCACCCGGCCACTGGCCTCCAATCTTTCGGTGAAGCGTCGGGCGTGTTCAAGTTCGCGAGCGTGCTGCTGTACCTGAGCATTCCGGTGTTCTTCTATGGCCTGTTCAAGTGGGCCGGAACGCGTGAGTACTCTGTGCCTGTGGCCCACCACCACCTCACCAAGTACGACAATGGTTTCATGGGCATGAGCTGGTTCATCCTCTCGGAAGTCGGCCTGTTTGCGGTGCTCATCGCGGGTTACGTGTACCTGCGAATCAGCGGCCATGCCGAGCCGCCCGCCATGCGTCCGGCAGCCTGGCTGGCGATGCTGAACACCGTAATTCTGGTTAGCAGCTCCTTCGTTATTCACCGCGCCGAGCAGGACCATCATGAGGGGCGTCACTCGCGCTTCCGCCTGGGCCTGTTTATCACGCTGGTGCTGGGCGCCATCTTCATGATTTTCCAGATCTTCGAATTCTCCAAGTTTGGTATGGAGAGTGACTGGAAACAGAACGTCTGGCAGTCGTGCTTCTTTATCATCGTTGGTCTGCACGGTCTGCACATCCTGATTGGCGGCGTGGGCGTGGCTCTGCCGTACTACCAGGCCATGACCGGTAAGATGGACAAGTACAACCACGGCTCCATCGTTCCGGCCAGCCTGTACTGGCACCTGGTAGACGTGGTGTGGCTGCTCATCGTGGCGATCTTCTACGCTTGGTAAAGCTGCACAAAAAGGGGGGAGGCTTGCGGGCCTCCTTCTTTTTTTGTGCCTACAGTGGGGTTTTAGAGCAGTTCTCCGAATGATCGGCATGTCGGAAAAACACTGCCGCTCCCTTCATTCTACGTCCTGCTCTTTCTTTTTCACTCGTTCCACTCGGCAAAAAGGTGGTAGAAAGAGCACCATCTTTTTGCAAAATGCTTTAATGCGGCAAGAGGTGTGGCCACGTGTGAGCGTAGGGATGACCTGGTGTTTGGGTCATCTGGAAACGGTGGCTTGGTCGAACCTTCCGGCGATTCTCGCTTGGCCCGATTAATCTAAAGACTAACTTCGGTGTATTTGACTGGTCTATGGCTGGGCCAGGGCTAGGGCCAGTCTCTGTAAATCTTCGCGGTCCTCGTCCGGAAGGCGGTAGACTATGCGCCAGTGCTCGGGGGGAATCAGGTCGCGTGCCGTAGCCAGTTCCTGAACCCGGCCCGCTTCCAGTGCCTCCTGCGCCGCGAAATAAGGTGCGAGACTGGCCCCCAACCCCTGCTCGACGGCCCGCACCACGGCCCGCAGGTCGGGGGCCACCAGCGCCTGCTGTGCGCCGAAGCGCAGGCCCAGCGCCTGAGTAAAAAACCGCCGGGTGGTGGGCAGTTCCAGGCTGTAGCTGACCCAGGGGCGGGCATTGAGCCACTCGCCCAGCCCTTGCTGTGGCGGGGTCCATGCGGGCGGCACAATCAAAACATAGGGCACCCGCGTCAGCAGCCGCTCGGTCAGGGCGCGGCCTGTCGGGGCCACGCTGACCAATGCGGCGTCCAGCGTTCCCCCTTCGACCTGGGCTAGCAGGGTTCGGGCGTGGTCCAGGGTCACCAGCAGCGCTACTTCACCGTGCAGGCGCGGCAGCACGTAGCCCTGCAAAAACTCGGCGGAGCAGCCTACCCTGAGCGGGCCACGGGCATTGCGGGCGGTGATTTTGAGGTCATTCCCGGCCCGTTCCAGGCGGTCTACTGCGTCGGCCACCTGCGCGTACAGCAGTTTGCCCCGCTCGGTGGGGGTCACGCCGCGTGGTGTGCGGGTAAATAGCGCTTCCCCGGTGCGGGCTTCCAGGGCGGCCAGCTGTGCGCTGACAGCGGGCTGGGTCAGGTGCCGTTCACGGGCCGCAGCGCTGACACTGCCTGCCCGGTAGACCGTCACGAAGACTCTGAACTGTTCCAAGGAAGCCATTACTTTAGATGATACCCCTTAGCACTCTCTATGATTTGATTTGATAACCTGTGAAGCCGACAATAGCGCCATGAGAGACAGCACCAGGCAGTTCAATGCCCACGCCGACAAGTACGCGACCAGTGAAGTCCACCGCTTCGGAGCCAGTTTGCCCGCTTTGCTGGAGTATGCCGCGCCAGTAAGTGTAGATGTGGCCCTGGACGTGGCGACGGGCACCGGCAATACCGCCCTGGCTCTCGCCCCGTATGTGACCGAGGTGACTGGCGTCGATCTGGCCGCGAAGATGCTGGCTCACGGCACAGCTCGCGCCCAGGAGGAGGGGCTAAGCAATGTCCGTTTCGTGCTGGGAAGCGCGGAACAGCTGCCCTTTGCCGACGCCGCGTTCACGCTGGTCACTTCACGCCACGCACCGCACCACTTCCGGCAGGTGGGCCGCTTCCTGGCCGAGGTTTTCCGTGTGCTTCAGCCGGGTGGGCGCTTCGTTCTGGCCGACCAGATCAGCCCCGACGCCGAGATCAAGCCCTGGCTCGACCGTTTTCACGTTACGCGCGACCCCAGTCATTTCACGCAGCGCACGGTGGCCGAGTGGCGCGAACTGGCAACGGCGGCGGGCTTGCGCTGGGAACAGGACACGCTGGTACCTTACCGGATGGATTTTGCCTGGTGGACGGCGCAATCGGGCAGCAGCCCCGAAGCGGTGGCCCAGCTCCGTGAGCAGGTGGCGGCCCTTGACCCGGCGGGCCGCGCCCAGATTCAGGCCGAATTTGATGAGGCGGGCGAGCTGATCGCCCACACCGATTACATGATGGTGGTTCGCCTCGAAAAACCCCTGGCCTGAGCGTTATAAAGACTCGGGTTGAATCCAAAACTGCCCGCTTCAATCGGCAGTCCGTATAAGGGCAGGAGAACTCCAAACTAAGGCTGTCTGATACGCCAGTTACCCCCCCGCTTCGCGCACTGCGAGTCCCAACCTCTCGCAGTGCGGGCTGTACCCATCCCCGGCAGGTGGGGAGCAGCTAAAAACTTCGTTGCGGTCACACTTTGCTGGACAGGACTTTGGCAGGACAGGACTTTGAAACTCTCCGAACCATTGACTATTCGGCTTTGGCTTCCCGCTCCATAAGCGCGCTCACACCCTGCTGCGGTGAAAGTTCTCCGGCACAGACTTTTGCCACAGCCCGCACAATAGGTAGGTCATGGCCGTGCGCGGTGGCCCAGGCATCGAGCAGGCCCGCCGTACGCAGTCCCTCGACCACCTTGCCGCCCAGCTGCGGCCCCTGCTGGTTCAACTGGTCGCCGCGGGCAATGGCCTCGCCCGCCGCGCGGTTGCGGCTGTGGGGGCTGGTGGCCGTGGCGATTAGGTCGCCCAGCCCGCTCAGGCCGTAGACCGTGTCCTCCTGAGCGCCCAGGGCCTTCAGGTAGCGGTTCATCTCACGCAGGCCGCGCGTCATCAGGCTGGCTTTGGCATTGTCACCCAACTCCAGGCCGTCGCCTAGGCCAGCTGCCAGCGCCATGACGTTTTTCAGCACGCCGCCAAGTTCCACGCCCACTAGATCGTCACTGGTATAGACCCGCAGGGTAGGGGAGATCAGCGCGGCCTGAATCGCCGCTGCCAGCGCCGCATCGGTACTGGCAACCACCGTCGCGGCAGGCAGGCCCCGCCCAATCTCCTCGGCGTGGTTGGGGCCGCTCAGCACCGCCACCCGCCTGAAGCCCAGCCCGCTTGCCAGGCCAGACAGCCGCCCGCCGTCTGGGGCGAGGCCCTTGGCGCATAGAACCACTGGCAGGTCGCGCGGCAGTTGGCCCAGCAGTTCGGGAACGCCCACACTGGGCACCACAACCAGGGCAAACCCGGCCCCTGCAACGGCGGCGCTCAGGTCAGCGGTGATTTGTATTGCGCCGGGCAGCGGCACGCCGGGCAGATACTCGCGGTTTTCACGCACTTCGTTCAGGTGCGCCGCAAAATCTGGCCGCCGAGCCCACAGGGTCGCGGCGCGCCCAGCGCGGACGGCAGCGACCGCTAGGGCTGTGCCCCAGCCACCGGCCCCCAGCACCGGAACTGGTGGGTCTGGCCAAGGTTCCGGCGTCATGCCTGCCCCTCTTTCCAGGCAAAGACCCAGATGCGCGGGGTGTCGGGGGTCGGGTCGGCGTAGTCGGGATATTCCACGGTCTCGAAGCGCGTGAATCCGGCGGCCTTCAGCAGCGGCGCGACCTCGTGGGGGTCGTAGCCGCGCTCACGGTGGGTTTCTACAAATTCTTGCGACTGGCCTGCTTCGCCCATGACCCGGCAAAAGGCCTGCACCACGCCCACTTCCTCCTCGGGGTCGAAATGATGCGACCAGTGGTAATGCACTTCGTTACCGTCAGCCGTCAGCGCCAGTCCCTCGATCTGATCGTCTTCCCACAGTTCGCGCACGCCCAGCCGAGTATTCAGGTCGAAGGCTGCCAGTCCGCCGGGCTTCAGGTGGTGGTGCATCTGGGAAATGGCCTGCCCCAGTTCCGCCGGGGTCAGCAGATTGTTCAGGCTGTCGAATACGCAGGTCAACAGGTCGAAGGTGCGCCCCAGCTCAAAATGTCGCAGGTCGCCCAGCTCGAAGCTCACCTCGGGCAATCTGCTGCGGGCCAGCGCCAGCATTTCGGCGCTGAAATCCAGCCCAGTGACCTGAAGCCCGGCCTTATACAGCTCGTGGGTAAAGCCTCCTGTACCACAGGCGAGATCAAGGGCCTCCGACGCGTTCAGGCCGCCGTCACGGGCATAACTGAGCACGAAATCGGCCCAGGCATCGTATTCGACGTCGGCCATGATCGCGTCGTATACGGCGGCCAGGGCAGTAAACGGTGGACGCTGCATAGCTCAACTATAGGGGCCTGCGGGGAGTTCTTAGCGCTTAGAGCGTTTTGCAAAAAGATGGTGGTCTTTTTACCCTCTTTTTGCCGAGTGAAACGAGTGAAAAAAAAGAGCAGGACGTAGAATGAAGGGGGCGGCGATGTTTTTCCGACGTGCCCATCATTCGGAGAACTGCTCTAAAGACCGAAACCAGGTCTAAACTTGACATGAGCGATTTCTAAGACAAAGGGCCGTTGTGCTGTCTATGGGGGGCCACTAGGCTTAGACCATGAAAAGAGCCTTATTGCTGGCTGCTGTAGGTACGCTGACGCTCAGCGCCTGTACCCTGGTGGGCAACCCCCTTAAGAAAGACGTGACCGGGCAACTTAGGGGCTTTGACAAAGACCAGAAGTTGCGCCTGGCTGTCGTGGGCTATAACAACGGTCAGTACACCGCCGATGCCAGCGAGTCTCAGCTGATCGACAAGTATTTGACGGGAGGGTTCGCCCTCGACCTGCCTACCAATGTGCCTTTCGGCAGCTACCGCGTTGTGGTCTTCCGCGACGCCAACCGTAATGGCCGCTATGACTCGGGCGATCAGGTTATCAGCAAGTCGAACGGCAAACTGCTCCTCTACACCAACACACGCGACGCTATTCTGAAGGGCACCGTCAAGGGGTGGAACCTGTATGACACCAATACGGGTAGATTGCAGATCAACCTGCTGAACAACTACGACCTCGAAATTCAGTAAACCCCTGCGCTTTGGCGCTGTCCATCAGCGCTTCCCTTAGAGGCTGTCTGAGGCCCATATCGTCGGAGTATCCATGCTGCCCTCTTCATCAGGCGCACAATCGCTGGAGC
>NZ_JAGLBG010000006.1 GCF_018260405.1 Deinococcus sp.
CACAACACGGGCAGAGTTTCACTTCGGCTTGATACTCAGTGATGTGAAGGCGGATTTCCGGCAGGTCGTGAACCTGTCGAGCGAGATGATCGGTGACATCCACCTCGTCCCAGGAGGTTCCACAAGAGCAGGCCCCGGTGAGGGGGAGCATTTGGACTTCATCGGGCTGGTCACTGAATTTCAGCGTTTTCCCTGGGTGTCCCTTTTGTCCGCCAGAAGAGCGAACGCTCTTCTGGCGCTCGCTTTTGGGCTTCCAGGGCGGGTCTTTGCTCGGTGGTTGATTGGAGTTGCTGCTATCCAGACCGAAAAGGGTTTTGATAGCCCGCAGCTCGGCTTGCAATGCGGCAACTTCCGCCTGGAGGCGAGTCACCTCGGCAGCAAGTCGTTCGCAGTTGGGACAGATCTTTTGCGTAATGTCCCTACTCTACCCCTTTCCGCTTCGCAAGTCCCCCTGCTGAGCAGTTACCTGCGATGTATACTTACCCGTGCCGCTGGTGGCGTAGGCTGCCGCCTGCACGGTGGAGCCAGCGCCCAGCAAAAGGCCCGCAAGCAAACCCATCAGGAGCTGACGCCCCGGCTTGCCGACCCTAACTGTTCTAGCGAATGTCGACGAAATGTGTGGTGGGTTCATGCTGACCTCTATGGTGGACTTGGTGAGTGGGGACTGAAAACAAGGGTGAGGCGGTAAAGGCGGGATGTCAAATACTTATTGCCTAAAGTTAATACCTAGGCTCTGACCCCCTTCTTACAACCGGAACCCGTATTACTCGGTGCCTTGCTTTGGTACAGTCTTGCCCAAGCTTGCTACAGTGCCTACATGACGCCTACCGCGCAACCCACCTGGGCGGATTGGGGAACAATATGACCACCACTCGCTCACCCCTGACCACCGACCTCCTCCGCGCCCTCAGACCTCACCAGGTACTGACCCACCTCTCTGAGCGCCTGAGCTACCGCTACGACGCTATTCAGTTCGGTGTGACCCCGCTGGCGGTGGTGCTGCCCGAAACCACCGCCGACGTGGTGGCGGCAGTGAGGGCCGCGAAAGCGGCGGGTATTCCCATCATCGGACGGGGCGCGGCGAGCGGCCTCAGCGGAGGCGTCACGCCGTTGCAGGAGTCGCTGGTCATCTCGTTTACCCGCATGACAAATCTGCACATTTTCCCGCAGCGGCGCGGGGCAGTGGCGCAACCTGGAGTTGTGACGCTGAAAGTCAGCGAAGCCGCCAAACCGCACGGCCTGATGTATCCGCCCGACCCGGCCAGCTTCCGCACCAGCACCATCGGCGGCAACCTGGGCGAGAACGCGGGCGGGCCGATGTGCTTTAAGTACGGGGTGACGGGCGACTATGTGAAGGCCATGGAATTCGTGGACGTTGACGGCGACGTTCATCGCCTGACCCGCGACTGCTACGACCTTGCTGGGCTGCTCATCGGCTCCGAGGGCACGCTGGGCCTGATAACCGAGGCCACCCTGCGCCTGATTGCGCCGCCCAAGTTTTCCTGCACGCTGATGGCTCATTTTGCTGAGGTGGGGCAGGCCGCTGAAGCTGTCAGCAGCGCAATCGCGGCGGGCGCGGTGCCATCTAAACTGGAATTTATGGATAGGGCCTGCACGAACGCGGTAGAGGATTATATGCATCTGGGCCTGCCCCGCGAAGCCGAGGCCGTGCTGCTGGTAGACACCGACGGCAACGACAGTCAAGTCGTGGACGCCGAGCTGGAGCTGGTCGCGCAGGCGTGTGGGGCCGCCGGGGGAACCGTGCGCCGCGCCACCACGCCCGCCGAGGCCGACGCGCTGTGGCAAGCCCGCCGCAGCATCAGCCCGTCGCTGGGCCGCATCCGCCCGCAGCGTATGAACGAGGACATCGTGGTGCCGCGCAGCAGCCTGCCCGACGTGGTGCGCGAAATCCGGGCACTGGGCGACGCCAGCCCGTTTCAGCTGGTGCAGTTCGGGCACATCGGTGACGGCAACCTGCACCCGAATATCATGTTCGACCCGCGCACCGAATCCAGCGAGGCGGTGCATGAACTGGCCCGCGAAATCGCCCTGGTCGCCATCCGGCACGGCGGCGTGCTGAGCGGCGAACACGGCATCGGCACCATGAAAAAGGATTTCATGCGCGACGCCGTAGACCCCGTGACGCTGGAAGTGTTGCGGGACGTGAAGCGGGGGCTGGACGCAGGGAATTGGCTGAATCCGGGGAAGATTTTACCGGAGGCCGTTTCACCCTCTACCCTCGCGGGAGACTCGTAGAGCTGCAATGCGGGGGGCCGGTGAGGGGGCGTGCGACCAACTTCCTGAGGGTCTGGGGCGGGGCACCCGTAACTTTGATCATGGGAGGGATAGCGCCAGCCGTCCCAGTGGGGCGCGAAAAGCTATCGCTATTGCTTTCTGGACATTGTATGCTCACTTCGTTCCGCCTTTCGGGTAAGGCACTTCAGCAATGAGGCTAACCGTTTTGGAACACTTTTTTGCAAGTTGCTTGTTTGGCAGCAGGTACGGGGTGCTTAGCAATCACTCCTTGCGGGTTAAACCGCAGATGTGACGCACTGTGAAGTCAAAGCCGTTGCTTCTGAATGGAATTGCAGTGGAGTGGAGTTACAAACTTGCGACTTAGTCGTGAGTAATTGATTCCCAGTAATTCCCGGCAGCTTATCGCACGGTTCCGGTGCTCTGACGCGCCTCCTGAGCCTTCCGCCGCTGCGCGGCTTTCTCCCTCTCCTACAAGGGTAGAGGCGTAAAAGAGAAAATCTATGCCCATCCTTGACCTCTCTCCCCACGACCAGACCCTCACCGCTTGCGCCGACACCTCGCTGCTGGAAATCTACGGCGCATTACCGCCTGGCCTGTTCCCGCCGTTTCCGCCGGTGGCGCTGCCGGGAGATCTGGGCGCCCTCATTGCGCGCGGCGGCTTCGGGCAGAACTTCTTCTTTGGCGCGGAGGTGCTGGGCGTGACTTTCCGCGCTCCTAGTGGCCGAACCGTCAGGGCAGGTGGGCGCACCGTCAAAAATGTGCAGGGCTACGACTTGACGCGGCCCTTTGTGGGCAGTTTCGGGGTACTTGGTGAAGCATTGGAGGTCACCTTGCGCCTGCGTCCTGGCCTGAGTGTGCGCCATGTTGCGGCCCCCGGACGGCTGGAGGATTTGCCGCCCACGTCGGCCCGTTTCGTGTGGGAAGTCGGTGGCGTGGTCAACCTGCTGCACTTTGGTCACGCGGCGGAAGTCGAGCGGGCGCTGAGCGTGCTGCCCGGCGCACAGGACGTAACGGACATTCAGAATCTGGCTCTGCACTTTCCAGACGGCATGGGAGTAGGCGAGGGCGGGCCGGTGCGTGATCTGCGCTTCGGCTGGGTGAGCGGCGCGGCGCGGCCAGCGGTTCCAGCCCTGTTCAGCAAACTGGCGGCGAGCCTATGAACACCCCATCATCCCGTATCCATCACCTATCCCCCCATCGCCTGGGCCTGACCGGAAGCATCGGCGCGGGCAAAAGCACCGTGGCCGCGCTGCTGCGTGAACGTGGCCTGACTGTACTCGACGCCGATGCCGAGGCCCGTAAAGTCACCGAGGAACCGCAGACACTGGCCCAGATCGAGACCGCCTTTCCTGGTACCGTCAAGGAAGGCGTACTTGACCGTTCCGCGCTGGCCGCCGCCGCGTTTGCCGATCCGGAGCGTACCCAAATCCTGAACACCATCACGCACCCCAGAGTGCGGGCGCGTATGGCCGACCTGGAAGCCGAGGCCGTGGCACGCGGCGCGACCTGGGTGGTGCAGGATATTCCGCTGCTGTTCGAGTCGGGTCAGGAGAAAAACTTCGACGCCGTACTGCTGGTCAACGCGCCGCTGGAGGTCAGAATTGGGCGCGTTATGGCCCGCAGCAATCTCAGCCGTGAAGACATCCTGGCCCGCGACGCCCGGCAGCTGCCCGCCGCCGAGAAACGTCAGCGGGCGACCGTGACCCTGGAAAATGGTGGAGATTTAGCCGAGCTGGAGCAGCAATTGGACACGGCGCTGCTCCAGCTTGGGGTCAAGGCACCGGCCCTTAATCCTGGGTAACGCCGGGGTCAATTCCCTCCACACTTTCCAGGGTGCGGTTAACGTCGCTCGCCGTCTCGTCGCTGCCTACCAGGGCGACTACCTGCTCGGCGCTCAGGTGCTCTCCGGCGGTGGCCGGGGTCGGCGGGACAGGGCGCGTGGCGAAGTCAGCGGGCGGCGGCCCCTGTTGGGCCAAGAGCGAATCGGCCTCCTGACCCACGCCCTGTTCAGTGTGCGGCAACAGGGTCGGCAGGAGGGTGGGTAATTTAGTGTCGTCAGACATGACTCAGTTTGCCAGACGAACCTGAACCCTTTGGTCATGGGAATGTCTGGTGCCAGGGCCAGGGCGTCATGGTTGATCAGCTTTGCTGCCCCGCCAGCGCCGCCTTGACGAATCCGGCAAAGGGCGGGCTGGGGCGCATTGGGCGGCTCTTGAACTCGGGGTGGGCTTGGAGGGCCACAAAGAACGGATGATCCCCAATCTCGATGCTCTCGACCAGCCCCGCGCCGCGTCCGTCCACGCCGGGCGTCACGCCGCTGATGGTCAGGCCCGCGTCCTTGAGCTGCGCGGTGTAGGCCGGGTTCACCTCGAAGCGGTGGCGGTGGCGTTCCCTGACCACGCCGCCCTGCGGAATGCCGTACAGTTCGGCAATTTTCGTTCCGACATTCAGCTGCATGGGCCAGTCGCCCAGGCGCATGGTACCGCCCATGCCGCCTACTTCCAGCTGCTCGGGCATCAGGTCGATGACCTTGTGTTTGGCATACTCGTCGAACTCGGCGCTGTTGGCGTCGGCAATTCCGGCGACGTGGCGGGCGTACTCGATCACTGCGATCTGCATTCCCAGGCAAATCCCCAGGTACGGAACCCCGTGCGTGCGGGCGTACTGCGCGGCCTTGATTTTGCCCTCGATGCCGCGCACGCCAAAGCCGCCGGGCACCAGAATGCCGCCCACGTCACCGAGTTGCCGCTCCAGTTCGCCTTCTCCAGCTTCGGACAGTTCCTCGGCGTTGACCCACCTGATATTCACGCGGGCGTCATTGGCGATTCCGGCGTGCGTCAGCGACTCCATGAGCGACAAGTAGGCGTCGGGCATAGCGGTGTACTTGCCAGCGATGGCGATGGTGACCTGATTTTCCGGCTGCTTGATGGTTCTGACGGCGTTGGTCCAGACGCCCAGGTTGGGCATGGTGCGCTCCAGGCCCAGCAGGTCCTCGACGGCCTTACCCAGGCCCTGTTCTTCGAGCGCCAGCGGCACCTCGTAGACGTGTGCCACGTCGTAACTGCTAAACACGCGGTTTTCACGCACACTGGTAAACTGCGCGATCTTGCGGGTGATCTCGGGCGGCAGTTTTTCCTTGCTGCGCACCATCACGATGTCGGGGCTGATGCCGTAGCTACGCAGCGCCGCCACACTGTGCTGGGTGGGCTTGGTCTTGAACTCGTTCGAGGTGCCCAGGTAAGGCACCAGCGTCAGGTGCAGGTAAAGCACGTCGCGGTCGGCCTCGTCGAACTGGAACTGCCGGATGGCCTCTAGGAAGGGCAGCGACTCGATGTCGCCCACCGTGCCGCCGACCTCGATCAGCACGATTTCCGCGCCCGCCCGCTCGCCCGCCGCGCGAATCCGGCGCTTGATCTCGTCGGTGACGTGCGGAATGACCTGCACCGTCTGCGACAGGTAATCCCCGGCCCGCTCCTTGCGGATGACCTCCTGATACACCTGTCCGGTGGTGATGTTGCTGCCCGGCGGAATATCGAGGTCTAAGAAGCGCTCGTAGTTGCCGATATCGAGGTCGGTTTCGGCGCCCGAGGCCGTGACAAACACTTCGCCATGCTCGTAAGGCCGCATGGTGCCCGCGTCGATGTTGATGTAGGGATCGATCTTGACCGCCGTGACCTTGTACCCGCGTGCGCGGAACAGTGCGCCCAGGCTGGCACTTGCCACACCCTTGCCGAGGCTGCTGACCACGCCGCCCGTTACGAAAATGTATTTCATGGAATTCCTCCGGTAAGGCCTAGAAGGCGAGAAAGCTGAATAAAGGCATGAGCCACGCACCAAAACAAAAAATCCGGGGCGCGTGGCCTCCGGGATTTGATGGTAGCACGGCTCCCCCCACTTCAGAAACCGACGATCCCTAGCGCCCAGTGACGCACCGACTGAATAAAGCTAACAATCGGCCCGTTCATCAGATAGATGAACCCCATGACGATCAGAAAGCTGTACGGCTGCATTTCAAATTCGTGCAGGCTGCGGCCCAGGCTGGGCACCAGTGCCCCCAGAATCCGGCTGCCGTCGAGCAGCGGAATGGGAATCAGGTTAAACACAGCCAGCGTGACGTTGATGCTGAGAACGGTCAGCACTACAGACACCGTGAGCGGGCTGTAGGGCAACACCTTGATCAGCAAGGCGCACAGCAGGGCAATCAGCAGGTTGCTGATCGGCCCAGCCGCCGCCACCCACATGGTCGGCCAGCGGCCCAGGTTACTCGGGTTAATCGGTACTGGTTTGGCGAAGCCGAAGCCCACCAGCAGCATCAGCAGCGTGCCAAACGGGTCGAGGTGCGCCAGCGGATTGAGGGTCACGCGCCCGTAGCGCCGGGGCGTGGGGTCACCAAATTTATCGGCAGTCAAGGCGTGGGCAAACTCGTGTACCGTCAGCGACAGGACCAGCGCCGCCGCGATCAGCACAAAGGCGGTGGGATTACTGGTCAGAAGGGAAATAAGGCCCATATTCCCCATTCTAACGGTTCTTCCGTGACAAAAATTTCAGTCTCGCCGGTTCTTTACATATTCGGCCAGGGCCGCCCTCTCAGCTTCCCGGCTCTCAAGTTGCCCGCCGCGACGCAGCCCGGCCAGATACGCCAGCGCCTCGCCCACACCCCTGCCCGGCGCGACGCCCACCGCCAGCACGTCCTTGCCAGTCAGCGGAACATAGGCCCCGGGGCGCAGCAAACCCCGCAACTGCATTTCGGCGGTGTCGGGCGCAAAGTAATCCTCCGAAAAGACGCGGGCCAGCAGCGCGGCGGGCCTGTCACCCAGGCTCAGGCGCTCGGCGAGGGCATCCGGGTTCGGCGCAGCCGAGAGCAAAGCGGCGGCGTAAGCCTGAAAGTTGACGGCGGTTCCAGCGTCTTGCAAGGCGTCCAGCCTGCTTAGCAAATCGGTGGGCGGCAGCAGTTCCCCCGCCCCCCAGTCCACCAGCCGCCGCGCCGCCTTGCCTGGTCGCGGCTCGGCCAGCAGCAGTTTTAGCTCGGCCCACAGGCGCGGAGTCTGCCCGGCCAGCGCCAACGCATCAGGTACCTGGGCTAGCAGGTCGCAGTGGGCCGCCAGATTCAGCCGCGCCGCCAGCCGTACCCCGCGAATCAGGCGGCTGGGGTCGTCATGAAAAGACTGCGCGTGCAGAGGCCGCAGCACCCGCGCCGCGAGGTCGTCCAGGCCACCGACCACGTCTAGCACACCGCCCCCCGAAAGCAGCAGAGCCAAAGCGTTGAGCGAGAAATCGCGCCGCCGCAGATCATCCTCCAGGGTGCCGGGTTCGGGCAACGGATTTTGCCCGGCGGCTGGGTAACTCTCGCGCCGGGAACGCACCAGATCCACGCCGCGCCCGTCCGGTAGAGTCACGGCGGCATTCTGAAAGGCCGGGTGAAAGACGAAAGGCAGCCCCGTTGCGGCAGCCAGCGCTTCTACATCTGCGCCCTCGACCACCACGTCGAGATCCAGCGGGGTGCGACCCAGCAGGGCGTCACGCACCGCGCCGCCGACCAGCGCGACGCGGGCAGCAGGCCCGGCAGACTCGGCCAGCCAGGTCAGAAATGCCCGGTCACCAGCCTGCAACTGCTCCCAGACGCTTGTGCCACTGACCACTAGCCGCCCGCCCCCCACTTACCGGAACGCCGATTCGTCGAGCCTGACCTTCACGTCCCGCGCCTGCCCCGCCCGGACCAGCCTGAGCGTGACTGTGTCGCCCACTGCGCGGTCAATCAGGACCGCCTGAATGTCCTCCAGGCCGTCTACAGGCCGCCCGTTGACCGCCGTGATCACGTCGCCGCCCAGTGTAATCTGCCCGCCCCGGAACTGCTGCACCTGCTGGCCACCGCGCAGCCCGGACCTCGCCGCAGGCAGGCCAGCCGATACGCCGCCGACCAGCAGCCCCGCGTCGGGCAGGTTCCAGGCGCGGCGGGCTTCGGGGGTCAGGGCACTGAGGCCCACCGGCACCGCGTTTCCCTGCTGGGTGGCGGCCAGCAGGCCAGCCGCGATGCCCAGACGCGGGGCCAGGACCATACCGCCCGTGGCCTTTTGCAGCCTGGGCAAGAGGTTTTTGGCGACGTTGACGGGAATGGCAAAGCTCACGCCCGCGCTCTGGCCCACGCCGCCCGCCTGCACGCCGGGGCTGATGATCTGGGTATTAATGCCGATGACGTTGCCGCCACTGTCAAGCAGCGGCCCGCCCGAGTTGCCGGGGTTGATGGCGGCATCGGTCTGGATAGCCTTTTGCGAAATGCCCTCGCCGCCGCTCCCGAAACCAATAGGAATCTGGCGCGACACACTGCTGACAATGCCCTCCGAGACGCTGAAATCGAGGCCGAACGGCGCCCCCATCGCAATCGTCTTTTGCCCGGCTTTCAGGGTGTCACTGTTGCCCAGCGGCAGGGGTTTTACGTACTTTTTCTCCATTCCGGCGGCCCGGATCAGCGCGAGGTCATACTGCGGCGCGACCCCGATAATCCTGGCTGGAAGCGTCCTGGCACTGCCCATCACCCGAACCGAAATTTTGCTGGCCCCGGCCCCCGTCTCACCCGCCACCACATGAAAATTGGTCAGAATATCGCCCGCCGCGTTAACGAAAAAGCCGCTGCCCACACCGCGCTGCACCTGGGTCTGCGGGCCGCCGTTCATCCAGGCGAAGGGGTCTTGGGTCGTCACCTGTTGCTCGGTACTGATGTACACCAGGCCGGGTTCGTACTGCTCCACGATACGCATGGTGTTGCGCTCGTTCTCCAGTGTTCCGCCCGCCCCGGACTTAAGCAGCTGTTCGCCGCCGGGGCCAGCCACCGTAGCACTGCTGGGCGGAACCTGATCTCGCAGCAGTGTGGCACCGAGGCCCAGACCGACCAGCACAAGTAAAACGGCAATGCCTTTTGACTTCATGCCTGCATTATTCCAGGGCCGGGCATGAAAACAGGGCCGAGCACGAAAACAGGTGATCGCGCCGCCGAGGTTGTGGCCGGGCCTGGCGTCTTCTTATACGAACCGGCGTCTGTTTTGGTTAGAGCAGTTCTGCGAATGATGGGCACGTCGGAAAAACATTTGGGGCAGGCGTCCAAATCCACTCTGCTCCGCACCTCTGCGAGTCCATACTGCGAAATCCGTATTTTTCTTGCCTCCGATCCGGTTGAATCCAACGCTGCCGGGTTCAATCGGCAATCCGCATGACCTACTTCTGCACAATCCATTTGTTTAGCAGCTGCTGGTATTCGCCGCTGGCCCTGAGCCGCGCCAGGGTTTTATTGACCGCCGCCGCCAGATCGCTGCCTTTTTGAAAGACCAGCCCGTAATCCTCGGCCACCAGCGCCTGCCCCGCTTGCTCGAATTGCCCCGGCAGGCGCCCCTTGAGATCGGCCACCGTGGGCGCGTCCCCGATCAGGGCGGCCACGCGCCCGGCACGCACGTCGGCCAGCCCGGCGGCAAAATCGTCGTAGACCTTGATGGTGACCCCCTTGGACTTGAGCAGGTCATTGGCGACGAATTGCCCGGTGGTGTTGGCCTGCACGCCGATGGTTTTGCCCCTGACGCTGCCCGCAGGCCACGCGAATCCGCCAGGGTTGCCCGCCCTGACGATAAACACCTGTGCCGAGCGGTAATACGGCTGGCTGAAACCGACTATTCTGGCCCGCTCGGGGGTAATGGTAATGGCGCTGACGGCCAGATCGACCCGGCCCGAGGTCACCGACTGCGGCATCAAGGCCCCGAACCCCACGGCCCGGATGTCGAGTTTAACGCCCAGTTCCCTGGCAACCGCGCGGGCAATATCGATGTCCAGGCCCTGAATCTGGCCGTCACTGCCCTTGAACTCGAACGGGGCAAACGTGGGGTCAGTGCCCAGAACCAGCGCTCCTCTTTTCCTGACCTCGGCGACCGTCGTCGCAAAAGCTGCCTGAGCCATCAGAAGGGCGGTCACCGAAAGAAGCAGGGCACGTTTCATGTCCCGCAGCATACGGTGTGGAGGGCAGCGGCGCAGCACTGCACGCCTACTGGCCCACCGCACCCTTCACCACACCCTGTCCCCCGAACAGGTCAAACCTCAAGTTCGCCCGTGACCTCGCCAGGGGCAGACCGGGCGCAGACGGGCAGCGCGGATTACCAGGCGGGCCAGACAAAATGAGAGCCAGGGCGTCTTGCCTTGAGTCCTATCATGTAAGATTTCCTAATGACGACTTCCCAGCTTCCCGATTCCTACCTGCTGCGCGGCACGGCGGCGGGGCATACCCTGCGCCTGATCGCCATCGATTCTACCCAGGTCGTAGAGGAAGCCCGCCTGCGCCACGGCCTAAGCAAAACGGCTACGGCGGCGCTGGGCCGAACCCTCAGCGCCAGCGCCCTGCTCGCGGCGGTGCTGGGCAAAAAGACCGACAGTCGCGTAACCGTGCGGGTAGAAGGCGGCGGCAGCGTGGGCTGGATCGTGGCCGAGGGCAGCGTCGACGGGCACTTGCGCGGCTACGTGCGTGACCCTGGGGCCGACCTGCCGCTGCGTGCAAGCGACGGCAAGCTCGATGTGAGCGGCATCGTGGGCGTGGACGGTGAACTGGCGGTGACCCGGCTGCTCGACAACGGCGAACCCTACACCGGCAGCGTGCGGCTGCAAAGCGGCGAGATCGCCGAGGACGTCAGCTATTACCTGGGAGCCTCCGAACAGATTCCCAATGCCGTGCTGCTGGGCGTCTACGAGGAAGGCGGGCACGTGGCGCAGGCGGGCGGGCTGCTCATTCAGGCCATGCCGGGCGTCACCGATGAAACGCTGGCGCGACTGGAAGCGAACATCCGCGCCATGGGGATGCTGACCGACAACCTGCGCCGGGGCGGGCTGCTCGAAGCGGTCAACCGCGCGACCGAGGGGCTAGATGTGCAGCTGGCCCCGAACGCCCAGCCCGCCCGCTTTGTCTGCCGCTGCTCACGCGAAAAAGCCCTCGACAGTCTGAAGTTCTTTGACGCTGCCGAACGTCAGGAAATGATTAACGCGGGCGGACAGGAAGTGGCCTGCCACTGGTGCAGCGAGAAATACCAGATCACGCCCGCCGAAATTGCCGCCCTGGATGCCCCGGACATCCACGCCAGAGCCTAATACAGACTGCTGTGGAACCCGAAACTGCTGGATTCCATCCGACTTTCAAAGTTGCGTAGCCGAGCAAAGCGGTTGGGCAACAAACCCGTATCAGAAGGCTCCATGCAGTTCAAACAGACCGTCAGGAACGCTTACCACTTCCTCTACCCCGTCCGTTCCCAGCCGGGCGATAAATCCGGCGTCGCTGAAGTAGGCCATCCCGCTGTCCATATCCAGGCAGCGCCCCCCCGCATAAGCAATCGGCGCAGTCGTCGGGGCATCAATGTTCTGTTCATTCTCGGCCAGCAGCAGGTGAACCGGGGTATGTCCGTGAACGATTCGGCTGCCGCCGACCGTCTGAAGCAGCCTGCTGGCAAGGGCTTCCCCCTGCACACGTGCGTAGTTCAGGCGGTCTACAAAAGCGTTGGCTAACGCTCCCCATTCGCCCGGCTCGGTGCTGCCCAGCAACTCGCGCATTTTGGCATTGATCTCGTCTACGGTTCGCCCCAGTTCCAGATAAAACAGCGAGTCGGCGTGAACTAAAAGCCACTCACCGGCGCGGGCCATCGCCGGACGGGCAGACAGCCAGGTGATGTCTGTTCCTTCAAGGCGCTCAAGGTCGTGGTGCTGCCCGCCGTTGCCCGCCCAGTACTCGTAGAATCCGATGCGGTCGGTCGGGTCGATCCGGCGAAAGCGGCTGGCGGCCAGGAACATGACCTCATGGTTTCCGACCAGCGCCGTCACCTGGCCCCCGGCACGCTCGGCCTCGTTCTCTAGCCGCTGCACCAGCCGGATCACCCCGATTCCGTCCGGGCCACGGTCCAGGTAGTCCCCCAGAAAGATCAGGTGAGCCTCCTGACCAGTCCAGTGGCCCTCACGGTCAATCAGCCCGGCCACCATCAGCAGGGCGTGCAGCTTGTCATGTGCGCCGTGAACGTCACCGACCACCCACAACGCGCTCAAGTGCTCCCTACCAGACGACTCAGGAGACAAAAGGGCCAAAGGTCGTCACCGGGACAGCAGAACTGAAACACGCCTAGTAGTTTAAGCGCCGTACCTGACAGATTTGTTCTGTCACGGGGAAAGTGTCATGGGAGTCATGGGAAAGGTGTGACCGCAGGGCTTTACCTCAGCCGTCCTGGTCTTCTTCCGCAGGCGCATCAGCAGAAGTTGCGCCGCTGTTTTCAGTGCCCTGCACAGGCTCAGGCGGACTCGGCGGCAAAGTGCGCCAGGTCGTCATACGCTCGGTGATGTCTTGCTGTATCCGGCGCACATTACCTTCAAGGTTCGCGCGGGCCGCGTCGAGTTCATGGCGCAGGCGCATGATTTCCTCCACGCCCGCCAGATTCACGCCGAGTTCCTGGGTCAGGCGGCGAATCTCACGCAGGTGTTCTATGTCGCGCTCGCTGTAAAGCCGCGTCTTGCCACTGCTGCGCCCTGGCCGAATCAGTTCCTTGCGCTCATAGAGCCGCAGGGTTTGCGGGTGCATGTCAACCAGTTCTGCCGCAATAGAAATCACGTACACGGGGCGGTCTTTAGGGTCTACCCGCTCCTCGGAAGACGGCAGCGCCCGTGGCTGGGCCTTCTGGCGCAGTTCGTCCTCGATCCGTTCGGTCTCGGCCTCGAAGTCGCCCTGAAGGTCGTCGAGTTCGTGTTGCAGGCGCATCACTTCCTCGACACCCGCCAGATTCACGCCAAGTTCCTGGGTCAGGCGGCGAATCTCGCGCAGGTGCTCTATGTCGCGCTCACTGTAAAGCCGCGTCTTGCCACCGCTGCGCCCTGGCCGAATAAGCTCCTTGCGCTCATAGAGCCGCAGGGTCTGCGGGTGCATGTCAACCAGTTCTGCCGCAACGGAGATCACGTAGACAGGGCGGTGCTTAGCGTCGGACGGCATACCTTGCTTGAGTATACTACAGTCAAGGTTTATGACAGCTCAACCTGCGCTTCCTCGGACAGACCACTCCAGCCTTCCGAACGGTTACGTCGCGCCGGAGCCAGGACTGAGCGCAAGGCAGGCTAGGCGACATCTAGAGCAGAACGTCGTGGACGCTAGTACCGGCACCCACTTCCTTGCGCCGCCAGACCGAAGCCGCCCCGGTGGCCTCGTAGAGCTGCTTGCAAAGCGGGTTTAGGCGCTTTTCCCAGACCCGCGTCACTGGAGCCAACCGCTCCTGATGAGTTTGCACTACAGTCAGCGACCGGGCAGGAGCAACCACGCACAACACTGAACGACCCGCAGGGCAATCAGTAAGGGCAACCAGTAAGGGTCAGTCCAGCACTGTAATTCCGGCCTCCGCGACGCGCCGCTTTACGTCCCGCACACCTTCCCCATTCATCCGCATGACAAAGCGGCGTTTGCCCTCGGCCCCGCCATACGTGGCCACGCTGATGATGTTGCTGGGCAAGATGGCGTGTGTGGCCTGCTCCAGACTGCCCGGCACATCCGGCATTTCGATGCTCAGGCGCTGGCCACCCTCATGCATTCCCAGAATTCCAGTAAAGGCGCTCAGAATGTCACGCGTCGTGATGATTCCGGTCAGCCGTCCTGCGCGGTCGAGCACCGGCATCCCACCGATCCGGCGATCCAGCATCCTGACCGCGCCGTCTTCCATGAACTCATCTTCGCAAGCCGTGATCACCGGACGGGCCATAATTTCAGACACGGCCAGCTTGCTAAGCAGATAATTAAGTTCCCACACGCTTAGAGTCGTGGCCTTGCTGGGCATGGCATCTTTCAGGTCTTTGCGGGTCACAATGCCGACCAACTCGTGACCACTCATAACGGGCAGGCGGCGAAATCCCCCACCTTTGACGATCTTGAGGGCCTCCATGACTGGCGTATCAGGCGAAACAGTCTGCGGATCAGGCGTCATCCAGTCACGTATCAGCATAGGCAGAGTCTAGGACACAGCGGCCCGCCGGAATTCTGGCACTCGGATGATAGGAAACTGGCGGGGGTAGAGCAGGTCATACGGATTCCGATTGATTTGGTGCAGTTCCGAATCAATCCGAGCGGATGCGAGTAGGAACAACATACGGGTTTCGCGGTATGGAGCCGCAGGCGGTGTCTTCCCGACTGTGGCGGAATTTAGCGGAATCCGTATCAGAGGGTGTTTGAACCCCGACCGAAGGGAGAAGCCAGAGGTGGTGGCCGGGGGAAGTGTAGGCCGTCTGGGTGCCTTTCCCGGACGACCGGAACTGTACCCGCCAGCCCCTTAAGAGATGTAGAGACTCTTGGCTGAGCTTCATTCGGCTCAGAAATCAGCATGGTAGCTTAGCCCTCATGAAGATGAATGCCAAGGCGCTCGCGCCCATTGCTCTGATCACCGCATTTGGTCTCGGAACCCTTGCTCCCCACGCCCAGACGCCCCCCCAGAAAGTCGGCTTCGTGAATGTGGATACCCTGTTCGCCGCGCACCCCGCCGACAAGGATGTTAAAACCCTGCAAACCAAATTCCAGGGCGAACTGGCCGATCTCGACAGCAAGATCAAGGCCATTGATGCCAAGGGTGCCGCCGCCACCGCTAGTGAAAAAGACAGCCGCAAGACCATGGTGGACACCTACAACGCCAAGCTCAAGGACTACGACACTCAGATGAAGGCCAAGGCTGGCCCCGTCGAAACCTCGGTGGACAATGCCATCGGCGCTTACGCCAAAGCCAACGGCTTCAGCATCATCATGGACCGCTCGGTGGCCCAGCAAAGCGGCCTGGTGGTCTACGCCGACACCAGCACCGATGTTACCGAGGGCGTCAAGAAAAACGTCAAGTAAAGCCTGACCGGGGCCAGTGCCCTAGCCTAGCTTTTGCGCCCCCGTGCCTGCTGCGGGGGCTTTCATTTGAATCTGCCGAAAGGAAAAATCGATGAACCGTATCCTGCTTCTCCTGCCTCTGGCGCTGCTTGCCACCGTCCCCCACGCCGCTCCTACACTGAACCGTCTGGGTTTTGTCAATGTCGAGAAGTTGGTCGCCAGTGTTCCGGGCAGCACCAACTACCTGAACCTGCGTAAAAAGGTCAATACCGACCTGGGGAAGCGTCAGGCCACTCTTCAGACCCTGATGAACAGATACGCCAGTACCCGCAAAGCCGCCGACCAGCAGGCCGCCATCAAAGCGCAGAAGGATTTTCTGGCCGCCCAGAAGACTTCACAGACACAGCTCGCGGGCGCCTTTAAGCCCCTGGCGACCAAGATCAATAGCGCCATTGCAACGGCAGCAAAAAAGAACGGCTTTACCATCGTGGTAGACCAGCAGGTCGCCGCCCGAACCCACCTGTTCGTGTACGCTAACCCGAACAGCGACCTGACGGCGGCGGCCATTAAGGCCATTAAGTAATACGGACTGCCGCTCCACACCGCCCAATCCGTATCAGCCGCCCTAAAACTAAAAGCACTGTAAAACGCCCACCTTCCAGCAGGCTGGAAGGTGGGCGTTGTCGTCTAGTAGCTTCTTTTGGCCTTCTCGTTGCACTCGGGCCAAAGGTAAAAGCTAGAGCTGCTTGTGTCTAAGTTCAGTGGATTGAACATTGCGAGCTTCCGAAACAGCACCGAAACCTTTCGAGTCTCAGTGCTATATGACGGTTCTCGCTTCGCCTGGTGGTTCTGATTAGGTTTGCTCCTACTTGCCCTGCTGGGGGAAAGCGGGGATTCGGGGCGGCCCGACCCCACTTTCGCAAAATGCTCTAACTTCGTTGTCCTTAGTGGCCGTGGCCGCTGCGCTCGCTTTGAAGTTCGCCAGTGCCGGTAGCGTCGTCAAGTTTGACCGCTCCGCTGCGGCGCATGATGCTCAGGGCCTCGTCAGTGCGGGCGCCGCTTGGGTCACGGGCAATCAAGAGCACGTAACCACTCTTGAGACCGTTGTAAAACTTTTCGGCCTGTGCCGCTGGAACGCCCATGCTGCGCAACAGCTTGACATAGTCACCGTGATCGCTGCCCGCCAGAGCGCCGAACAGCCCACCAAGCGCCAGTCCGCCAATGCCGCCGAACAGCATGCCGTAAAGTCCGCCATCCGAGAAAATACGGGTGTCAGGGATAATTTTAAGCAGCAGCCAGATAGGAACCGTCAGAACCAGCCCGGCCAGCAGCCCCATGAACGCCCCTTTGATGGTGCCGCCAGACCCCGCAGGCGCTCCCGCCTCAGGACTGATGCCTGTGGCCTGAGCAAAGTCGTTTTCGGCCACGACATCATTCAGAGCAAACCCCAGGTGATCGCGCTCGAAGCCGCGAGCTTGCAGGTTTTGCAGAGCGACTTGCGCCTGCTGAACATTGGGAAACAGACCGACGACGCTTTCCATACCCTAAGTTTTTATCATGGGGAACACCGCTTTGGCGAGGGACAAAGAGGGCGGGTGCCCATACGGATTCCGGGTGGTCAACGAAACAGACGGCAAGGCCGTACTTATTCGGGGCAACATTCCTGCGGCGCAGTCAGGCCCGTATACTCTGAGTTATGACGCGCGTGCCCGATCTCGTTTTGCCTGACGCCGCGTTCGACGCGCAACTGCGCGAGGTACTGCACTCCCGCGTCGAATTTATCGAGCTGATCGGTGAAGACTTGGTCACAGCAGGCGGCAAACGCACCCGGCCCCTGATCGCGCTGCTGGCTGCCCAGGCGCTCGGCGCGGCGCTCGGCCAGGCGGTCTGGCCCGAGGTGGTGCGCCTCGCGGCGTGTGTCGAACTGCTGCACTCGGCCAGCCTGCTGCACGACGACCTGATCGACGATTCCGATACCCGGCGCGGGCATCAGACGGCCTTTAAGCGCTTTGGCAACGTGGTCAGCGTGATGAGCGGCGACTTTATGCTGGCGCGGCTGCTGACGCTGCTTTCACAGATGCCCGGCAGCCAGCCGCTGACCCGCGCCTTCGGGGAAACCGCCAGCGTAATTTGTGAAGGTGAAGTGCTGCAATTTCAGGTGGCGGCTTACGGCGACTATTCGCTAGAAAACTACTGGACGGTCATTCACGGCAAGACGGCGGCCCTGGTCGAGCTGGCCGCCAGTGCCCCGGCCATGTTGCTGGGCACGCCTCCCGAGCAGCAGACGGCCCTGGCAACGTTCGGACGTGAGTACGGCATGGCCTTTCAGATTCAAGACGACCTGCTGGACCTGATGGGCACCGAAGAAGCGCTGGGCAAACCGGTGGGCAGCGACCTGCACGAAGGCAAGGCGACTTACCCGGTGCTGCTGTTGCTGGAGGGGCCGCACGGTGACGAGGTGCGCCACATTCTGGAACGGCAGGCGGCGCAAGAAGGCGACGTGCAGCGCATTCGTATTCTGGCCACGCAGAGCGAAGCCGCCACCCGCAGCCGCAACGAGATTCGCCGCCGCGCCGCCCTCGCCAGCGACGCGCTACTGGCCCTGCCGGAAAGCCCAGCCCGCGACGCCCTGGCCGCCCTGGCCCGCCGCGAGCTGGAACGCGATCACTGATACAAACTCCGGTTAGAGCAGTTCTGCGAATGATGGCACGTCGGGAAAACACTGGCGCCCCTTCATTCTACGTCCTGCTCTTTTTACCATCTTTTTGCAAACTGCTCTAAGTGGGTTGCCAAAACCGTTCAAGTCGGGCGGACTCGTAGAGCTGCGCCGCAGAGCGAGTCGGAGCAAAGAGAACTGTCGGGCATAGAATTGCCACCTGACAAGACGCCGGGTTGTTAACGCAACAGACGGCAGTCCGTATGAATCACCCGCGCCGCATGGCCTGCGGTCATCTAAATTGACTGCAACAGTCTGGAAGTGGGGCTTCATGTACCGCTAACACTTGGCCCTATAAGCTGAAGCTATGAAGTCTGCCGCCCTTATCACTGCCCTGCTAGTCGCTGGTCTGGCTCTCGCCGCCCAGCCCTCCCTCAATGCGCCCGGTGTGGTGACCCACGGCCCGCGCACCGTCAAGCAGGTGGCCCTGACCTTCGACGCGGACATGACCCCTGGCATGAAACAGGAACTAAAAGATGGCCGCGTCAAGAACTTTTACAACAGGGAAGTGATCGAAGTCCTGACCTCGACCAATACCCCGGCCACCATCTTTATGACCGGAATGTGGGCCGAGGTCTATCCGAAGCAGGCCCGGGCGATTGCCGCCAACCCGCTGTTTGAGGTCGAAAATCACAGTTACGACCACCCTGGTTTCTCACAGCCCTGCTATGGGCTGCCGGGCGTGGCGCAGGCCACCAAACTCGGCAATATGCTCAGATCGAGCAAAGCTATTGAAACCATCACCCAGGTCACTCCCAAATATTTCCGCTTTCCGGGCGGCTGCGCCGAGGCCAGCGACGTGAAACTGGCCGAAAAAGCAGGCATGAAAGTCATTCACTGGGACGTAATCGGCGGCGACGTAAACCAGCCCAACGCCCGCGCCATTGTGCAGCAGACGCTTTCGCAGGTGCAGCCCGGCAGCATCATCGTGCTGCATATCAGTCGCGGCCATGCCCCGGCCACCGGCGCGGCCCTGCCTGCCATTATCGCGGGCCTCAAGGCCAAGAGCCTGACTCCAGTGACGCTCAATACGCTGTTTTCCAGCAAATAAAAGCCAGTCAAAAAGGCCGCCCCTGCTAAGTGCATGAGGTGGCCTTTTTCCGCTTAGAGCACTGTGCAAAAAGATGGTGCTCTTTTACCCTCTTTTTGCCGTGTGGAACGAGTGAAAAAGAGAGAGCAAGACGTAGAGTGAAGGGGGCGGCGGTGTTTTTCCGACGTGCCCATCATTCGCAGAACTGCATCTAATACGGATTCTGCTCCATTCCGCCACAGTCGGAAAATCGCCGTCTGTGGCTCCATACCGCGAAACCCGTATGCTGTTCCTACTCACATCCGCTCGGATTGATTCAGAACTGCACCGAATCAATCGGAATCCGTATAATACGGATTGCGCCTTGCATCTGACCGGATTGAATCTGGTTATTTCAGACTCAATCGGCAGTGCGTATCAGTCGTCTTTAGGTGCGTCAATAGTCCGGTTGGGCTTGCGGGGGCGCGTAGTCCCAGGATCTACCTTCTGCACACTGGTCGCCAGCGAGGCCGTCTCTTGCTCGACCTGTTTGTTAATGAGAATCTGCTGCCCGATGCCGATCAGCGTACTAAGGATGGTGTAGATCGTCACGCCTGCCGGAAAGGTCAGGGCGAAGTACAGGAAGATGATGTACATAAACGCCTGCTGGCGGAACATCTCCGGGCTTTTGCGCGTCATGACGTACAGCTGCCCGATGTTTACGATCAGGTAGATGAGCGCCAAGATATAGAACGGGTCAGGAATAGCGAGGTCCGGCAGCCACAAGAAGCCCTTGTCGAACTCGAAGTTGCGGATAGTAGACCACAGCGCGATCAATACCGGGAACGGCAAGAAGCCCGTCAGACAGCCCGCCGGATTGACGTTGTGGTCGCGGTAAAGCTGCGCGGTCTCGGCCTGCATGGCCCGCTGCGACTCCATGTCGGTCTTGCCCTTGTAGCGGGCCTGAATCTCCTGCATCTTGGGCTGCACGATCTGCATGCGGGCCGTGCTGCGGCCTTGGACCTGCATCAGCGGCCACATGACCAGTCGCAGCAGCAGAGTCAGCGCCACGATCACCAGCCCCCAGTTGCCGATGACCCTATACAGCGCCTCCATGATCTTGACGATCACCAGACTGATTTTGCCAAAAATGTTCGGTTCAAACAGCCCCGGCAACATGGTGTAGCCGCTCTGATACAGATGAATCAGTTCGTTCTTGCCGCCGTACACCTCGACGTTACTGATTGCGGGAATATCCGCACTGATGAGGCCCTGGGGGCCGCCCGTCAGCGTGGCGTTGATGGTCGTGCCCGCCTCCGGGCGAACGATCAGGGCGTGCGCCATCTGACTGGGCTTTTCCTGAAGCGCCGCGTACTGAATATTCTGCACCGTGGCCGTGCCGCTGCCGCTTACCACGATCGGCTGTGCTGCGCCCACCGCGTAGGCCTTGACGCTGGGATTGTCCGCCTTGCCAAGGCCCGGCAGCAGCAGATTGACCCGCTCCGGCCCATTCTGCACCTCGGTCTTCAGAGCAATGATGAAGTTGCGCGGGTGGAGGGTGACCGTTTTGGTGACGCTGGCCCCGCCCTGCGTGTATTTGAAGGTGGCCGTCTGTGCGTTGTGGTCGGTCTTCAGCGCGGGCACGGTCGTCTGGGCGGCCTGGGCCGGGTCCAGCGGGCCACCCTTAAGGGCAAAGGCGCGGCGATCGGGCGCAAAAGCACTGGCCGTCTGGCCCTGTACCGCCGACTGGCCCACCATGTTGACCACCGTTTTGGAATTAACCAATGCCGAAAAATCGTAGGTTCCGTCGGCCCGCTGCTTGATGAACGGGGTGCCCGCATTGGACTTGACGTACCAGCCGATAACCTCGCCACGGGCATTGAACACCACGTCTTCGAGGTTGCTGGTCGCAATGTACTCGTCGCCCGGCTGACCGTCAAAATCGCCGGTGATCCACTGGGGAACGATAGCTTTACCGAACGTCGGCAGCGGCCCGGTCTGACCACAGCCGGTCAGCAGCAGCCCGCCGAGGGCCGTCAGAGGGAGCAGAAGTTTGCTTTGCAGTTTACTTTTCATGAATTTGTCTTTTCCGGTGAGGCTCAGTGGGTAGAGGGGCCGTGTGTTCTGGGCCGGGGACGATTCTGGGCCACGGAAAGTGCTCGGGAACCGGATCATTCCCGCCGGGCACCAGCGGATTGCAGCGGGCAATACGCCAGGTGGCGAGCCAGAGTCCCCTGACTGCGCCAAACCGTTCGATGGCCCCCGCAGCATACTCGGAGCAACTCGGAGTAAAGCGGCAGGTAGGGGCCGACTTCAGGCCCGAAAGATGCCGCTGATACCCGCGCACCAGCCGCAGCGCCACCCGCGCCGCAGGACTGCCAGAGCGCTGCTGCGGCGCCGTCACAGCTGGGCCTTCTTATTGGGCTTATTGGGCTTATTGGGCTTATTCGGCCTCTTCAGGTTATCCGGCTGAGCACCGCTTTGCATAGGGGGTTTTCTAACGTCTTGGGCAGCAGTCTGCGGTAGGGGCACGCCAGCAGATACGCGGCCAGCAGCCCCAGCGTTCCCGAGGCCAGAGCGCTTGCCCTTTAGTTTGCCAGGAGCGCGGGCAAACGCGCGGGCCAGCGCCGCCTGCAACTCGGCAAATGGCTGCTTCAAGACGGCGGGTGTCGGCATCAGTATGGCGCGGCAGGGGGGTAAGCCGCCCGGCAGGGTACGCATGGCCTCACGCACGCGGCGTCTGGCACGGTTGCGATCCACGGCGCGGCGCAGGGTTTTCTTGGGCACCACGATACCCACAATGCTGCGCGGACGCCACGTTTCGCCGTAGCGCGGGCGGTATTCGGTGACGCGCAAGGTAAACAGCGGCTCGCGGATGGGAACGCCGTGTGCGCGAACCTTACGAAACTCCTTTTCGCCGCGCAATGCAACCAGCGCCACCGGGCGGGGTTGCCGCTTCTGCGTGGCGCTGGTCTGGTCTGGCTTGGTAATAGGGCTGCTCCCGGAGGCGAGAGAAAAGTTACTCGTCGCTGACGGTAAGCTGCTGACGGCCACGGGCACGGCGGCGGGCCAGAATGTTGCGGCCAGCCTTGGTCTTCATGCGGGCGCGGAAGCCGTGGGTCTTGGCCCGTTTACGGTTATTGGGTTGGTAGGTACGCTTCATGCTGTTCTCCTTAAAGAGTGTGGGGCAAGCGGTTTACCGCGCGGGCGGCCACTGCACCAGTTCACACTGCTCACGCCCCTGTTTCAGAGGCAAACTCTGCAAGTGTACCATGCCCGGCCCGCCGACGGAAGAGCAGTCGCGGCCAACAGGCAGGGGCAGGTTGACCCGGGTCTGCTATACTCTCTGTTTGGGTGCCCCCGTGACCCTGCCCCGTGCGCTCGAGCGTCGCATGTGGGCCTGACCGGGCCGAGACAATCGGTCTCTAGGTTGGCGCGTAGGAAGGCAAAACTTTTTCCCACTTAACGCTCAGGAGCTTAAATGTCGTACATCTCCATGAAGCAGTTGCTGGAAGCCGGAGTTCACTTCGGTCACGAAACTAAGCGTTGGAACCCCAAGTTCAAGCGCTTCATCTTTGCCGAGCGCAATGGTATTTTCATTATTGACCTGCAAAAGACTCTCAAGCAGGTGGACCGCAGCTTCGACTACATCAAGGACCTCGCCGAGCGCGGCGGCATCATCCTGTTCGTGGGCACCAAGAAGCAAGCCCAGGAAATCGTGGAACTCGAAGCCCGCCGCACCGGGATGCCTTACGTCACCAGCCGCTGGCTGGGCGGCATGCTGACCAACTTCAAGACCATCCGGGGCCGCGTCGACCGCCTGAACGAACTTGAAGAACTGTTCGAGTCGGGCCGCATCAACGACCGTCCTAAGGCCGAGCGCATCGAACTGGCCGCGCAGCGTGAACGTCTGCTGCGCTTCGTGGGCGGCATTCGCAAGATGAATCGTCTGCCCGACGCCATTTTTGTGGTCGACCCCACCAAAGAAGTCATTGCCGTGCAAGAGGCCAACAAACTGGGCATTCCAGTTATTGCGCTGGCCGACACCGACAGCGACCCTGATGTGATCGACTACATCGTGCCCGGTAACGACGACGCTATTCGCAGCATCCAGCTGATTACTCACCGCATCGGCGACCTGCTGGTCGAGGCCCGTGGCGGCCATGAGGAGGTCAGCAGCGTTCCCGAGCAGGGCGGGGAAGGCGAGGGCGGCAGCGAACCCGTCGAAGACGAGACCACCCAGGTCACCAGCACCCAGGGCCGCAGCTGAGTTAAGGGCGCAGTGAGGCGGGGGGCGTGTCCAGCACAGACTTGGGGCCGCCCCCTTTTGCAAGACATTTTTCCGAGACATTTACCCCCCTACAGGAGGAAGTACCTATGATGGAATCAATCAAGAAACTCCGTGAAATGACTGGCGCTGGCATGATGGACGTGAAAAAGGCGCTGGCCGACGCCGACGGTAACGAAGAAAAAGCGGTGGCCCTGCTGCGCGAACGTGGCATTGCCCGCGCCGTCAAAAAGGGTGACCGCGAAGCCAAGGAAGGTCTAGTGCGCTTTGTGGTCGACGGCAACCGCGCCGCGATTGTCGAAGTGAACAGCGAAACCGACTTTGTGGCCCGCAACAGCGACTTTCAGGCCGTGGTCGACCAGATTGCCCGGGCTGCCCTGGACGCCAAGACCAGCGACCTGGAAACCTTCAAGAACTTTAAGGTGGGCAACGAAACAGTAAGCGAAATTATCGCCGCCACCGCCGGTAAAATCGGTGAGAACATCGTGCTGAACCGCGTGGAGTACCTCGAAGGCACCCAGGTGGCCGGGTACGTGCACAGCAACGGCAAAATTGGCGTGCTGGTGGACCTCGAAGGCGGCGACGACGCCAGGGCCAAAGACGTGGCTCTGCACGTAGCCGCCGAGCGCCCCCAGTTCCTGCACCGCGACGAAGTGGACAGCAGCGACATTGAAAAGGAGCGCGAAATCCTGACCAATAAGGCGCTCAACGAAGGCAAGCCCCAGCAGATCGTCGAGAAGATTGTCGAGGGCCAGATTGGCAAGTTCTACCAGGAAAAAGTGCTGGGCGAGCAGGGCTTTGTGAAAGACAACAGCCTGACCGTGCAGAAGTACCTGGGCGACGCCAAGGTCAAGAAATTTATCCGCTTTGAAATCGGCGGCTAAGTCCAAAAGTGGGTGGCGGCACACGCCGCCCTTTTTTCGGGCCATAAGTTGAGACTTTTCCCGGTGGCCTATCTTGGGTCGCCGGGATTTTTCGGGCTTGTGGAGTGTAGCTTGTAGGCCTACAAAGCCAATCGAGGCATCAGTTTCTACACGCCACCTGCCAGGGGCCACCAGCCCACCGAGGTTCCTATGTTTACGCGCGTCCTTCTTAAACTGTCCGGCGAATTTTTAGCCAATGAAAACGGCTTCGGCATCAGCCCTGAGACCACTGCCGAGCTTGCTAAACGAATTGTGAATGCCCTAAAAGGCACTGAAGTAGAGCTGGCCGTGGTTATCGGGGGCGGCAACCTGTGGCGCGGCGCACGCAACGGCAAAGGCATGGACGCCGCCACTGCCGACTACATCGGTATGTTGGGTACGGTAATGAACGCCATGGCCCTGCAAGACGCGATGGAAAGTGCCGGAACGCCTACGCGCGTCATGAGCGCCATTCAGATGCCCTCGGTGGCTGAGCCGTACATCCGCCGCCGGGCGATTCGGCATCTGGAAAAAGGCCGCGTGGTTATTTTGGGCGGCGGCAACGGTGCGCCCTTTTTCACCACCGACACCACCAGCACCCTCCGCGCCCTGGAAATCGGGGCCGAGGTGGTGCTGATGGCGAAAAACAAGGTGGACGGCGTATACGACTCCGACCCACGCAAAAACCCCGGCGCCAAACTGATTAAAGACATCACCCACCTACAAGTCGTGGAGCAGCGCCTGGAAGTCATGGACGCCACCGCCCTGACCCTCTGCATGGACAAGAACCTGCCCATCGTGGTCTTTGACATTTTCCAAGACGGCAATCTGGAGCGGTTGTTCCAGGGTGAGCGGGTGGGAACACTGATCAAGAGCTAGGGCCTGTGCCCTGCTAGCTTGTGGAAAAAACGCCGCCCGAAGCTCTTGCCCCTGCCCAGGCCCTTTACAAGCCACACGCCACGCGCCACAGGCTAAAATCTTTCTATTCCCCACAAGGAGACTCTCAGTATGCCTGACCTCAAATCAATTACCGCCGACACCCGCGAAAAAATGGGCAAGGCCATCGAATCCCTGGACAACAACCTCTCGGTGCTGCGGACTGGCCGCGCCAACCCCGGCATCCTCAAAAAGATCGTGGTGGACTACTACGGCTCCCAGGTGCCTATCGACCAAGTCGCCAGCATCACCACGCCCGACGCCCGCACGCTGGTCATCACTCCCTGGGACCGGGGCGCACTGAACCCTATTGAGAAGGCCATCCGCGATAGTGACCTGGGACTGAACCCCAACAACAAGGGCGACACCATCTTTATTTCGCTGCCCATGCTGACCGAGGAGCGCCGTAAAGACCTCGTGAAGAACGCTAAGACCTATGCCGAAGATGCCCGCATTGCCGTACGCAACCTGCGTAAGCACGCGCTGGACGAGGTCAAGAAAGTCGAGGGACTGGGCGAGGACGAAATCAAGCGCGGGGAAGCCGACGTGCAGAAGGTCACCGACGAGTTTATTGCCAAGGTAGACAGCACCTTCCAGAAGAAGGAGCAGGAAATCCTAGGGTGAAGGCGCTACGCGCCGGAAGGAGCAAGTGGTTCGTGGCAAATGGGATAATTTCCACTGAACACTTACCACTGACCACTGACCGGCCGGAGACGATGTGGAAAGCCTGAGCACCCGCGTGCTCACCAGTCTCGTGGGCTTCGCGGTTCTGAGCCTGATCGTCTGGATCGGCTGGTGGGCCATGCTGCCTGCGTTGGTCTTCGTGTCGGTCATGGGGCTGTTCGAATACATCCGGATGCTCGACAAGAACGACATCGACGTGCGCCGCATTAGCCTGGGTGTCTTCGCGGCGGCGCTGATCATAGCCAGTTTACCGATATGGCCGCAGGTGCCCTGGGTAGGGGGTTCCTGGCGCGAAGTGGTGTTGACTATCGCCGTGGGAGCGCTGCTGGTGCTGGAAGTCATCAAGCCCGGCGAGCGTCCACTGGAACGGGTGGTCTACAGTCTGTTCGGCCTGCTCTACATTCCCTGGCTGCTGGGCTACTTTCTGCTGCTGCGCTATACCCCCGACGCCGAACACGGGTTGCTGTACTTTGCTTTGCCGCTGCTGGCGACCTTCGCCGCCGACATCGGGGGCTTTTTTGCCGGGCATTTTTTTGGCCACAACAAACTGGCCCCCGAGGTCAGCCCTGGCAAGACCGTCGAGGGCGCGATTGGCGGACTGCTGTTCAGCTTTCTGACCGTGCTGATCATGACGCAACTGGCGCACATCTGGTCACCACTGGACGCCTTTTTGTACAGCATTCTGGTAGCCAGTGCCAGTCAGCTGGGCGACCTGAGCGAAAGCCTCATCAAACGCGCCCTGAAAACCAAGGACAGCGGCACCAGTCTGCCCGGTCACGGCGGTTTTCTGGACCGCATCGACAGCCTGCTGTTCGCGGTTCCGGCCACGTACCTGTTTTTACATATCAGCCTATATATTCAGTAACACGGTAGGTCGGAATAAAAAAAGGGGGGAGCCGCACACCCGGCTCTCCCCCTTTTTGGCAACCGATCTTTACTTGGTGGGCACCTTGATCGCGCCGCTGATGATCTTGGCCTTGATGGCTTCGATCTTCATAAGCTGGCTGCTGGGAATCAGGGCCTTGTTGTACTCGTCCATGGCGTAAGCCACGCCGCCGTCCTTGAGGCCGAAGCGGTGTTCACCGCCCTTAAAATTGTCGTTCTTGACATCCTGAATCAGTGCGTACACGGCGTTGTCCACGCGCTTGGTCATGCTGGTCAGGCCGTGGTTCATGGTGGCGGGGTTCTTATCGAAGTCGCCCAGGTAGTTCTGGTTGCTATCCACACCGATGAACATCAGTGGGCGGGTCTCACCCTTGCAGGCGGCCTGATAAGCCGCGCTCTTGGGCACCTTGGCAAAGTTGTTGCCGGCGAACTTGACGCCTGCGGGAAGCTGCGAGGCCTTGAGGCACTGGGTCTGCTTGACGTAGTCGATCAGCCCGTTGCCGCTGCCACCTGCCGCCGCGAAGATGATGTCCGCGCCGCGCCCGCGCATGCTGGCCGCGATTTCCTTGGCCTTGGCGGGGTTGTTCCAAGCGTCAGGGGTCGTGCCAACGTACTGCGAAATGATCTTGGCCTTGGGGTTGGCGGCCTTGACGCCCGCTTCGTACCCGGCCTGGAACTTGTGAATCAGGGGCACGTCCATGCCGCCCAGGAAGCCGACCACGCCGGTGCTGCTGTTCATGGCGGCCAGATAACCGACCAGGTAGCTGCCCTGCTCTTCATTGAAGACCAGGCTGGCGACGTTCTTGACAGGCGAAACGTCGTCCACCAGACCGAAGGCGAGGTCGGGGTTTTCTTTGGCAACCTGGCTGATGCTGGCGTTGTTGGCAAAGCCCACGCCGATGGTCAGGTCAAAGCCTTCCTTGGCAAAGCTGCGCACGCCCTGAATAATCTGGCTGGGGTCGCTGGGCTCGAAGTCCTTGGCCTGCACGCCGAGCTGCTTAACGGCCTTCTGGGTGCCCTCGTAGGCGCTCTGGTTAAAACTCTTGTCAGCCTTACCACCGGCGTCGTAGGCCATGCCCACACGCACGGTCTGGGCACCAGCGGCAGAAATAGTCAGGGCAAGGGCCACGGTCAGAAAGTTCTTCATGTTTATTCTCCTAGGAAAAGGGTTGATGTAGAGCTGACACCAAGTATACGGAATTATGTAAGCCACTGAACCCAATCAAAATGACAGTGTGCTGGCGTCCTTATACGGATTCCGATTGATTTGGTGCAGTTCCGAATCAATCCGAGCGGATGCGAGTAGGAACAACATACGGGTTTCGCGGTATGGAGCCGCAGGCGGTGTCTTCCCGACTGTGGCGGAATTTAGCGGAATCCGTATTAGAAGCTGACCGCAGGTCTAAAAAAGGGGCAGCCAATTTCGTTGAGGAACAAACTCGGCCCTGATGCTACGCTAAAGGCATGAGTCAGACCGGTTCCGACGATCTGCACGCCCGTTACCTCGAACTGCGCGGCGAGGTCACCCGCCATAACCGCGCCTACTACGAGCAAGACGCGCCCAACATTCCCGACGACCAGTACGACGCCCTGGCCCGCGAGCTGCGGCAGCTGGAAACGGCGCACCCCGAATGGGCCACCGACCTGCCGGATGAGGTCAGCCCCGTCCAGACGGTCGGCGGCGCACCCAGCAGCGCCTTTTTGCCGGTGCCTCACCCCACGCCGATGACCAGTCTGGACAACGTCTTCGACGACGCGGAACTGCGCGACTGGCGCGAGAAACTAGCCCGCTCGCTGAACCTGCCCCCCGATTACGACGATTTCACGTTCACAGGTGAGCTGAAAATCGACGGCCTGAGCGTCAATCTGTACTACCTGGACGGTCAACTGCAATGGGCCGCCACACGCGGCAACGGGCGCGTGGGCGAAATCGTGACGGCGCAGGTGCTGACCATTCCCGAAATTCCGCAGCAGCTAGAAGGGTTGCAGGGGGAGCTGGAAGTGCGCGGCGAGGTGTACCTGTCACGGGCCGACTTTGCCGCCTTCAACGCGCAGGCCGAGGAACTGGGCACGCCGCTGCTGAAAAACCCCCGCAACGGAGCCGCCGGGGCCCTGCGCCAGAAAGACCCGGAAGTGACCCGCACCCGCCATCTCAAGGTCATTTTGTACGCCCTGGGCAAGCGCGACGGCGTACCCGCACAGTCGCAGTGGGAGGTGCTGGGCTGGCTGCGTGAGCGCGGTTTTCCGACCAGCCGCTACTCTGAACAGCTGCGCGGCCTTGAGGGCGCCGTTGACTACCACGCCCGCATGGTCGCGGCCCGCGCCGACTTCGAGTTCGACGCCGACGGGACGGTGCTGAAACTCGATTCCCTGCGGCTTCAGGAGGAGGCGGGCTTGACCAGCCGCGCCCCGCGCTGGGCCATCGCCTATAAATTTCCGGTCGAGGAAGTCGAGACGGTGCTTGAAAGCATCACGGTGAACGTCGGGCGCACCGGAAAACTTGCGCCGCTGGCCCACCTGTCGCCCCGGCTGATCGAGGGTAGCACCGTTAGCAAGGCCACGCTGCACAACGAGGACTACATCCGCGACATGGATTTGCGAATTGGCGACACGGTGCGAGTACGCAAGTCGGGCGGCGTAATTCCGCAGATCATGGGCGTGGTGCTGGAAAAGCGCCCCGCCAACGCCCCGCCTTACGAGTTCCCGGCCCACTGCCCCGACTGCGGTCACGAGGTCGTGCGGGCGGAGGGCGACGCCAATACCTATTGCCCCAATCCGGCCTGCCCCTCGCAGAGCTTCGAGCGCCTGCGGTATTTCGTGTCACGCGGGGCGATGGACGTGCGCGGCATCGGGGAAAAACTGACCCTGCAAGTGCTGGAAAGCGGCCTGGTCAAAGACGCCGCCGACCTCTACACCCTGAACGCCGAGCAACTGGCCGGGCTGGAACGCGGCGGCGACAAAAAGGCGCAGAACATCCTGGCGCAGCTGGAAGACAGCAAGACCAAACCGCTGTGGCGCCTCATCAACGCGCTGGGCATGAACCACGTCGGGCAGCGTAACGCCCAGGCGCTGGCCCGCGCTTTCGGCACGCTGGACGCGCTGCTGGCCGCTACGCCCGAGCAGATCGAGGCCGTGCCCGGTCTGGGCGGCGTGATTGCCCAGAGCGTGAGCGCGACGCTGGCCGACCCCAACATGCGCGGCCTGCTGCAGCGTTTGCAAGAAGCCGGATTTGCGCCCCAGGCCGAAGAAGTCACCCGCACCGGCGAACTCGCGGGCCTGAACTTTGTAATCACCGGCACCCTTTCGCGCCCCCGCGACGACCTGAAAAACCAGCTGGAAGCCGCCGGAGGCCGCGTGACCGGCAGCGTGACCAAAAAGACCAGCTACCTGATCGCGGGTGAGGAAGCGGGCAGCAAACTGGCGAGGGCCGAGGAACTGGGCGTGGCGGTGCTGGACGAAGCTGGGCTGGCCGCCCTGTTGGTCGAGAAGGGACTGAGTTAAACAGAACCTGATTTGCACAGGAGTTGGCCGAAAACGAGCTGTGGCCGCCTCTTTTTTCACACGCCACAAGCCACAAACCACACGCTACGCGCTGCCAGCCCTTAAACTAGGGGCATCGGCGCAGCGGAGCTTCTCCCGCGCCCGGAGGTATCACATGGCAACACCCCAGACCAGTCCCGACCCGTCCGGCAACGTGGAGATCAATAAAAACGTCTTGCTGGACATCGCTTCGACCACCATCGAGGGCATCGAAGGTAGCGAAATTGCCACCGCACCGATCAAAATGGGTGAAGTGCTGCGTAACCAGCAGGCGGCCCGCAAGCTCCGCGCCCTGAAAGTAACCCAAGAAGGGCGCGAGGTGACGGTAGAGGTCGCCCTGAACATCGAATACGGGCGTAACCTGATTAAGGTGTCGCAGCAGGCCCAGCGCGAAATCTGCGAAAACATAGAACTGATGACGGGCCTGAAGGTCCGTAACGTCAATGTGACGGTTCAGGGCGTCAATCTGCCCAAAGGCCAGGCATCTTGACCCGCCGCCGTGAAAAGGCCGCCCAGCCGGTAGGCACGCGCCGCGCCGCCCGCGAATTCGTGTTCCGGGTGCTGTTCGAGGCCGAGCGGGGCGACCTGCCGCTGGGCACCGTTTTTACCCGCACTGAGGGCGCGATGCGGGAGGGCGACGACACCTTTGCCCCCCTGAGTGCCGAGGCGCTGGAATTCGCCCAGCAGCTTATGCGCGGCATTGCCGAGCACCGCAGCGAAATAGACGATACGCTGCACCGCACCATTCGCGGCTGGAGCTTTGACCAGATGGCGCAGACCGACCTGAACGTGCTGCGGCTGGCAACCTACGAGATGCTGCACACCCCCGAGCCGCACCCCCCGGTCATCGAGAGCGCGGTGCGGATCGCCCGTAAATTTGGCGGCGACGAGTCGGGCAAGTTCGTCAACGGCGTGCTGGCGGGCCTCTCGCGCAGTATGAATGTCCGCCGCACCGACAGTCCCAGGACAGAAGGTTGAGCGCAACCCTGTTGGCCGGGCCGCCCGCCGCCGCCGCGCTGCTGGAAGACGCCAGGGCGCGGGCCAGCCGACTGGCGCGTGTGCCACAGCTGGTGCTGGTGCGCGTCGGGGACGACCCCGCCAGCGTCAGTTACGTGGCGGGCAAGCAAAAGAAGGCCAGGGAAACCGGGCTGCAAAGCCACGTGCATGTGCTGCCCGAACAGACCACCCAGGCCGAGTTGCTGGCCCTGCTGACCGCGCTGAACGCCGACCCGGAAGTGAACGGGATTCTGGTACAACTGCCCCTGCCGGGCCACATCGACGAGAAAGCGGTGTTGGACGCCGTGCATCCCAGCAAGGATGTAGACGGTTTTCATCCGGTCAATGTCGGGCGACTGTGGTCGGGGCCACAGGGGGCGGGACAGCCTGGACTGGCGCCCTGCACGCCACAGGGCATCATGGCGCTGCTGGACTTCTACGGGCTGGAAGTGGCCGGAAAACGCGCTGTGATCGCAGGGCGCAGCCAACTGGTCGGGCGACCACTGGCCGGTCTGCTGCTAAATGCCGACGCGACGGTCACGCTGGCCCATAGCCGAACGGCTGACCTCGCCGCCGTGACCCGTGAGGCCGATTTTCTGTTCGTAGCCGTGGGCCGGGCGCACCTGATCACACCGGAGATGGTCAAGCCGGGCGCGGTGGTCATTGACGTTGGCATCAACCGCCTGGAGCGCGAAGGCCAGAAGACCAGGCTGGTCGGCGACGTTCATCCAGACGTGGCGCAGGTCGCCTCGGCGCTCTCACCGGTGCCGGGCGGCGTCGGGCCGCTGACCATTGCCCAACTGCTGGCCAACACGGTGAGGGCCGCTGAAGTGCAGGCGGCTGGGCAACTGTAAAGTATTGCTAACCTGCCGAGTCGAAAAGACTTTTCCTACTGCGGCGACTCTGGCAGCGCGTCTGTAAAGAGTCGGGAAGGCTTTTTGCTGATAAAAAGCTAAGAATCTGCCGGGTAGACGCCAAAAAGTAACTCCCGGTTATAGTGGCGCGTATCCGGGGAAAGCACCCGAAGCCGCCCCACTTCCAGGGCAACCGCAAAGTCCCTCAAATGTAAAGTGAAACTTTTCGTTTGAAAATCACGCTTCGCCATGCCGAGAGTATTTGGCCGATGGATACAGTAAAAATAGCCAGCCTGCTTACTGGCTACTTATCAAATGTTATGCAGTCTCCGACTTTGCGGTTGCCCTGGCCCCACTTCCACCAGCAGCTCCTTATGTTGGATTGCCGATTGAACCGGGCGGTGTTGGATTCAATCCGGGCGGAGACGAGTAGGAAAATATGGGTTTGGCGCTGTGGCGGCACAGGCGGCGCCTTCTTGGGCAAAACGGACTCGCTTGAGCAAGCCTGCCCGCCTCTTGGGCAAAAGCGGCTTCTTGGTCAGAACGGCACCCTTGAAGGGGCCTGACCGCTGTCTTGGTCAGAACGACACCCATGATGGGGCCTGACCGCTCCCGACTGCGGGCGGAATTGAGTGGAATTCGGATTACATCGCTGCTGGAATCTCGATGCCAATCAGCGCCGCCGTTTCCTCGAAGGCCTGCCGCAGGCGTACCATCAGCGCCAACCGAGCCTCGCGCAGACCAACTTCGGATTGCAAGACGTTGGTGGCAGGCTTGCCCTGCTTATCTTTGGCGTTGTACCAGGCGTTGAAACTGGTCGCCAGGTCAAGGGCGTACTGCGCCACCACATGCGGCGAGTGCACGCGCACGCTCTGAGCCACGACTTCAGGTAGCTTGGCGACCTGCTTGGCGAGCACCAAGTCAATCTTGGGAATGCTCTCCCAGTCGGCCCCCGTGCCGTCGGTTTTGAGTCCGGCTTCCTCGGCGCGGCGCAGGATATTGGTGGCACGCACGGCGGCGTACTGCACATACGGCGCGGTGTCGCCGTTCAGCGCCAGCGCCTGCTCCCAGCGAAAGTCAATCTTGCGGGTCGGCTCGGCCTTGAGCATCGCAAAGCGGATGGCCCCGATGCCGATGCGGCGGGCAATTTCGGCGGCGTCCTCACGCTTCGCCAGTTCGGGATTGATGTCGCTTAGCACCGCCAGAGCGCGTTTCTCGGCCTCGTCCATCGCGTCGTCGGCGCTGACCACAACGCCCCTACGTCCGCTGATGGTCTGGCCTTCGAGCGTGACGAAGGCATACGACAGGTGAATGCTGCGCTCCTTTTTGCCCGTCTCACCCGCCACACCCAGCGCCGAACGCACCACTGTCTGCGGGTGATCTTGCCGCGAGTCGATCACGTTGATGACCTCCTGCGCGTGGCCGAAGCGTTTTTGGTCGTCGGGCTGTCCGTCGGGGGCGCTTGTCCAGATTTCGCGGCCTTCCGGGTCGGGCATGAACGGCTTAAACTTCATCCCCTCGAACAGCCCGAATTTCCAGAACTGGTAGCCAATGTCCTTGGCGGCGTACATGGCGGTGCCCCCGGAGCGCACCAGCACCACGTTCGGTTCCTCCAGGCCAGGCATAAATTCGCTCACGTCCATGATGAAGGCCCCGGCATACTTGCCCTCACTGGGGCGCGAGGTGTACCGGCTGCCCTCCAGAATATTCATAGCCTGAGCCAGAAAACCGCTGCCCACCACGTCGGATTCCCAGTTCAGCAGGTCGTACCGTGCCCCCAGGCGAAAGCAGGTGGCCAGCTGCGCCTTGACCGTCTGCTCGACCAGCGGGCGCAGCACCCCGGCTTCCAGCTTATGCATGATGTCCATGATTCCGGCTTCCAGCTCAGGCTTTTGCGGGTCGGCGTTCAGTTGCACGTAGCCCTCACCCAGCCACTGGTCGTATTTGGTTTCGCCGTCCCAGACGCGGTGGTAATGCTCAATAGCAAACAGCGACTCGGCGGCCTGTCGCCCAGTATCGTCAATGTAGTTCTGAACCTCTACTGTGTGACCCGCCGCCCGGAAAATCCGCGCCATGCTGTCGCCCAGCACCACGTTTCGCAGGTGGCCCACGTGCAACTCCTTGTTGGGGTTGACCGAGGTGTGCTCGATAACCACTTTGCCGCTCAGGGCGGGCATCTGGAAGGGCTTTTCCACCACGCCGCGCACGAAATCGCCGATATCCAGAAAGAAGTTGATGAACGGGCCGACGGCTTCGACCTTTTTGATTCCGGCGGGCAGCACGACGGCGGCGGCCAGTTGCGCGGCGACCTCGGCGGGGTTGCGCCCAGCGGCCTTTGCCATCTGGAATGCGGCGGGCGTGCCGTAGTCGCCAGGCTTGCTGCTGGGGGTTTCCTGAATCGCGGCGTCAACCGGCATCCCAAGTTGCTGGGCAGCGGTTTCCACGGCTTGTTTAAGTTGAGCCTTCAAATCCATTGGGTGAGTCTAAGGGTCTGAGGGTCTGAAGGTCTAAGGGGGCTTGTGGCACGTGGCCTGTGGCTTGTGAAAAAAGAGGACTGTGACGACAGGGCTGCCGCAAAGTCGGTTCAAGTTTGAACCCAGCTTACATTGCTGCTGATCTGTCACTGGAAAAGCCCGTTTCTGCCGCTCTGACCAAGAAGCCGTTTTGCTCAAGACAGCGGGCAGGCCGCATTCTCTTTCTTTTTCACTTGTTCCACTCGGCAAAAAGATGGTCAAAAGAGCACCATCTTTTTGCAAAATGCTCTAAGTCTGGTTTTCTCAGATTCAACCGGTAGTAGGAATTCACTTCACCGTAAAAACGGTCTCGCCCACGAACGGCCCCAGACCTATCCGAACGCGGTACAGGCCGGGCTGCCGCTCGTTCAGACTGTTTTGACCGTCCCAGCGCACGCTACGGCTGACCGACTGGCCCGGTACCAGTGTCACGGGCAATCTATCGACCCCGGCGCCGAAGCCTGTGCCGTCCTGCCAGACCTGCTTACCGTCTGGCACCCGCTCTATGTAGGCGGCCTCACACGACTGGGGTTGATAGGTCACGGCCTTCAGGCCCCGGCGGGTGACCGTCAGGGTGAACTCGTAGCCCGCTGGCGTGTCACGGGTCACGACCTGCGTGGTGTCGGGCCAGCGCGAAGGCTCAGGCAACTGGGCGGGGCGAGCGAGCATCAATTCCACCCGTGCCGGGTCAAGGCCACGCTGCCGCAAAGCGTCCAGAAAGGCATCTGCGGCCTGCTGGTCGGGGAGATCGACAAAGAATTTGTTGCCGATATAGAGGCCGGTACCCAGCACTTTGACGCCGCTGGACTGCAACGCCTGGCAATACGGCCTGAAGCTCTGGCAGGCGCGTGGATTATTCCTGATAACGTCGTCGGCCAGCGCACAACTGCCCAGAGTCAGGGCCAGAGCAAAGAGAGCAAAGAGGAGGCGGCGCACGGCCTCACTCTGACAGACCAATGTGACGCTTCCTCTTTTCCCTACCCGACCGTTCGGTACGGGACTTTTCCCGCCCCAGCCCGGCGCTAAACTTACCCCGATGACTCGTCCCCAATCCGAACAGGCCCCGGAAACCCAGCCCACTGCGGTCAAGCCGGACAGCACCCATCCCTCCGCGCAAGACCCTTCTATTGGCCGTGTGCCGGGCCGCCCCAGCGTGACTAAGCCCGGAGCCGACCCGAAGGTCTACGACTCGGCGTTTATGCGGGCCACACGCGGCGAAAAGGCCGATTACACCCCAGTCTGGTTCATGCGTCAGGCGGGGCGCTACATGCCCGAATACCGGGCGCTGCGGTCCGGAAAGTCCATGCTGGACTGCATCCGCACGCCTGACCTGGCTGCCGAAATCACGCTGCAACCCATCAAGGCGTTTCCGCTGGACGCCGCAATTTTGTTCAACGACATCCTGACGCCGCTGCCCACCATGGGCCTGAGTCTGGACTTTGTGGGCGGTGTCGGCCCGGTGATTCACAACCCGGTTTCCAGCACCAGAGACGTGGACATGCTGGCCGTTCCCGCCGCCGCCGAGAGCATGCCGTTCACCGCCGAAAGCATTCGCCTGCTGGTGCCGGAGCTGAACTCGCGCGGCATTCCGCTCATTGGTTTCGTGGGTGCGCCCTTTACCCTCGCCAGCTACGCGATTGAGGGCAAAGGCTCGCGCAACTACGAGAAAACCAAGCGAATGATGTACGCCGAACCCGCCGCCTGGGAACGCCTGATGGGTAAGTTTGAGGCGCTGCTGGCCGACTACCTCGCCGAGCAGGTCAAGGCCGGGGCCAGCGCCGTGCAGATTTTTGACTCCTGGGTCGGAGCACTGAGCGTTTACGACTACCAGACCTTTGTAAAACCCGCCACGGGCCGCCTGATTGAGCGGGTCAAAAAACTGGGCGTACCCGTGATTTATTTCGGCACTGGGGCCACCCACCTGATGCCCGATATGGCGGAACTGGAGTCCGACGTGATGGGCGCAGACTGGCGCACGCCGCTGGACAAAGCCTGGAGCCTATGCCAGAAGGGCCAAAGCATCCAGGGCAACCTTGACCCACTGCTGCTGCAAGCGCCCTGGCGGGAGCTAAAGCACCAGACTGACCGCATTCTGGGCGAGGCCGCCGGGCGTCCGGGGCATATTTTCAATGTGGGGCATGGGATTTTGCCCGAGACGAACCCCGACATGATTTTGCGGCTGACCCAGTACGTTCACGAACAGACCCGCAAATAAACTCCACCCTACCGACTTACAGGAGCGCCATGACCACCCCAAACAATGAACACAAACCCCTCGGCATCCTCTTCATGGCCTACGGCGGCCCCGAAAACTTGGACGAGATGCCCGGCTACCTCGCCGACATCCGCGCCGGGCGCGTTACCGGTCACGCCGTGCTAGACGAGATTTCTAACAATTACCGCCTGATTGGGGGCAAGTCGCCACTGCCCGAATTTACCCGCGCCCAGGTGGACGCCACCATGCAGGTGTTGCAAAGCACAGGCCGCCAGCTAAAGGCGTATATCGGGATGCGCCATTGGTCGCCCTGGATTGAGGACGCCGTGCGCGACATGCTGGACGACGGCATCGAGCAGGCCATCGCTATTGTGCTGGCCCCGCACTACTCGTCCATGAGCGTGGAAAAGTACCAGAAGAAAATCAAGGCTGCGCTAAAGATGAACCACGGACACATTGATTTTGCCTTTATCAACGACTACCACACTGAACCCGGCTACATTACGGCGCTGGCCAACCGCGTGCGGGGAGGCGTCGCCGAGTGGCCCGAAGGCGAGCGCGACGACGTGCATGTGGTTCTAAGTGCCCACAGCCTGCCGGTGCGGATTATTAAGGAGGGCGACCCCTACGCCGACCAACTGATGGAATCGGCCAGGCTGGTAGCGGCCCAGGCGGGCCTGCGCGACGACCAGTGGTCATGGAGCTTCCAGTCGGCGGGCCGCAGCCCAGAGCCGTGGCTGGGGCCGCAGCTGGACGAACACCTCCGCGCCCTGGCCGAACAGGGGATAAAAAAGGTAGTCAGTGTGCCGGTGGGCTTCGTATCTGACCACGTGGAAATCCTGTTCGACATCGATATCGCCGCGCAGGAAGTCGCGCAGGAACTGGGGATGCGGCTGGTGCGCCCGCCCGCGCTGAACACCGACCCGCTGTTTATCGGGACACTGGCCAGTGTCATTGAGCGCCAGGCGGCGGCGTTGTAAACACCCACCCCTGATACGGACTGCCGTCTGTTGTGTTGAGCACCCGCCAGGACGCCCGGCGGCCACCTCCACGCCCGGAACCTGTTTCTCTGTTGCTTGTTCTGCGGCGCAGCCTTACGGGTCCGCCGTGGTTAACCGCTTTGCCCACCGCTCAACCGAAGTCCGTATCAGGCAGCTTCCCTGACCGCTCCCCCTGACAAGGGAGCCGAGAAAGCATTCACTTTGCCTCCCTTGTGAGGGGGCCGGAGGGATAAAACCGCAGATGGCAACCCAACAAACCCAATCTGAACAGGCCCCCATCATCATTGTCGGTGCGGGCCTCACCGGACTCGCCGCCGCTTGGGAGCTTCAGCAGCGCGGCGCGGCATATGTCCTGCTGGAAGCGGGCGATTATTTCGGCGGCAAGGTGCAATCCGAGCAGACCGGCGACGGTTTTCTGGTGGAAAAGGCCGCCGACGCCTTTATCCTGGGCAAGCCCTGGGCGCTGGAACTGGCCCACGAGATCGGCCTGGAACCTGAACTCATCCACCCGCGCGAGGACACCAAAAAGCTGTATTTCCTGCGCGGCGGGCAGCTGCTGGACTTTCCGCAGAACCTGAAAATGTTTGTGCCACTGGATGACCAGAGCTTTTTGCAAAGCGGCGTGCTCTCGCCTGAAGGTTTGCAGCGGATGCTGGACGAGCAGCGTCTCCCGCCCAGGCCCCCCACTGACGACGACGAATCGCTGGCTGACTTCATCACCCGGCGCTTTGGCGCGGAGGCCATGAACTTTATCGTCCCGCTGGCCGCCGGGATTTATGTCGCCAACCCGCACGAACTGAGCATGAAGGCGGCGTTTCCGCAATTTCTGGCGCTGGAACAAAAGTACGGCAGCGTGATTAAAGGCAGCCGCGCCACGCCACGCGCCCAGGGGCCGATTTTCGCTTCGTTTAAGGGTGGGATGAGTGCGCTGGCCAATGCCGTAGCGGCCAAGCTAACGGGCGATGTGCGCCTGAATACACCGGTGCTCCAAGTTCACCCCGGTGGAGTCACGCTATCTGGAGGCGAGAAAATCGCGGGCAGCGGCGTCATCTTAACTACGCCCGCCTGGTACGCGGCGCCGATGCTGCGCCGGAGTTTCCCGGAGGCGTCGGCGCTGGTGGGCGAACTCAAGGCCAACGGCTCGGTGGCGGTTATCCTGGCTTACCGCGCCCAGCAGTTCCCCCGCGACATGCACCTGCACGGGCTACAAGTGGCCGCCGACGAGGGCATTCACATGAAAGCCATTACCGTTCACTCGGCCAAGCTGCACGGACGCGCCCCCAATGACCATGTGCTGCTGCGGGTGTTTTTCAAGGATTTGGAGCCGCAAAAAGCCTACGCCGAGGCCGTCCACGAGGTCGCCCGGCTGTTTGGCGCCTCAGGCGACCCGCTCTGGCACAGCTATGCCGACTGGCGCGGCAAGAATCCGGCGTATCAGGTGGGCCATCTGGAGCATCTGGCCCGCATCCGCGCCGCGCTGCCGCCGAATGTACAGGTGGCGGGGGCCAGCTACACCGGGGTCGGCATCCCCGACTGCGTAAACGCCGGGCGCACGGCGGCGCGGGACGTCTTAAGGTGCTGGCAGGTGTAGGTCGTCTGGGTGCTTTTCCTGGCGGCGCGTCACGGCACACGGCAACCGGGGCCGCCGGGCGCGTTCGGAATTCGCACTACACAGCTGCTCCCCCAGCCAAAGCCAGGGCATTAGACTTCAGGAAATGACCGAATCTCTGACCTTCCCCCGTGGTTTCCAGGCCGCTGCCATGGCCGCCCAGCTCAAGCCCAGCGGCAAGACCGACCTGAGCTGCGTCATCAGCGAAACGGACTGCGCCTGGGCTTTTGCCGGAACCCGCAGCACCACCGCCGCCGCCAGCGTGCTCCGCAACCGCGAACTGTACGCGGGGGGCGGCCCGGTACGGGGGCTGGTCGTCAATGCCGGAATTGCCAACGCCGCCACCGGTCAGCGGGGCGCACGCGACAACGCGGATATGGCCGACGCGCTGGGCAGCGTCATGAATATTGACGAGCAGACCGTCCTGACCGCCAGCACCGGCATCATCGGCCACCTGCTGCCCATGGACAGGGTGCTGAGCGGCGTCGAACATCTGCCCGAGGAACTTCAGCGCGAGGTGTTGCCCTTCGCCACGGCCATCATGACCACCGATACCACGCCCAAGACCGCGCACGCCACGCTGAAAAACGGCGCGAACATCGTGGGCACGGCCAAGGGCAGCGGCATGATTCACCCGGACATGGCGACCATGTTCGCCTTCGCGTTCTCGGACGCCCAGGTAGACCAGGCAGCGCTGCGGGAAGCTTTTCCGGCAATCGTGGCCCGCACCTTCAACGCGGTCACGGTGGACGGCGACACCAGCACCAGCGATATGACCGCCGTATTTGCCAACGGGCTGGCTGGGGCCACCGATCAGGCCGAGTTTCTGGCGGCGCTCGAAGGCGTCATGCGCGACCTCGCCCGCCAGATCGCTGCCGACGGTGAGGGAGCGACCAAACTGCTGACCGTCAAAGTCACCGGGGCCGCCAGTGAACACGAAGCCCTGAGCGCCGCCCGCACCTGCTGCGTCAGCCCGCTGCTCAAAAGTGCCGTCCACGGCTCCGACCCCAACTGGGGCCGCGTGATTATGGCCGTGGGCCGCAGCGGAGCACAGGTGGATGTCGAGAAGTTGCAGGTGAGTGTGCAGGGCGTGCCCGTGTTTACTGGCAAACCACTGAATTACGACGCCGCCGCCGTCAGCGCCAGCATGAAAGCTGCTGGGGAAGTCATTTTCGACATTGATCTGGGCGTAGGCCAGGACAAAGGCGAGGCGTGGGGCTGCGACCTGAGCGCCGAATACGTGAGCATCAACGCGGATTACACGACCTGATCAATGGTTTGGAGCAGTTTCATACCTCAGGGGGGAAACCTGCAAGAGTACGAACTCCGCGCAATTCCGCCCGCAGTTGGGAGCGACCAGGCCCCATCCTGGGTGCCGTTTTGGTCAAGAAGCGGTCAGGCCCCATTCTGGATGCCGTTTTGCTCAAGACAGCGGGCAGGCGCCATTGAAGTTCTGCCGTCTGCCCGGCACTTTCCGGTGCAGGGGCAGGGCCGTTCCTGAGCTTACCCTCATGAAAAATGAGAGAAAACGGGTCATACTAGGAAAGTTGCGCTTAAAGGCGCACTGCTTCTGAATTGATTATTAACTCTAATTTTTCTTTCTGCGACAGGGGCAACTGGCTGTATCTGGCTATTCCTGACGTAGTGTCCCCCGGAGGATAGCGCATGTTTAACCCACCCACCCTCGAAGACCTCCAAGAAACCCGCCGCGCCAACGAAAAGCTGGTGCTTAAGGCCCTAGAAAGCAAGCCTGAATGGGTCGAAACTGAACTTGCCAAGACGACTGGTCTGGCCCTTTCGCACCTACGGGCGGCCCTCGCCAGCTTGCTCGATCAGGGCCGGGTTCGCCGCCTGCCCGGTACCGGCACCCGCGCCGTGTATGGCATGGCCGACCCCGGTCTGGCCGACGTGCCCGCTACCCCGCTGACCCCAGACGCCCTGCGCGTGCGCGATTACCTTGAAGGCCGCGCCGACAGCGCCCTGTACATGAGCGACCAGCTCCGCATGACCCGTGAAGACGTGATGTCCTCCCTGAGCCTGCTCAACGCCCACGGGCAGATCACCTGCACCTTCGTGGGCAGCCTGGTTATCTTCCGGCTCAAGGAAACGCAGGCGCTAGGCCAGGAACAGCCCGCCGACAAGGATAAGGAGAAGGAAAAGACCCCTAGCAAGAAGAAAGTGGCCGTCAGCGCCTGAGCGACGCCGTACAAAAAACCGCACTCTCCGTCTGGAAGGTGCGGTTTTTTCGTGGCCGCAAAAGCCGTGTTTTTCTTTCTCTCCTCCGCTCGGACTGACTCTGGTAGTTGCAGATTCAGTCGGCAGTCCGTAGGAGCAGTTACGTTTTTTCTTTGGCCACAGGCGGCCAGCCAACAACCCAGCCAACTCTGTGCCCTAAGTACGGCGGCGTTCATGGCGAACCCTTAGCATATGGGCCGATGAAGCTTTCGGTTCTAGGCAGCACAGGCAGTATCGGCACACAGGCGCTGGACGTGGCGCGGGAGCGCGGCTATGACGTGGTGGCCCTGGCTGCCGGGCGTAATCTGGAATTGCTGCGCCAACAGGTGCAGGAGTTCAGACCCCAGCTGGTTAGTGTGGACGCCAGCGTGTACGCCGAGGCCAGGACGCTTTTTGCTGGCCTGCACGTAATTGCCGACCCCTCGCAGACCGCTGCACACCCCGCCGACGTGGTCGTGAACGCCATGTCGGGTCTGATCGGACTGGCCCCCACCCGCACGGCGCTGGAGCATGGGCAGGCGGTGGCGCTGGCGACTAAGGAAGCGATGGTCACCGCCTCACACCTGATGTGGGAAGCGGCGGCGCTAGGCGGTGGCCGGGTGGTGCCGGTAGACTCCGAACACACGGGCGTGTTCCAGTGTCTGACCGGAGAACACCTGGCCGACGTGGCGGAAGTTATTCTGACCGCGTCGGGTGGCCCCTTCCGCGACGGGCCGGACGACCTGAGCGGCGTGACCCCTGAGCAGGCGCTCAGGCACCCCTCGTGGAATATGGGGCCAAAAGTAACGATTGACAGCGCCAGCCTCATGAATAAGGGGCTAGAAGTCATGGAATGCGCCAGCCTGTACGGATTGCCGCTGTCACAGGTGGGCGTGGTGGTGCATCCGCAGAGCATCGTTCACGCGGCGGTCAGGTTCCACGACGGCAGCCTGAAGGCGCAATTCGGCCCTACTGACATGCGCCTGCCGATTGCTTACGCCATAGACGCCGCCCCGAGCGGCATGCAGCGCCCCGGCGACGTGCGCGGCGCAGGTCAAGGCAGTGCACGACGCGGGCCGGAGGTCGCCGGGCATCTGGGTTGGCCCCTGCGTGGGCAGTGGGAGTTCCGCGAGCCGGACAGGCAGCGTTTTCCCTGTCTGGGGCTGGCCTACTGGGCGGGCGAGGCGGGCGGCTTGCTACCGGTGGCCCTGAACGCCGCCGACGAAATCGCGGTAGAGGCTTTTCTAGGCGGCACAATCGGCTTTCTGGACATTCCCCGGCTGCTGGAACAGGTGCTGGACGAAACCCCGGCGGGCCAGCTGACCTGGGACACTTTGGCGCAGACTGACACGTGGGCCCGTGAACGGGCGCGGGCCTGGGTCCAAGAGCGGCAGCCGGGAGCCGGGGCGTGAGCTTTTTTTCCAGTATGGCCGCCGTGATGACCCCGCTGGGCATCCTCTGGACAGTCATTATCCTAAGCGTGGCAACCTTTTTGCACGAGCTGGCGCACTACGCACTGGCCAGGCGGCAGGGTGTGGCGGTCAAATCGTTCAGCGTGGGCATGGGGCCGGTTCTAAGCCGCGTCCAGTGGAAGGGCACCGAATGGCGTATCTCGGCGCTGCCGATTGGCGGCTACGTGGAAATCGACGGCATGGCCCCGGTAGAGGGTGCAGACGGTCAGTTTCACGCGCCCACAGCCGGTTACGTAGCGCTGTCTACCTGGGGTAAAATCGCGGTGATTCTGGCTGGGCCGGTCATGAACCTGCTGCTGGCGATTGGCCTGATGACGGCGCTGGGCAGCACCACCACGCTGCCTGCCCCGGCGACTATCAGCGTGCTGGCCGGCTCCAAGGCGCAGAAGCTGGGGCTACGCAGCGGCGATACCATCACGCGGGTCAATGGCCGCGCTCTGCCTGCTACTGAACTGACTGAGGGGGGGGTTAGGGGCGGCTGGAACGACATTACGGCCACTCTTAAGACCGACGGCCACCACACCTTTACCGTGCAGCGCGGTGGCCAGAGCCGCGAGCTTGCCTTTGACTGGAAGGCGCAGGTGGGCGGGCAGCGGCACCTGCTGGGCATCAGCCCCAAAGAATACCGGGTGTTTCAGGCCAGCCGTATTCCGCAGGCGTTCGTGACCTCATTGCAGGTGACGGCGCAGGCAGTGCCGCAGGTGCTCAAGGCGTTCGGCAACCTGTTTGCCCGCTTCCTGACGCTGAATATCTCGCAGGATCAGAACGTAAGCGGCCCTATCGGCACCGCCGAGATCATCAGCCGGGCCGCCGCGCTCAGCCCCTGGGCACTGGTGCAGGTGGCGATTATGCTTAACCTGTCGCTGGCCTTTTTCAACCTGCTTCCGATTCCGGGGCTGGATGGCGGGCGCATCCTGCTGGCCCTTCTTGGAGCCATCAAGGGCAGCCCGCTAAGCTTCAGCCAGGAACAGGCGATCAACTTCGCGGGCTTTGCCTTCGTGATGCTGCTGACCGCGTTTGTGGTTCTGCGCGACTTGAGCCGCTTTTTCTGAAGGCTGGTCGGGGCTAGCCCCAAGGGCAAATGCGCGGCGCGTCCTATTGTTCGCATAGACCCGGCGGGATGATGGGGCGATGCAGCGCCCTCAGTACCCTCTGTCTACAGCGCTGCTTTTGCCCGCGCTGCTGGCGGGTTGTATGGTTGTCCGGCCTATCACGCCGCAGGTGGCCTACACCAAACACCTGGATGTAAACGGCCCGCCGCCCGACGTGGTGATCTTTGCGGTATCGGGCCGTTGCGGGCCACCCTGCAAGGCCCCGCGCGACAGCTGGGATTACCTCAGTTCGCGCGGCACGGTCGATGCCCTGGCCAGTGCCATTGCCGGGGAGGGCCTGAGCGTGCAGGTCGCCGGATACGCCGACAATGCGCTAGACACCTTCTACCCGGTCAAGGTCGCCACACCGCAGCGGGGATACGCCGCCCTGAACAGCGACCTTACGCGCGTGAAGGCCGAGTGGTTCGGCAAACCGGGCGCCCCGCGTATCGTGCTGCTGGGGCACTCGCACGGCGCAGTCTGGACGCACCATCTGGCGCACGTCAATCCTTACGTTCCTTTTGCGCTGCAAATCGACCTGGACGGCATCTGCGCCTCGTGGGTGCTTGATCACGGGCCAGACCTAGCGGCGCATCCGGTAGACCTGCCCGGCCAGCCCCGCGCCATCGACGCCTGCAACTTCATGCCGGTGGGAAACTCACAGGCGCGTGGCAAGGACATCGTGTGGCCCAACGTGGCCCAGAATCTGGTGGCCCAGAGCAGGAATTCTCCAGCGTCCTTTGGCCCCGGCGGTCTGGTTCTCAACTACCTGTTCGAGATGAGCCCGCACCTGCGCTCCAACGGAAGCACTCAGGGAATCGAACCGTTCCGCTCTGCCTATCAAGACCATAGCGGCGTGTCCTACCCCACCAGCGACGCCATGAAGTGGGTGCTGGCCCGCACCGCCGAGATAGCCCGCACCTGGAAACCGCGCCAGAACGCGCTGCCTACCCAGAAGAACCCAGCTGTTCTAGGCCCCCTTGCCAGTCCTGTCCAAAGTTCGGGCCAGAGTCCGGGCCTCCGTCCGGCGCCTCCCCGGACAACCGGGCCAGCCACGCCTGCGCCTGCGCCGCGTCCCTGAGCTGCGCCCCGCGCGAAGCTGGAAACCACGCCAGCAGCGCCGCCACGCACCCAACTGTTTGCCCGGCCACCTGAGACGTGTCACCGAAAATCACCTTATGGTCGCCGTCGGCCAGCCACAGCACGCCACTGGGAGCGGCCACGATCTCGGTGCCGGTAGGCAAGGGTTCGCCCAGCCACACGGCGTCCACCTCGGCGGCGTCGGCGGGGTTGATCAAACCAGGCAGACAACCGTAATTGACGGGCGCGGGTTCTGGCTCCGTACGGTAAGGTTCCAGCGTTGCGCGTTCGGCTCGCCAGATCAGCCGTTCGCGGCTGCCACAGCTCCACTCGACCACGCCGCGCCACTCGCGGCCCGGTTCTGGCTGGCACAGTTCCGGCTGGCCCGGCTCCGGCAGCCCCCCATCTGACGCAGTCCCGGCGGGCAGGCTCACGGCTTGACCTCGTACAGCTCGACCTGCCGCAGCACGTTGCCCCCGAACGATAGGGCGGCGCGGTAGGCGCCTCTGTTCGGTGCGGGCAGCCGGAAGGTGGCCTCGCGCAGATCGGCGTCAAGGTACAGGCTGTCGCTGCCCAGTTTGCTGGAGTTGTCGAACCACGTCACCGTCAGGTAGCCGGGGTCTATGTGGCCGTGCAATTCGGCATGCAGCACCAGTGTATCTCCCTCGCGTGTCAGCTCGGCCTGCGAAATCTTGACCGGAAGCTGAAGGTCGCTGTAGGCCGCCTTCGGAATGAGGGGCACGAGGTTGTAGCGGCAGCCCGAAAGCAGCGGGGCCAGCAGCAGCACGGGCAGCAGCAGGGCGCGGGCAGAAACGGGCACGGCAGCCGGAACACGGAAACGGAACATCCCCGTCAGTGTAGGCTCGAAAGATGAACCTCACGCCCTTCCCCACTGCCGCTGAAGTGCCGGACGGCCCCGACCCGCGCCGCGCCCCGCTGCTGCCCCCCAGCGAAAAGCCGCGCATCGTGGTCGAGCATCCGGACTTTTACGTGATCCACAAGCCCGCGCTGTGGCTCACGCATCCGGTGCGGGCGCGGGTAGACGTGCCCGACATCCTGACTTTCATGCAGCAGGAAACGGGCGAAAGCGACCTGGCCCCGCCGCACCGCCTCGACCGTGAAACCAGCGGCACGCAACTGCTAACGCGCGACAGCGACGCCGCCCGCACATTTTTTACGCTGTTCAAAACGCACCTGGTCGGCAAGACCTACCTGGCTATCGTACACGGCACACCCGACTGGGAGCGCTTTACCCTCGACGCCCCGCTGGGTGACCTGGGGCTGGGCGGGGCCAACCGGGTCGTGATCCGGCAGGCGGTGGTGCCCGGTGGCCGCCCGGCGATCACCGATTTCCGGGTGGTCAAGCGCCGCGCCGGGCACACGCTGATCGAGGCTTACCCGCGTTCGGGCCGACTGCACCAGATTCGGGCGCACCTGTCTCACCTGGGGCTGCCGATGGTGGGCGACAAGATTTACGGGCGCGACCCCAACGCCTTTGTGGAATTTATGGAAACCGGGCAGACCCCCGAGCTGACCGCCCGGCTGGGGCTGGCACGCCAGGCCTTACACGCCGCCCGCATCGCCTTTGCCTGGGACGGAGCGCAGTTCGCCGCCGAGGTGCCGCTCGCGCCCGATTTGCAGGCTTACTGGGACAGCCTGAGCTGAGCGGGTAAACGCGGCTGCCCATCTGCTCCATCTGGGCCTGACCTTAGGATGTTAGGCTTGGCGTGAATGGACGCTATCTACTCAGCCATCCTCGGGGTCGTCGAAGGCCTGACCGAATTTTTGCCCGTCAGCAGTACCGGGCACCTGATCCTGGCCGCCGACCTGCTGCGCGTGCCCTGGCCGAAGGAAGTCAAGGACGCCTTTGAGGTCATTATCCAGGGCGGCGCAATTCTGGCGGTGCTGGTGTACTACTGGAAAGACATCCTGCAAATCCGGCACATCGCCACCGACAAGAACCAGCAGAGTCTGTGGAGTAGCGTAATCGTTGCGTGTATTCCGGCGGTGGTCATCGGGGCCTTATTTGGCTCGAAAATCAAGCACTACCTGTTTACGCCCAGTGTGGTCGCCTGGGCCCTGATCGTGGGGGGCATCTTGATCTGGCTGGTCGAGAGCCGCAAGACTACGCCCGAAGTTCACTCGGTCGAGCGCATCAGCGTGCCCAAAGCCCTTATGATCGGTCTGGTGCAGTGCCTCGCGCTGGTGTGGCCCGGCTTTTCGCGCAGTGCCAGCAGCATTCTGGGCGGCATGGTGCTGGGCCTCGACCGCCCCACCGCCACACAGTTCAGCTTTTACCTGGGCCTGATCACGCTGGGCGGCGCGTCGCTGCTTGACCTTATCAAAAGCCGCCACATCATCGGACAGATTGGCAGCCTGAACCTGCTTATCGGCATTGTGGTGAGCTTCATCGTGGCTTACGCTTCTATCGGCTGGCTGCTGAAGTTCGTCTCGACCAACAACTTCAAGCCCTTTGCAATCTACCGCGTGATCGTGGGCCTGATCATCCTGTTTCTGATTCATCAGGGCGTGCTGTCTAACGGGCTGCGCGCCTAAAAGTAAACCGCACCGCCCTTCCCTGTCCTGCCTTCCCTGCCCCAGCCACGCGCCGGGATTTTTCGGTGGGCCTCCTGCAAAAGTCGCGGCGAGGGCAATCTAGAGTAGTTTGCAGAATACGGACTGCCGTCTGGTTCGTTAGAGCAGTTCTCCGAATTGTGGGCACGTTGGAACAACACCGCCGCCCCCTTCATTCTACGTCCTGCCCTTTCTTCTTCACTCGTTCCACTCGGCAAAAAGATGGTCAAAAGAGCACCATCTTTTTGCAAAATGCTCTAAGAACCCACAAGGACGCCGGGGGGGCCAACTCGGGGGGCCAACTCCACACCCGCAATCCAGTGTGCTCCTGCTCGGTCTGCGGGGCAGCTTTAGAAGTCCACCCCCACCGGCAGCTCTTTATCCTGTTGCCCGGCGGGAGACACTACACTCGGAAGATGAAGTCCCTGCTTTTCTTGTCCGGCGTGGTTTTGCTGCTGAGTGCCTGTCATCCGGCAGACGGCAAAGCCGCCCAGACCCAGGCGCACTATCAGACGCAGACGGTGAACAGCCCTTCCGGGCAGACCGACAGCGCCAGCGGCCTGAGTTGGATGAATGTTAGCCAGCTGCCGCGCGAGGGCCAGCAGGTCTATGCCCTGATCGGCTCGGGCGGCCCGTTCAGGTATTCCAAAGACGGCGTACCCTTCGGCAACCGCGAGGGCCTTTTACCGCGCCAGCCGCGCAACTATTACCGCGAATACACCGTGCCCACGCCGGGGGCGGGCAACCGGGGCACCCGGCGCATCATCTGCGGGGGGCAGCCCACAACCAGCCGCGCCGACTGCTACTACACCGCCGACCATTACGTCTCGTTCCGGAGAATTCGCCCATGACCCTGTTCCACACTGCGCCAGACGGCCTTCAGCCCGCCCCGCACGACGCCCGCGCCCTGGCTGCCGGGCAACAGATCACCACCCATGAAGTCCAGTTGGCACAGGTTGAAGACAAAGGCAGCCTGATGACCGCGCTCGTGGCGGGCCTGGGCCTGCGCCCGACCTTTGGCCACAACTGGGACGCACTGTACGACGTGCTGACCGATCCGGCAGAGTTCCCGGACAAGTCGGCCATTTTGCTGCGGCACCATGAGCCGTTTCGCCAGCGCCACCCCCGGCTGTGCGAACAGCTCGAAGGCGTGCTGCTCGACGCCCAGGCCGAGAATAGGGAGCAGGGCCGCCAGTTGTGGCTGCTGACCGATACGCCCTCATAGAGCCGCGCCGCAGAGCGAAGTCCGTGTAAGCAGCGTGACCTCAAACAAGGCTGAAGTACCGAAGAGCGCCCGCGCTATCCTCGGGAGATGACTGAGGGCAACGTGACAGCCACGGGAACACGGCAAAATTACATTCTGGGCATCGACACGTCCTGCGACGACACCGGGGTCGGCATCGTCAGCCTAGGTGCCGACGGCGGCACGCAGGTCAGGGCCAACCGCATCTGGTCGCAGACCGTTCACGCGCAGTATGGCGGCGTGATGCCCGAACTCGCCAGCCGCGAACACGTCGAGCGCATCGACGACATTTTGCAAGGCGCTCTGGCCGAAGCCGGGCTGAAGCTGGGCGACCTCACAGCGGTGGCGGCGACCTCCGGCCCCGGTCTGGTCGGGGCGCTACTGGTGGGCCTGATGTACGGCAAGGGGCTGGCGCAGGCGTTGAACGTGCCTTTTTACGCCGCGCACCACCTGGAAGGGCACATTTACGCCGCAGCCAGCGAGGCCGAACTGGAACGGCCTTACCTGGCGCTGGTCGTCTCGGGCGGGCATACCCACCTGTTCGACGTGCAGCACGCGGGTGAGTACCGCCTTGTGGGGGCGACGCGCGACGACGCGGCAGGCGAGGCGTTCGACAAGGTGGCGCGCCTAGCGGGCCTGGGGTATCCGGGCGGCCCGGCGATTAGCGAGGCGGCGCGGCGCGGCGACCCCACCGCCGTGCCTTTCAAAGAACCGCTGCAAGGGCAAAAGGGCTTCGACTTCAGCTTCAGCGGCCTGAAGACAGCGGCGCTGCTGGCCTCGCGGGCGGGGGCCAAACCCGACGATCTGGCGGCCAGTTTCGAGCGGGCCGCCGTAAGTTTTCTGGTCAAGACCACCGTGCGGGCCGCCAAAGCCCTGGGCCGCACCACGGTGGTCGTATCGGGCGGCGTGGCGGCCAACCAGGCGCTGCGGGCCGCATTTGCCGCCACCGACCTACGCGTAGTGTTTCCGGGCCAGGGCCTGAACACCGACAACGGCGCGATGATCGCCCTGGCCGGAGCCGCCGCCGTGCGGGCAGGCCGCGCCCCCAGTGCGCTGGCGGTAGGCGCTGAAGCTTACGCACCGCTGGCAAACGTAGAAGCGCAGGTGGACTGACCCGGATTGCGCTCAGTTGTGGTGGGGTCGGGAGGCGGGCAGGCCCCTTCATGGGTGCCGCTCTGCCCAAGAAGCGGGCAGGCCCCATCACGGGTGCCGCTTTGGTCAAGAAGCGGGCAGGCTTGCTCAAGCGAGTCCGTTTTGCCCAAGAGGGCACCGCCTGTAACGCCATCCCGCGAAACCCGGCCCGTATCTTTTCCTACGCGCATTCCCGCGTATCCGGGGTGTGACTTTTGATGCCGAGCAAAGCGAGTGACTTTTGACGGGCGGCGGAAGGCTGGAGCCACTCGGGGTGAGGCCCCGCAAATGGCGTAACTATGCAAGCTGCTCTAAGCTGAGGCCCATGATGATGCGCGAGCGGCACTGGTTGCTAGGTCTGGGAGCCGCCACGCTGCTGGTCGGCGGAATGACCCTCGGCCCCGCTTTCTTTCCGAAGCCGCATATTCCCACAGTCACGCGGGTCAGCCTTCCAGCAGCGGTCGGTACACCTCCGGCAGGCAGCGCGGAACCCCCGATTTACCCGGCCACCGCCAGCGTCACGCCGCTGATTTCGGGCCGCCTGAACTTGAACACCGCCACCGAGGAGCAACTTGAAGCGCTGCCGAAGGTGGGGCCGTCGCTGGCAAAACGGATCATTGCCGGGCGGCCCTACCGTTCGCTGGACGACCTCGATCATGTAAAAGGCGTGGGAGAAACGACGCTCAGGCGCCTTGAGCCGCTGGTGACATGGTAGCGAGCGGGCCGAATCCGGGTACGCGGGCCACCACGGGCCGACTGCCCTGGTCGGTGGTCGCCGTCCTGGGGGTCGTCGCGGGGATTTTTCTGGCGCTGGGGCTGTGGTGGGGCGCACTGGCCGCACTGCTGGGGACTGTGCTGTGCCTGCTCGACGCCCGCCCGCTGCTGGCCGCGTTGTGCCTGGGCATGGTCGGGGCCGGATACGGCGCGGCCCACCTTCAGCTGGCGCGGCCTGATGCGCTGGCCCCCTGGATCGGCGCTCAGGTGACCTTGCGGGGCCACTGGGACGGACAGTTTCTGAGTACTGCTCAGCCGGTTGCACGGGTAGCGCTCTCGCCCAAGCCCGCTGAGGCTCCGGGTGAACTGACCGTCACAGGCCGCCTGGAACGTCCGGAAGGCCAGCGCACGCCCGGCGGTTTCGATCAGGCGGCGTGGCTGCGGTCGCAGGGCGGGCTGCTGGTGCCGACACCGGGAAGCGTTCTGGTGGCCGCAAAAGTGAAGTCCAGTCAGCCGGAGCACGGGCTGCGCGGCTGGTTCCGGCGTGGCCTGAGCGTAGGGCTGTCGGCGCAGCAGGCCGCCATCATGCAGGCGATCGAACTGGGCGACCGGGGCGACATCGGGCGCGAGGAGTTCCGCGAGGGCTACAGCGTGCGCGACGCTTTTAACCACGCGGGGCTGGCCCACCTGATGGCGCTCTCGGGGCAAAACGTCGCTCTGCTGACCGGGGCCTTGATCGTGCTCCTAGGCTTTCTGGGGGCGCGGCCCTGGGTGCGCTACGGCCTCCCGGCGCTGCTGCTCGTGCCGTATCTAGTCGTGCTGGTCGGCGTTTCTCCTAGCATTACCCGCGCCGTCATCATGGGGCTGGCGGTGCTGGTGGGTCTGGCCATTGGACGCGGCAAACCCGGCGCACTAGGCACCGTCGCCCTGGCTGCACTCGCGTGCCTGCTGCTTTTTCCGCTGTGGCTGCTGGACACCGGGTTTCAGTTGTCGTTCCTGGCGGTGCTGGCGCTGCTGTTCTCGGGCCAACTGGCGGGGCGGCTGCCGGAACGCTGGCCTCACGCGCTGCGGCTGGCCCTGGCGGCGACCGTGCTGGCCGAACTGGGCACGCTACCGCTCATCGCTTCTAACTTCGGGCAGGTGCCGCTGGTCGGGCTGCCCGCCAACCTGCTGGCCGAACTGCTGATGGCCGTGCTGGTGCCGCTGGGCTTTGTTTCCGGGCTGCTAGGGCCTGCGGCGGGGCTGGTCAACTGGGCAGTGGGGCCGCTGGCCTCTTTGCTGCTGGGCCTCGCCAACCTGTTCGGGCAGGCTCCGACGCTGGGCTGGGGTCATATCGGCGCGGGCGGGTACGCGGCCTATGCTCTGGCGGCGGGCGCGGGGCTTCTGGGCCTTGGGGGCAAAATCAGGGCGGCTTCGGCGCTGGCCGTGGCCCTGCTGTGCGCGGCGCTGACCTGGCTGCCGAATCAACTGCGCCCCCCGCGCGAACTGGTGTTTCTGGATGTCGGACAGGGCGACTCGACGCTGCTGCGCGTGCCGGGGCTGACCATGCTGGTAGACGGCGGCGGCTCGGTGGGCAGCAACTACGACGTGGGTGGCCGGACGGTACTGCCTGCGCTGCGGGCACTGGGCGTTCGCAAAATCGACGTGATGGTCGCCACGCACGCCGACACCGACCATATCGAGGGCCTCAGCACCGTCCTCCGGCAGCTGCCCGTGGGTGAACTGTGGATCGGGCAGCGCAAACAGGGCGACCCGGTGCTGAACGCCGTGTTGCAAGCCGCCGCCGAGCGGCACGTCCCGGTGCGCGAGATCAGGCGTGGTGACCGCGTCACGGCTCCGGGCGTAACCGTCACGGCGCTGTGGCCCGCCGGTCAAGTGTGGTCCACCGCCGATAACGACAATTCGGTGGCCCTGAAAATAGAGTCGGGCGGCTGGACAACGGCCATTCTGGGCGACCTGCCTGACCCTGCCGAACTATATCTGGGGGCCGGGCACCTCGACCTGCTCAAGACCGCGCACCACGGCAGCCGCCTCAGCACCAGCGCAGACTTTCTGGCCCACACCACCCCCAGAGACGCCCTCATCAGCGTCGGGGCACACAACACCTACGGCCACCCCAATCCAGACGTGCTGGAGCGGCTGGCGGCGGCCCACGTCCGCGTTTGGCGCACCGATCAGAGTGGCACGGTGCGCTGGCCGGTTCCGTAGGCCAATGACGCTGAGGCAGCCCGGCACAGACTTTAACGCGCCAGAGGCGCTATACCCTTAGACCATGTCTGCGACCTCCGATTTCCTGACCCGCCTCGAACAGTTGCCCGGCAGTTATGCTGGCCCCACCCGCACCGAAACGTCCCCTTACGCGGTGGTTGGCGCGGGCGAGGGGGTGCTTCCCGCCGACCTGTTTCACACATTGATCGGGGTCAACCTGACCCGTAGCGGCACTCAGTTTGTCCTGTCGAGCGCCGACGCCGCCGACGCCGCCCGCACCTACGCCGAACTGGCCGAGGTCGCCGGGGCCACCGTGCGGCGGGTCAGCACCGGGGGCGAGGCTGAGGACGTGGACATCCTGATGCCGGGCGGCGCACTGGGGGCCTACCACTTCGCGCAGTACCTCGCCCACGCTACCGGGCACGCCGAGGACGCGGCGCGGGCCGATCAGCTGATGGCCGACCTTGCCAGCCGCTGCGCCCCACACGTGACCGAGAACAACCCCGCCCGCGACCTGGCCTGGAGCCTGTGGGAACGGGTGCCGCTGCTCCTGGCTTCGCCCGACGGCGACGCGCTGCCGCAGGCGTGGCAGCATGTGTTGGCGCGGGTCGGCAAGACGCTGGCGATTGCCGTGACGGGCGACCCGCTGCCCTTCGTGACGGGGGCCTTTGAGGCTAAGCACGAACGCGGAGATGGCCGAGTGGCCCTGATTCTGGGCGACAGCGACGAGGCCCTGCGGATCGTGGCCGAGATTCTGGAAAGCCGGGTAGACGAGGTCATCCATGTGCCCTACCCGCAGGGCGCGGAGCCGGGATACGCCGCGCAGCTGTCGCTGTGGTATTTCGGCGTGTGGGTCGCGGCCTACCTAGCCGAGCGCTACGGCCAGACGCCCACCGACGCCCCGGTGCTGGGCCGCGCCCAGGCGGTGCTGGCGGGCGCAGAAACCGGGGACACCCTGAAGGCGGAGCGCGATGAGACGCGGCCCCGCGATCCCCGAGACGATTCCCAGGACGCTTCGCAGAACGAATGGGCCGACGACGCTGAGGACGACGACGACGACGAGGACGACCTCGGCATCGAGGATTAGGCCGGAAGCCTGACGGCCCGTTGGTGTCCCCAGCCCAGAACCTCACCGCGAACCTCACTGTGCCGCAGCAGTCTGCTTTAGCCTTTGAGGGTCACTTCTGGCCGCGCCGTGCCCGCTGTCCGGGTGTCCCGCCCTTCCCGCTGCAAAACGGATTCCGCTCAATTCTGCTACAGCCGGGAAGCGGGCAAGCCCCATAAGGGTGCCGTTCTGCCCAAGACAGCGGGCAGGCTTGCTCAAGCAAGTCAGCTTTGCCCAAGAGGCGGGCAGGCCCCATCCTGGGTGCCGCTTTCCCCAAGAGGGCACCGCCCGCACCGCCATACCACAAAACCCCTATTTTTCCTTCTTGCACCCGCTCAGACTGAATCCAAGACTGGCCGGTTCAATCGGCTATTGGTCACGTCCCAGCCCAGCATGGCGTACACGCTCGCCGTCCACCCGGTATCGTTCAGCACGCGGTAATGGTGCGCCCACTGCCAGCGGCGGTAGGCATCGCCAGCGGCTTCCAGGCGGGCTTCGTCTTGCAAGGCGTCGGCCAGTGGGTTCTGCGGCGGGGCGCTGAGGTGCTGCAAGCTCAGGGCACCTTCCAGCTCGGCCAGCGTCTTGGGGCCGAAGGCGAAGGACACGCGGCCCCCCTGCCCAGCCTCTTGTAGCCAGCGGCGCAGGTCGGCTTCCGGCGGCAGGGCGTACAGGATAACTTCCTGACCGCAGAGCGCCGCGCCCGGTTCCAGCAGCTGCACCCCCGGCACGTTGTCACGCAAGAAGCCCACCACGCCGTTCTCGGCGTAGGCCACGGCACCCGTGCTCAGACGGCCCATCGCCTCGCGGGGATTGAGGCGCGGCAGGCTGGTCAACGCTCCGGCGGTGTCCTCCGAGTCAGCGCCCTCCAGTTCCAGCGGCTGGGGGGGGCGCAGCGCCTGAGCGTGCAGCTCCAGACTAACGCGGCCCCGCCACTCGTTCAGGTTCAGGTGGGTGCCCAGGTCGCGTTCACCCGCCTCGGCGCGGGTTTCGCCGTACTTCACGCCCTTGAGTTGGCCCAGGCGAAATTGCAGGCTATTGGCGTTTTTGCCGACCAGACGCGGCTCGGTCAGGTTGCCGCGCACATGCCACAGCGGGGGGCGGTGGCCTTCGCCAAACGGCTCGAAGGCGTGGGCCTGCTCGACCAGTTCGGGCGTGGCCCCCAGCAGGGGCAAAGGCGCGTCGAGGCGCACGGTGGGCACCGGCTCCGGGAACTGCCGGGCATAGTCGTGAATACGCTCACGGAAGGCGCCGAAATTGTTCGGGTCGAGTGAAAAGCCCGCCGCGCCGGGGTGTCCGCCGAACTTTTTGAGCAAGTCCTCGCTGTTCCGCAGGCCCTGCACCGCGCTGATACCGGGCGTGCTGCGAACCGACCCCTTGCCCTGCGCCACAATATAGACGGGCTTGTAAAAGGTTTCGACCAGCTTGCTGGCCACGATGCCCATCACGCCGGGGTGCCAGTCGGCGTGCGTAAGCACCAGCGCGGGGTCGTCTGGATTCACCAGCGTCAACGCCTGCTTGAACATCTCGTCTTGCAGGGTGCGCCGCTCGCCGTTGCGCGTTTCCAGATAGGCGGCCAGCCGTTTGGCGTCGTGCAGGCTGGTGCAGGTTAGCAAGTCCAGCGCCACATCCGCCTCCCCCATGCGCCCGGCAGCGTTCAGGCGTGGGGCCACGATAAAGGCCACGTCCCGCGCAGTGGGCTGCCTAACCGCCTTGCCGTCCATCAGTGCCCGCAGGCCCGGCAACTCGGTGTGGGCCAGTTCAGCGAGGCCCGCACGCACCAGCGCCCGGTTTTCGCCCAGCAGCGGCGCCACGTCGGCCACCGTGCCGATACAGGCCAGGGCGCTCAGGTGGCGCGGTTCAGGCAGGCCCAGCTCCTCGTAGACTGCCCACAGCAGGTGATAGGCCACGCCCGCCCCGGTCAGGTTGTGCAGTTCGTGGTCGTAGCCTTCGGTCAGGTGCGGGTGAACCACCAGACAGTCCGGAAAATCGGGGCCAGGCGTATGGTGATCCGTCACGATGACCTCGGTGCCGCCCCGCAGCAAGGCCCTGATCTCCTCCAGATTGGTCACGCCGCAGTCCACCGTAACAAGCAGGTCGCTTTCGGTGGCGTGCTCGGTAACGCGGTCCATGTGAACGCCGTAGCCCTCGTTCAGGCGGTGTGGAATAAAGCCGTGCACCACTGCGCCCGCCGCCCGCAACCCCAGCACCAGGGTCGCGGCGGCACTCACGCCGTCGGCGTCATAGTCACCGTGAATGCGGATGCGTTTGCCTGCCTGCACCGCCGCCACGATGCGCCGAGCCGCTTCACGCAAAGCCGGATTGGGCGTCAACGTCAGCGGGGGGTCAAGCAGCCTGGGCGTCACGCCGCGCCCGCTAAGCACCTGGGCCAGCGGAGGCGACACGCGCCACTGCCGCATGGTGTCAAGCAGCACCTCGCGGCTGGCGGGGCGAGCCAGCACCCAACGCGTTCCGGATGCCTGGGCAGCTCGCGTCATTTGTCTGCCGCCTGAAGCGCAGGCACATGCGGCGTCTCGGCAGCTCGCTCGGCGGGCAGCGACCCCAGCCGGGCCTGCAAGGTGGCGGCCAACCGCTGCTCGGTGGCGTGGCGCTCGCGGATGGTATGGCGGCGGTGAATTTCGGTACGCAGCAGCGTGGGCAGCAGCAGCAGCGCACTGTACAGCCCGCCGACGACCATAAAGAGGCCGGTGGTCACTCCTGTAGAGAGCAGCAGTTCGCCGCGTCCCAGTGGCAGCGGCAGCCGGATCAGGCCGGGGTTTTCCAGGGCGATCAGGACAAGGTAAGCCAGCAGCGCCAGCAGCAGCAGCACTTGAATAAACGGCATGACGCGCATATCGGGGCAGTTTAGAGCATTCGGCAAAAGAATGAAATTTTATCCCCCGACTCGTAAAGCCGCTTACAGCACGAATGGAGACGATCAGGAGGGATTTGGGGAGCTGCGGGCACAATGACGCCATCTGGGAAACACAAGCCCACACGCCCCCAGAGCCGTCTGGCCCCGGGCAAAGGAAACCTGAAGGCTAGAATGTGGGCCGCGCAGAAAACCGGGGCGCGGGCTGGGGCTAGACTCCGGGCATGATCGAGTCATTCATCGGGCACACGCCGATTGCGCAGCTCAAACGCTTGGCCGGGCCGGACATGGCCGACGTGTTTATCAAGCTCGAAGGCCAGAATCCGGGTGGCAGCATCAAAGATCGCACCGCCCTGGGCCTGATCGAGGATGCCGAGGCGCGGGGCGTGCTGCGTCCCGGCGGCACCATTATCGAGCCGACCAGCGGCAACACCGGAATTGGCCTGGCGCAGATCGCGGCGGCACGCGGTTACAAACTGATTTTGTGTATGCCCGCCCAGATGAGCGAGGAGCGTAAGCGCACGCTGAAAGCCTACGGCGCACAGCTAGTTCTGACTGACCCGGTGCGCCGCATGGCCGCCGCCATCGAGGAAGCCGAGCGACTGGCCGCCGAGACGGGCGGCGTGGTTATGGGCCAGTTTACCAACCCGGCCAACCCCGCCGTACATGAACGCACCACTGGCCCCGAACTGTGGGAGCAGATGGAAGGCCGCATCGACGCCTTTGTGTACGGCTCAGGTACGGGCGGCACCATCAGCGGCGTGGGCCGGTTCCTGAAAAGGCAAAACCCGGACATTCAGGTCATCGCCTGCGAACCCGCCCGCAGCAACGTGATTTCGGGCGGCGAACGCGGCGAACACGGCTTTCAGGGCATGGGGCCGGGGTTTATTCCCGGCAACCTCGACCTTAGCGTTCTCGACGGCGTAATTCAGGTCTGGGAGGAAGACGCCTATCCGCTGGCCCGCCAACTGGCCGAGCAGGAAGGCATTTTCGTGGGCATGAGCAGCGGAGCGATGGCCTGGGCCGCGCTTGAAGTGGCCCGCAGGCTGGGGCCGGGCAAGCGCGTGCTGACCATCGCCTGTGACACCGGAGCGCGTTACCTGACCACGGCCCTGTTTGACGGCGGACAGGACACGCCGAAGGGGTATAAGGTGCGGTCGCGGGAGCTGCTGGTGGAAGTGGACTCCTAGAGCTACTCGCAAAGCGGATTCGGTCGCTTGGCCCAGACCCGCGTAACTGTAACCGGGAGCTCCCTAGCTAGTGAGAAGTGGTCAGTGGTGGCTGGCAGGCCAGGGAACTTGGTGTTCTTCCAGCTCAACCCTATTCGGCGCCGCGCCCATAGCACTTTTTCCACTCACGACTGACCCCTCACGGCCTTCTTGTCCTCCCCCCCTCTTTTCGCCACAAGCCCTATTATTTCCCCTATGTTGTTTCTCTCCGCCCTACTGCTAGCCGTCGCGTTTCTGGTGGGAAGTCTGCCACTGGGACACTGGCTGCTGGCCCGCTCGGGCGTCAGCACGCGCCTGAACAATGCCCATAACCTGGGGGTGGAGAACGTGCTGCGGCGAGTCGGCCCGCACCTGGCCCTGGGCAGCGCCGCGCTGGACGCCCTCAAGGGCTTTGCGGCCATCCTGATGGTTTCCAGTTACGGCCACCCCGAAGTGACCATCATGGCGGCCCTGAGCACCTACCTGGGGCACCTGAACCCGCCGCGCTTTTTATTTGGCTCGACGCCGCCGCGTGGCCGGGGTAACTTGGTGCTGCTGGGGGTGCTGGCCGGGCTGATCGTCACCGGAGCCGTTCCCTTCTGGGCCGGGCTGCTACCGGTGCTGGCCTACGCGGGCGTGGCCGGATACTGGGGCTTTATCAGCGCGGCAACGCTGGCGGGCCTGGGGACGCTGGCCGCAGCAGTCGCCGCCCTGCCACTCAGTCCCGCTCCCAAACTGACCACGCTGGCCCTGCTCATCAGCGCGGCGTGGCGCTTTAAGGAAAACCTGGGCCGCATCCTGGACGGCACCGAGCCGCGTGTGGGCGAGGACGTGCCATTGGCGGGCAAACGCGAGGACGTGGTGGTGGCCGCCTTCATGATTCACCCCATGAACGTGCACGATTTCTGGTCGGCGCAGCGCTTTGCCTGGCTACGCCCGCTGGTCGAAAAGGGGCTGATCAGCGAGAAGACCGTACGCCAGATGGCCGACGAGATGCGCCCCATGAAGGTCGGGGAACTGCGCGGCATCCGCACGCCGCAGGGCAAGGAAATCCGCTGTTACCTGCTGTCCTCACCACTGCTGCCTGACCGTTTCAGCGACAACCCCGAACTGGCGACCCGCCGGGCCACCGAGGGAGCACGCCTCGCTCACGAACTGGGCGCAGAGGTCTTCGGGCTGGGAGCGTTCTGGAGTGTGGTAGGCAACAAGGGCGTAGACGTGCAGGCGGCTGTGCCCGACATCACCATCACCAACGGCGGCGCGTATACCTCCGGCACCATCAAGATGGCCATTCCAGGCATCTTGCGGCACTTCAGCGAAACCGGGCGCGACCTGAAGCAGGCCACGGCAGGCATCGTGGGCGCAAACGGCGTGGTGGCCTTTGGCATCGCCCGCACAATTGCCCCGCAGGTCGGTAAAGTCATCATGATCGGGCGCGACTTGGTAAAGCTGGAACGCAGCGCAACCACCCTGCGCCGGGCCAATCCAGACACCGAAATTGTGACCACCACCAGTTACGATACGCTGAATCAGGCCGACCTAATCTTCAGCGCCACCAGCGACCCCAACCCGGTGATTTTTCCGCGCCATGTCAAGCCCGGTACCTGGATTTTCGACGAGGGCCGCCCCGCCGACGTGGACGAGAGCGTGCGCGAGGTGCCTGGAGTGCGCCTGATTCCCGGCGGACTGGTGCGCCCGCCCGGCTCCATGACCACCAACATCGACCTACAGTTTGGTGATGGAAACGTGCCCGCATGCCTTGCCGAAACGCTGATTATTGCTGCTACTGGCGAACACCAGCGCAAGAGTCTGGGCGCCCAGACACTGATCGAGAACATCAACTTCTTCGTCGACGAGGCGCAGAAACTGGGTTTTGAAGTGGTGGACTGAACATAAGCCTGAGCCTGCTTAGAGCAGTGCTCCGAATGATGAGCACGTCGGAACAACACCGCCGCCCCCTTCATTCTACGTCCTGCTCTTTCTTTTTCACTCGTTCCACTCGGCAAAAAGATGGTCAAAAGAGCGCCATCTTTTTGCAAAATGCTCTAAATCCCCGTCTTGGTCACGAGCTGTAAGAACTTAGCGAACTGGATTACGTTAGGGTAATCCGGTGAGGAATAAAGCGGCGCCCGCACTTCCAGCCATCGAGGTGCGCGGCCTTTCTAAAAAATTTGGGCAGATCAGCATTCTTGAGGACGTGAATCTGGCGGTCAAACCTGGCGAGGTCTATGCCTTGACCGGACCGAACGGGGCGGGGAAGACCACCCTGATCCGGACCATGACCGGTCTCGCCTTTCCGACAGGAGGCAAGGTTCAGATTTTGGGTCTTGACATTCATACCAACGGCATACGGGCGCGGGCGCACCTGGGCGCGGTGGTGGAGGCTCCAGCCAAGTTCTATCCGCAGTTCACCGGCACAGAGAACCTCAGGATTCATTCCAGCCTGGCCGCTATGGCTCCGGGGCAGCCCGCCATCAGCCGCGACCGCTTGCGGGAAGTGCTGGCCCTGCTCGAACTGACCCGTATGGCCGACCGTAAGGTGTCCGAGTACTCGCTGGGGCAGCGGCAGCGGCTCGGGGTCGCCAGCGCCATTTTGTCTGAACCCAAAGTCCTGATTCTGGACGAACCGACCAGCGGCCTTGATCCTCTGGGCATCGGTCTGATTCACCGAATCGTGACCAGTCTGGCGACCAGCGGGTGCGCGGTTATTCTCAGCACGCACCACCTGCGCGAAATTGCCACCTATGCTCATACAGTCGGAATTCTGACGGGCGGGCGGATGGTCGATACCGTCGATCTTAAGCAGCGCCGCGCGGCGTTCCGTTTCCGGGTAGAAGACCCCGTGGCGGTGGCGGCGGCCCTGGAACAGTTGCCCTTCGTGCGCCGGGCTTCCACCCGGGTGCCCTACGCTGTCGCCCAGTTGACCGACCCAGGCAGTATGCCCGATGTATTGATGTTCCTGGCCAAAGAAGGGGTCCGGGTTTTCGAGGCCAGCCCGGACCATTTCAATCTTTACGAGTATTACCGTGACCGCGTAGGACAAGCCTGATGCGCCGCAGCTGCACCCCTGAATTCCCCAGCGTCTGGGACTGCGTTGGGGACTGCGTTGCGGCGCTCCGGCCTTGCGCTTTTCCTCAATATTCTGTTTTTCTGCCCCGGAGGGCCGCGTGCTGACCCTGATTACCCTTGAATTTCGCAAGCTTTTAGGTTCCCGCAGTGCTCAACTGGCGCTGCTCATCAGCTTTTTTCTGCCGCTTTTGTGGGCAGTGGCCCCCCGGCTGGGTCTTTTGCTCGGCAATATGGCTGTGGTCAGCGGTTGGCAAATGCCCGCCGTGAGCATCGGCGTGGCGGTACAGTTCATGATTCCGCTGTTTATTGCCGTGGTCGTGGCCGAAATGATCGGCACCGAGGTTTCCCAGGGAACGCTGGCGCCTTTGCTGCTGCGCCCGGTCAGCCGCAACCACGTGATGTTCAGCAAGCTGCTGGTCGCCTTGAGTTTCCCGTTTCTGCTGATCGCGGCCACTGTGATCGGTTCGCTGCTGGTCGGCATTCCCAGAGGCTTCGGGATGTTCGGGGGCGGTACAGGTATGGGGCCGGGGCTTTTTGTGGGCGTCGGTACGCTGACCAGTGGAGCCGCGTTTGCCGAGGTGCTGCGCGGCAGTCTGCTGGCCGCCGTGATGCTGGTGCCGGTCGCCGCGCTGTCTCTCCTGTGCGGGGTTTTATTCCTAAACACGGCTTCGGCGGCCCTGGCTACGCTGGCTATTTTGAACATCATGCGGTTGCTGGTGGTTTTTCCGCAGGCCCTTCAGCGCGTGCTGCTCACCAACTATCTGGCACTGTACACCCAGCAGGGCAACCTGACGCAGGCGCTCATTTTGCTGCTGATCTATACCGTGGGCTTTAGTGCAATGGCTCTTATCGCCTTTGATCGGCGCGACATCTGAGACAGACTGCCGGTCTGTGTGGTTGACCACCCGCAAAGACGCCGGGTGGCCAACTCCTCGCCCGGAACCCGTTTCTCTGCTGCTCGCACTGCCTCGCCGCTTTGCAGGTTCGGCCTGGGTGAAAGCTATTGCCAACCTTCTAACCAGTTAACCAGAGTCTGTATGAGAGGCTGTCTGAGGCCCATATCGTCGGAGTATCCATGCTGCCCTCTTCATCAGGCGCACAATCGCTGGAGCAGA
>NZ_JAGLBG010000070.1 GCF_018260405.1 Deinococcus sp.
CCCCGACGCCCCAACAAACCCTGAATTCCCTGCTGGGAACACTGCATAAATGAATTTCGTCCGGATTTCAATATGCACTGGACTACTGGACTCCCTGAGCTGGGCCTATAGCCAAGGCAAAAGCAGAGCGGGGAGTCAAAGAGAAGATGCCGGAGAAAAAGAAGGCCGCTGTTCAGGAAGCAGACCAGCAGGGTGCCGATTAGAAAGCTGTGGTCGCTCCAGCGGAGGCAGGCGCCATGTCCGTTCAGGGGCCGCAGACAGACCAGGGCATGTCTCTTATTCAGCTTGCGCCCAGCAAGACGCGGTTCCGCAGTCGGTGCCGTCCCAGACCCAGCGCCGTTAGCCGGGGCTTGGAACACCGCAGTTACGGTCTTCAACCATGGAGTGGGCAACCCGGCGTCCTCACGGGTCGTTAGCGAAACAGACAGCAGTCCGCATCAGGCACAATAGAAGGCATGGTGACTGCAATTGTTATGGTTCAGGCCGAGCGCTCCTTGATTCAGGAAACTGCTGCGGCGCTGGCGGGTGTGCCGGGCGTGCGCGAGGTCTACAGCGTCACGGGCGAGTGGGACATCGTCGCCATCCTGAAACTGGGCGAGTATGAAGCGCTGGATGATGTGGTCACGGGCCACCTGCGTAAAGTGGCAGGCATCCTGAAAACCCAGACCATGCTGGCGTTCCGCACCTATAGCGGAGAACTGCTGGATCAGGGCTTTGGGGTGGGCCTTGACGAGAGCCAGAATCGCTGAAGTCCAGTAGCGCTGCAACCCGCAAACCGCTGAAGCTGCCCCCCCTCCAGCCCAGACCTCTTTGCGCCTTCAGGCAGGGCAGGTATGCTGCTAGGTGATGACTCTGTCTGCCGCTTCCGATGGTTCTTCCGCTTCTCCAGGCGCAGTTGCCCCCGGCCTGCTGCTGGTCATTACCGGAGCGTCGGGCGTGGGCAAAGGAACATTGCGTGAAAAATGGCTGGCCGGGCAGGACGTGTTCTACAGCACATCCTGGACTACCCGTGAGCCGCGCTCCGGTGAGGTCAACGGGCGTGATTATATTTTTGTCTCGCCTACAGAATTTCTGAAAAGGGCCGAGGAGAACGGCTTTCTGGAACACGCGCAGTTTGTCGGCAACCATTACGGCACGCCGATTGAGCCTATCGAGGCGGCGCTGGAACGCGGGCAGGACGTGATCCTGGAAATCGAAGTCGAGGGCGCGATGCAGGTCAAGGAACGCATGGGCGACCGGGCCATTCTGGTCTTTATCATGCCCCCGAGCCTCACCGAGTTGCGCCGCCGCCTGACCGAACGCGCCACCGAGACCCCCGAGCGCATCGAAAAGCGGCTGCTGCGGGCCAGAGACGAGATCATGGAAGCGCACAAGTTTCGTTACGTGGTGGTCAACGACGACCTCGACCGCGCCGTGCAGGAAATGCTGGCGGTGCAGTGCGCCGAACGCGCCGCGTATAAACCCCCAGAGCAGTGGACGCCGCACGACCATGAAGCGCACCGGGCCGCGCAGCAGGTCAGCAGCCGCAGGCTGACCCGTGAGCACTTGCAACAGGTGGTGGAGTCCTGATGCCGCTGGAACTGGTTCAGGGCGACATTGCCCAGCAAGACACTGACGCAGTGGTCACGGCGGCCAACAAGCAGCTGGTGGGCGGTGGAGGGGTAGATGGGGTCATTCACCGCGCCGCCGGGCCGGAGCTGCTGCGGGCCATCCGGCAAATCGGGGGGACGCCTACGGGGACTGCCGTAATTACGCCCGCCTTCAACTTGGCCGAGCGGGGCAACAAATTTGTGATTCATGCCGTCGGCCCGGTCTGGCACGGTGGGAAGTCCGGCGAGGCCAAACTGCTGGCAGGGGCCTACTGCGAAAGCCTCAAGCTGGCCGCCGCCAACGGGTGCCGGTCGGTGGCGTTTCCGGCGATCAGTACGGGCGTCTACGGCTATCCGGTCGAGAAGGCCGCGCCAGTGGCCCTACAAGCCATTCAGGAGTTCTTGCACGACCATTCCGCAATGACAGTGCGTGTCGTGCTGTATAGCGCCGAGGCTCTCCGGGTGTTCGAGCGGGCGCTGGCGTAGTTGCGGGCCTGACCGACCTGGTTGCCGGTCAGGTGGCGCAGGTTCAGTAGGCGAACGTGATGGTCTGGTTGGCGCTGCTGAGGTCGACCGTCTGGGCGGCGGGGGTCTTTTTGCCCGCAGTAGCCGCCAAGACGGTATACACGCCCTTGAGTCCGGTAACGGCGCCCCCGCTGGCCAGCGTGTAGCTCCGGGCGTTGCCGTCGGCTGCCGTGACAGTCACCAGATGGGTGCCGCCCGAACCGGTAAAATTTACGGTCAGGGCAAAGGTCTTTGAGGGGGTGGTGGTCGTGGTGGTCGTGGTTGAGGAACCGCAGGACGCCAGCCCCAGCGAGAGGGCCAGCGCGGCCCCACCGAGCTTCAGCTTTAGGCGGCCTAGGGCCAGAGGGAAGGGACGTGAGATCATGGCCGTTATTGTCTCACAGCCCACATGGGCGGCCAAGTCGGTTTCGATGAGGAGGCGTTGGTGGCGCACAATGGGAAGAATATGTCAGACCGTGAAGTCAATTTTGCCCGCGCCATTCTCGGAGAGCGTTCTTACCGTGACGTGCCGACCGACGAGGTGCTGCGAGGGGCCGAGCGCCTGCTGAACGAGTGGATGGGCGGCGAAATCCGCATGGAGCGCCCCAAACTGTACGATCACTACGCCCTGCTGCTGCTGGGGCTGCTGCAAAAAAACCGTGACCTCGAAGCTAGGATCGCGGCGCTGGAGGCCCGGCATGACTGAGCGCGTGCCCCCCAGGGTTAAGATTTGCGGCACGACCTCGGTGGCCGACGCGCTTATGTGTGCCGAGGCCGGAGCTGACGCACTAGGGTTTATTTTTGCGCCGGTGAGTAAGCGCCTGGTGACTCCTCAGGTGGCCCGCGCCGCCAGCCTGAGTGTCGGCCCGGCGGTGACCCGCGTGGGCGTATTCATGCACCAGGGCCTGGATGAAGTGCTGCGGCTGGCCGAGACGTCGCGCATGACGGCGGTTCAACTGCACGGCCCGCTGCCAGCACTTTACGTAGAAAGCATATGCGCGTATTATTCCGTTCTACGTGTTCTGCGCCCGACCGAACTGGCCGCAGAAAGAAACATGTGGGAAGGACATTCGGCTGTGACCCTGATGCTCGACGCGCCCGAACCAGGCAGTGGTATGACGCTTGACTGGGGCGCTTTGCAGGCCAATTTTCCAGCAGGTGGTTGGCTGGCGGGTGGACTGGGCCCGTCGAATGTGGTGCAGGCTATTGAGTTGTTAAGACCAGCTGGGGTAGACGCGGTCAGTCAACTAGAGGCCCGTCCGGGGGTCAAAAATCCACAGGCGGTTCAGGCTTTTGTAGACGCGGTTAAGGGCTTCAAAAGCTGAGTTATCCACAGGCTGGAGGTTCGCTGTGGATAACTTTCTGGGCCTCCCCAGCGGGTCATTTCCGGCGCGTATCTCTGGTGTCAGACGCCCTTTTTCTGGCTTTGACGGATGAGCAAGTTTGGGGGTATCCACGCTCTGTCCACAGGGCCTGTGGATAACTTTGTGGATAACTTTGTGGCTTAGGACAGGCCGCAGCAGAGCGCAATCGCCTGTCCACCAGCCACCACATCTCCCCCTGGCAGGTAGGCTACGGCGGCCCCGGCAAATGGAACCCGCGCCGCCGTGTGGGTCTTGACCCCCAGGTGCTCGAAGTTGCCATGGTCGCTGCTCAGAATGATCCGGGTACCCGTGTCTAACAGGCCCGTAAGCAGCGCGTCCAGGTTGCGCAGATAGGCGCGGGCGGCCTGCCCCACCACCGAGTGCGGCGTCACGTTCGGCGCTCCCTCGTGTCCGAGCAGGTCACTGAACCACAGGTCGGCCACCAGCAGATCCCAGTCCTGGGCGGCCTGTCCAAGAACCTTTCCCTGTTGCGTCAGGTCGGGCAGCGGCGCGGTCATCCAGGGACGCTCTAATCCCAGGCCCAGGGTGGCTCCAAGGAGCGGCAGCCCCGGCGGATTGAGGGGCAGGCCCGCCGCCCGGAACGAGTAGGGAAAGCAGCCCAGGCGGTTGCGCCCGCTGCCGCGTGTGCCGGGAAGAGGCGGGGCCAGATACTGCGGCTCGTAGCGGTTGACCAGCGCGGTGCGTGCCCCGGCCCGGGTCAGGCGTACTGGCAGACTGAACTGCTGCAACAGGCGCTGTAAGGTCGGTCCCGGCTGCGGCCCGAAGTGTTCGCCCATCAGCGCCACGGCGTCGTGTCCAGTGAGCCAGCAGCTTTGCCCGGTGCCCGACTGCGGTAGCCCCGGCACTCCGAGGGCGGCGTCAAGGGCCATCCCCTGGTCTATAAGAGGCCGCAACACTGGTAAGTCCTGTTCCCACGGACTCTCAGGCGGCGCGTCGGCGGGATGGCCCACACCGTCGAGCGCCAGCCAGAACAGGCCGCTCACGCCTTTGCCCTCATGACCGCAGCATACACGCCCACTTTTTCCTGATCCAGCAGACGCTGACCGGTTCAGGCCCCTGCTGCCAGGCGACGGCCCGGACGCCGGGAAAAAGCGTGTGCGAGGGCGAAACCCCGCACTTTGAGATAAGGGTGTGAGAATGGGGCGCTAGACTGCCACACATGGACAACCGCACCAACCTTGACGATTACCTGGCAGGTCTGGGAATCAGTGACGCGGACGAGAACGCGCCGCCCCTGCCTGTGCCCGATGCGGCCCTCACTGCCGCACCTGCCCTGGAAGCGGGCCACGAAGACCCCCGCACGGTGCTCGAACGCTTTGTCAAGGGTCTGATTGCGCGGGTAGACCCCGGCCTGAGCTACACCATCCGTGAGGTTGAAGAAGCCTTTGAAGTTGAACTGAACGGCGAACATGCGGCCCAACTGGCGGGCCGCGATGGGCGCACACTGGGGGCCATAGAAGTGATTGCCTACACTGTGCTTGCCAAGCAGGCGGGGCGCGCTGACCTGCGGGTGCGGGTGGACATGGGGGGTTACCGCAAGCGGCAGGCTGACACGCTGGCAAAACTGGCCGAGCGACTGGCCGTGCAGGTCGCCAAAAGCGGCGAGGCCCACGAGCTTCAGCCCATGCCCGCCGCTGACCGGCGCATTATCCATATGACCCTCAAGGAAAACCCTGACGTGATCAGCGAGTCGGTGGGCGAAGGAGCCTCGCGGCGGCTGATTATTCGGCCCCGGCATGGGTGATGGGGTGCGCGGTGCGCGTTTTTAGAGCAGTTCTGCAAAATGATGAGCACGTTGGAAAAACACCGCCGCCCCCTTCATTCTACGTCTTGCTCTTTCTTTTTCACTCGTTGCACTCGGCAAAAAGAGGGTCAAAAGAGCACCACCCTTTTGCAAAATGCTCTAAGTCAGTGGTGAGAGGTGAGAGGTGAGTGGAACCACGCTGCGGGAGCTGCTAAGCCAGTCCGTCGCCACGCTGAAGCTCGCCAATGTTCCCTCGCCAGAGGTGGATGCCCGCGAGCTTTTACAGCGTGCGCTGGGGCTTTCGCGTGTGGCGCTGCTGACCCGCGCCGCTGAAGTTGTTGTTGAGGCCGACGCCGCAAAAGTGGCAGACCTGGTGGCCCGCCGCGCCGCCCGCATACCGCTGCAACACCTGCTGGGCGAGGTGGAATGGGGCGGCGTACGCCTGAAGGTAGATGGGCGGGCACTGGTGCCGAGGCCGGAGACGGAAGTGCTGCTGGAACTGGCGTTGCGGGTAGCAGAAGGCTGGTTGGCCCCGTCCTTGTCCACAAGCCACAAGCCACGAGCCAAAAGCATTCTCGACATCGGCACAGGGACGGGCGCACTGGCCCTCGGCCTCAAAAATGCCCTTCCAGACGCCGACGTGTGGGCCTGCGACATCAGCGGCGAAGCACTGGCACTGGCAAGGGAGAACGCCGCGTTAAACGGGCTGGACGTACATTTCGTGCCGTCGGATTTGCTGGGGGCCTTTTTGCAGTTGGGGCAGCCGCGCCCGGTGTTCGACCTTATCGTGAGTAACCCGCCCTACCTGCCCGCCGCCGACCGTGAAACGGCCGACCCCGAAGTGCAGCACGACCCCGAACTGGCGCTGTATGCCGGAGACGACGGCCTGGCACTGGCCCGCCCGCTGGTGGCCGAGGCGTGGCAGGTGCTTTTGCCAGGCGGCACGCTGCTGCTAGAGCTTGACCCGCGCAATGTGGAGCAGTTGGCGGGCGAAATGCAGGGCTGGCATTCCGAAATCCTGTGCGACTTGACTGGGCGGCAGCGGTTTTTGCGGGCTGTCCGCGCCGGGTGAACGAAGACCCGGAAGTTGCGTTCAGCAAGTGTTAATCTAGGAGAGCAGCCGAGGGGCTGACATTCTTTTTTATCCAGTCGCGTCCCGTGAGACGCTCCAGCCCCGACATTGACAGGCTGGTTAGCCTGCCCAGCGAGGCGGCACCGGAGACGAAAATGCTTACCGCAATGACATTTCAGCGTCGTCCCACCACTGTTCGGGAGGCGCTTTTCCTACATTACAGGGGGACAGTATGACCACAGGAGAACTTAATCGGGGCGAACTGAAGTACGAGGGCAAGGCCAAGCGAGTGTACGCGACTGCTAACCCAGCCGAGTACATCGTGGAGTACAAGGACGACGCCACCGCCTTCAACGCCCAGAAACGTGGCACCTGGGAGGGCAAAGGCCAGACCAACAACGCCATTACCGCGCATCTGTACCCCCAGCTCGAAGCCGCCGGAATCCCCACGCACTTTATAGAGAAGCTGGATGACCGCCACCAGCGCGTAAAGGCCGTGGTTATTGTGCCGGTAGAAGTCATTGTCCGTAACGTGGCTGCGGGCAGCTTTAGCAAGCGCCTGGGCATTGAGGAAGGCACGCCGCTCTCTCGCCCCGTCGTGGAATATTGCTACAAAAGTGACGCGCTAGGCGACCCGTTGATCAACTCAGACACCGCCATAGCGCTGGGCTGGGCTACCCAGGAAGACCTGAAGACCATCCGTGAGTTAGCCCTGAAGGTACGCGACTTTTTGACTGACTACTTTGCTCAGCGCGGCGTGCGCCTGATTGATTTTAAGCTGGAGTTTGGCAAGTTGGCAGACGGCGAAATCGTGCTGGCCGACGAAATCAGCCCCGACACTTGCCGCTTTTGGGACGCTACAACCAATGAAAAGCTGGACAAAGACCGCTTCCGACGTGACCTGGGCGGCGAGGCCGAAGCCTACGCCGAGATGCTGCGGCGCGTGACCACTGAAGTCTGAGCGTTTAGGGTGTGCGCTTGTTTAAGTTCCCCCGCTGATGCTTTAAAGCAGTTCGCTCAACATTAAGCTATTTATAACGCCATTTAACGCCAAATAGTCGCTTATAGACAACTCCCAAGGAGTCTTCATGAATTACCAGGCCAGAATCTATATTACCCTCAAGCCTTCTATCCTCGATCCGCAGGGCCGTACTGTTGAACGCGCCCTTTCGCACCTGAACCACACCAACGTGGGCAATGTCCGCATCGGCAAGTACATCGAACTGAACCTCAGCGGCGAAAGGGACGACGTGGAAGCGCAACTCAAAGACATCGTGGAAAACGTGCTGAGCAACCCTATCATGGAAGACGCCCGCTGGGAGCTAGACGAAGCATGAGCCTGCCTGACGTGATCCGGTTGCAGGAGAAGTTTGACTTGTTTAGCGAGCACTGGCAGCCGAAGGTGATCGGGGAACTGAACGGCCAGCACATAAGGCTTGCCAAGATCAGTGGTGAGTTCGTGTGGCACAGCCACGAGCACGAGGACGAGCTGTTCATGGTCATGCAGGGCAAATTGCTGATGCGTTTCAGAGACGGCGAGCGGCGTGTGGGGGTAGGCGAGATGATCATCGTGCCGCGCGGTGTGGAGCACCTACCAGTCGCAGAAAGTGGAGAGGTCTGGATAATGATGTTTGAACCTGCGGGCACCCTGAACACCGGGAATGTCGTGAACGAGCGCACGGTGTCGCAACCGGAGCGCGTATGAAAACCGCCGTTATACAGTTTCCAGGCTCCAACTGCGACGCCGACGCGCTACACGCCGCCAAACTTCTGCTCGACGACAGCGCCGAGTTTGTATGGCATACCGAAACCGACTTGCCAGAAGGCACTGAGCTGGTCTTTCTGCCCGGAGGCTTTAGTTACGGCGACCACCTCCGCAGCGGCGCGATTGCCGCCCGCAGCCCGATTATGAATGCGGTCAAGGCTCACGCCGAAGCAGGCGGGTATGTGCTGGGCGTGTGCAACGGCTTTCAAGTGCTGACCGAGGCGGGGCTGCTGCCCGGTGCGCTCAGCCGTAACCGCGACATTCATTTTCACTGCCAGTCGGTACACCTGCGCGTGGAGAACAACCAAACCGCCTTTTCCCGCGCCTACACTCAGGGTCAGCGTATAGAAATCCCCATCGCGCACGGTGAGGGTAACTATTACGCCAGTGCCGCCACTATCGCCGAACTGGAGGAGGGGGGCCGCGTGGTCTTTCGCTACGCCGACAACCCCAACGGCAGCCTCAACGACATTGCAGGCATCGTGAATAAGCGCGGCAACGTACTGGGTATGATGCCGCACCCCGAACGCGCCCTAGAGTCGCTACTGGGCAGTGAAGACGGGCGCGGCGTATTTGAGTCACTGAAGGCGAAATAGTACGACTTCTCGCAGTATGGTAACCTAGAGTATGACAGCTATTCCTCTATTTAACTTGGGCAAGTACCTGCAAGAGCACGGGCTGACAGCTTATGCGCTGGTCAAAGAGGTCGAGGGCAAGGTTCCCGCCAGCACAGTCTACGGTCTGGCGCGAAAGCCCGCCCAGCGCATTGACCTGCCGACGGTGTACGCCTTACTGGAGGCTCTGGAACGGCTGTGTGGCAAAAAAGTAGAGATAGGAGAAGTTGTCGAACGGCTGGAGCGGCAGGCGGATGCGCCTCCAAAACCTTCTGCCGCCGCCCCGAATCTGGACAAGACCTTCCGTTACAGCGGCTCTGGCAAACGCCTTGGCCTACCCTCTGGCACCGTGTCCCGCCTGATTTCTGAAGGGCGTGAACCTTGACCATTTTGTATCTGGATTCTAGTGCCCTCGCCAAGTTGTATTTGGATGAGGACAATACAGAACAGCAAAAGGTCATTGATTTACTGGGTGAATACCCGAAGGTTGCTACCTGCATCATCGCTTACGCCGAGGTGAGCGGCATTTTTGCCCGCCTTTTTCACGGAGGCACTCTGGATGAAGCGGACTACGCCGACAAGCTAGGGCGGTTTACGGCTGACTGGCAAACGGTCATCGTGCTGGATGTAACCCCAGAAGTGAATAGTCGCGCCGCCCAAGTTATGAAAGCCCAACGCGGCCTGCGGGCAATAGACGCGCTCCACCTTGCCGCTGCTCTCACCCTGCGCGGGAGTGTCAGCCTGCGCTTCGTCACCTTTGACACGAGGCTAGAGGAAGTGGCCAATAAGTTAATGGCGGAGGCGGTGGCGTGAGCCTAAGTAAAAATTTGCCTGAGATACTTTGAAATGGGAATGTTTCTATTATTTTTGGTAGCACTCGACATTTTTTCCTTGCTTTTTGTGCTTATGCTTTTTAGCATTGTTCCCTCATTCGTCGCCACTAGTTCGGGAAATCAAGAGGATTTCAAAATAATTTATTTTAAGGCTGTTTATTCCGTCCCGATTGGCTTCATTTTAGGCACTGCCATCACCTATCTCCTCTCCTTATCAGAGCATCCCGACCTCACTTGGCATGAATTGAATCTTTTCACGGTTTGGTTCAGCAAATTTCCCATCATCGCTTCTGTCGTTTTTGTGGCTGGTTTAGTGAGCCAATTTATCTATTGCTTTTCTAAAATCAGACCATCTTTAAACACCCCAACGTTGAGCAGTAAGGAGCAAAATCCATGATCCAATCCACCAAATCTCTCCGTGACCAAGCTGCCACTTTCGGCCTTACCACCGAAGAATTTGACCTCTTCGTCTCACAACTGGGCCGCGAACCCAACGCCCTTGAAGCCGCCATCATCGGCGCAATGTGGTCGGAACACTGCGGGTATAAGAACTCGCGCCCGCTGTTTAGCGCCTTTCCCACCACTGGCCCGCAGGTGCTGCAAGGCCCCGGTGAAAACGCGGGCGTGGTGGATATTGGCGAGGGTTACGGCCTGGCCTTTAAGATGGAATCCCACAACCACCCCTCGGCGGTGGAACCCGTGCAGGGCGCGGCGACGGGCGTAGGCGGCATCTTGCGCGACATTTTTGCCATGGGTGCTCGGCCTTTTGCCGTGCTGGATAGCCTGCGCTTTGGCAACCCCGATCACCCCCGCACCAAGTTTCTGGTGAACGGCGTGATCGACGGCATCGCCCACTACGGCAACGCGATTGGCGTGCCCACCGTGGGCGGCGAAGTCACCTTTCACCCCAGCTACCAGGAAAACCCGCTGGTCAACGTGATGGCGCTGGGCCTGCTGCGCCACGAAGACCTGGCCAAAGGCACGATGGGCGAAGTCGGTAACCATATTATCTATGTCGGCTCCAAGACCGGGCGCGATGGGCTGGGCGGCGCGGTATTCTCGTCGGCTGACCTCAGCGCGGCTTCGCAGGCTGACCGTCCCGCCGTGCAGGTGGGCGACCCCTTCATGGAAAAACTGCTGCTGGAAGCGACCCTAGAGGCGATTCAGGCGGGCCTCGTGGCGGGCGTGCAGGACATGGGCGCGGCGGGACTGGTGTCTTCTACCTGTGAAATGGCCTACCGCGCAGGCTTAGGCCTCACCATGAATCTGGATCAGGTGCCCACCCGCGAGTCGGGCATGGTGCCCATGGAACTGTGCCTGTCCGAGTCGCAGGAGCGCATGATTCTGGTGCCTGTCCCTGGCAAGGAACAGGAACTGTTTGACCTGCTGGAAAAGTGGGAACTAGACGTGGTGAACATTGGCGAGGTGGAGGCCCATGACCGCTACCGCCTGACGTGGAAGGGCGAAGTGGTGTGCGACCTGCCCGTGGCGCTGCTGAACGAGGCCCCCAAATACACCCGCGAGGGCGTGGAGTCGCCTGACATCAAGGCTGCCCGCGAGCGCGACCTGAGCGGCGTGCCTGTTCCCGCCGACCTGGGCGCGGTGCTTATTGAGTTGCTGTCTCACCCCACCATTGCCAGCAAGCGCCCCATTTTTGAGCGCTATGACCATCAGGTGATGACCAATACGGTGGTTGTCCCCGGCTCGGCAGACGCCGCCGTGCTGCGTGTCAAAGGCTCGGGCATGGGCGTGGCCGCGACCAGTGATTGCAACCCGCGCTTCGTGCAGCTCGACCCATATACAGGTGCCGCCGCCGCCGTTGCCGAGGCCGCCCGCAACCTCGCCTGCGTGGGCGCGACACCGCTGGCGATTACCGACAACCTTAACTTTGGCAACCCGTACCGCCCGGAGGTCTACTACCAGCTTCAGCAGGCCGTGCAGGGCATCGCCGACGCCTGCCGCGCCCTGAATACCCCCGTCACGGGCGGCAACGTCAGCCTGTACAACCAGTACACCCAGGGCGACGAGCGCGTGGCGATTCACCCGACCCCCACGATTGGCATGGTGGGCGTGCTGCCCGACGTGACGGTGCGGGCGACGCTGGAACTCAAGGCGGCGGGGCAAAAGTTGATTCTGTTGGGTGAACATGCCGACACCATCGGCGCGTCGCAGTACCTCGAAACGGTGCATGGTTTAGAAGCCGGGCAGGTGCCGGAGCTTGACCTCGGCCTCGCCCAGCAGGTGGTGGACGGCACACTGACCCTCATCCGCGCTGGGCTGACCGACACCGCGCATGACTGCGCCGAGGGTGGACTGGCGGTGGCTCTGGCCGAGATGGCTATTGCCGGGGGCATCGGCCTGAAAGTCTCGCTGGACGCCCCTACCAGCACCCGCGCCGACGCCCTGCTGTTCGGTGAAGCGCATAGCCGCGTGATTGTGGCTGTAGCTGACGAAGCCGCCGCCAGAGCCAAACTCGACGAACTGGGTGTGCCTCATGTCCTGATTGGCGAAACGCTAGACACACCTCATGTCACGATTGCCGCCCCCGCGCAACAGGTACATTTGAGTGTGAATCTTGAAGCCTTGAAGCGGGCCTGGGAAGAACCTTTGAAAGGGATACTGGGGTGAGAGAGTGGGGGGCAGACCAAGCCTCTCCTCACTCGTGGGGGAGATGTCGCGTAGCGCCAGAGGGCGGGCCACTCAGCGCCTTGACAGGCCGCCAGTTGGCTTGTCGGTGGAAAAGGGGCGGGTTCGGTGGTTACGCGCCAGTTCCCCCCCCTCCAAGCTTCTCCGCTAGGAGGGCGGCGCTCAGTGCCCAGTTTCACCATTTGGCGCTCCAGAACTCCTTCCCGATTTCCCCGGACTTCGTTGTTCTAGAGGCGCAGAATGGTGAAACCGTCTGCGGTCAAGCTGGCGTCTTGGACGCTCTCATTTTCGCTGTTCAGGTGCGACCCGTCCGGTTCCGTAATCAGGTGGGCGCGGTAGCAGGTAAAATCCACCACATACCGCCCGGTGACCTCCTGATGCCGAAAGCTCAGGCCAGGCTGGGCGCTTCGCAACCGACTCCAGAGCAGCCGCTGTTCAAAGGTCATGTCCGGGCGCAATTCGCGGGCTACTTCCGTGCCAACGCTCGTTCTAGGCGGGCGACACAACATACGCGAGTTTATCTTTTCACCCCCCCTCTGTCCCTGCCGGACATCTCCCCCACGAGGGGGGAGAGGCTAAACAAGCAAGGATTTTCCCATGCCTGAACATTTCAACGAACACGACCCCAACTTTGATAAGCCCCGCGAGGAATGCGGCGTTTTCGGCATCTACTCCGCGCCGCCCACCGACCTGGCCTGGCTGACCTATCTGGGCCTCTTTGCCCTGCAACACCGGGGCCAGGAGGCGGCAGGCATGTGCGTCAGCGACGGTGACCGCTTTCATGTAGAAAAGGATTTGGGCCTGGTCACGCAGGTCTTTGACGAGCGGCGGCTGGACTCGGTGCGCCTGCCCAACGCCCGCGTTAGCATCGGGCATGTGCGCTACAGCACCACCGGCAGCAACCTGCGCTTTAACGCCCAGCCGCTGACCACCCGCACCAACAAGGGCATCTTGGGGCTGGCGCACAACGGCAACTTTGTGAACGCGCTGGAAGTCCGCGCCGAGATGCTGCAAGAAGGTGCTCTGTTTGCCACCACCAACGACAGCGAAGTGATGCTGAACCTGATTGCCCGCGAGAGCCACATGGACTTGATAGAGGCGACGGCGGCGGCCATGAAACGCCTGCGCGGTGGCTACGCCTGCGTTTTGATGAGCCGCACCCAGCTGCTCGGCTTCCGCGACCCGCACGGCGTCCGGCCCCTGGTTATCGGGCAAAAGGCGGGCGAACAGGGCGAGGCGGGCGCGTATGTGCTGGCCTCCGAACCCTGCGCCCTGTACGCGGTGGGGGCGCGGCTCATCCGCGACGTACAGCCCGGCGAACTGGTCTGGATTGACCGCGAGGGCCTGCACAGCCTGATGGTGGAACCCCGCCAGCCCACGCCCTGCTCCTTCGAATGGATTTACTTTGCCCGTTCCGATAGCCAGCTGGACGGCATCGACACCCACGAGAGCCGTATTCGCATGGGGCAGCAGCTGGCACGGGAATACAGCGTAGAAGCCGACATCGTGGTGCCCGTGCCCGACTCCGGCATCGGCGCGGCGATTGGCTACGCCCGCGAAAGTGGCATTCCCTTCGACTACGGCCTGTACAAGAACCCCTACGCGGGCCGCACCTTCATTGCCCCCACGCAGGAGGCCCGTGAGCTGAAGGTCAAGATGAAGCTCTCGCCCACCTCCGCCGTGCGCGGCAAGCGGGTGATTCTGGTGGACGACTCCATCGTGCGCGGCACCACCAGCCGCCAGATTGT
>NZ_JAGLBG010000071.1 GCF_018260405.1 Deinococcus sp.
TAGGGTAAGCTGCGCGTTCCACCGTTAAAGCCTAAAACATTTCCCATGGTTAGGGCCTCAGACAGCCTCTTAGAGCATTTTGCAAAAAGGTGGTGCTCTTTTGACCATCTTTTGGCCGAGTGGAACGAGTGAAATAAAAAGAGCAGGACGTAGCATGAAAGGGGCGGCGGTGTTGCTCCGACGTGCCCATCATTCGGAGAACGGCTCTACTTCGTGTCGTACCAGTTCGGCCCGATGCCCACTTCCACGGCCAGCGGCACCGTCAATTGCGCGGCCCCCTCCATGACCCGCTTGGTCAGCGCCGCGATCTGCTCGGCCTGACCAGTCGGAGCCTCGATCAGCAGTTCGTCATGCACCTGAAGCAGCAGCCGTGCGCCGGTGCCCCGCAGTTCGCGGTCAAGTTCGATCATGGCGAGCTTAATGATGTCGGAGGCCGCCCCCTGAATCGGCATGTTGTAGGCCAGGCGTTCGCCCGCCTCGCGCAGCACCCGGTTTTTGCTGTTCAGCTCGGGCACGTAGCGGCGGCGGCCATACATCGTTTCGACGTAGCCGTGGGTGCGGCCAAATTCAAGGGTCTCGTCGATGTACTTGCGGATGCCGGGATAGGTACCGAAATAGGTCTTGATAAAGCCCGACGCTTCCTCGTAGGAAATGCCCAGATCATTACTCAGGCGGTGGGCACTCATGCCGTACAGCACGCCAAAATTAACCGTCTTGGCGGCGCGACGCTGGTTGGCGTCCACCGTCGCCTCGTCCAGCCCCAACACCTGCGCGGCGGTGCGGCGGTGAATGTCGGCCCCCTCGTTAAATGCCTGCTGCATCAGCTGATCACCGGCGATGTGCGCCAGCAGCCGCAACTCGATCTGCGAATAGTCGGCGCTTACCAGGACGTAGCCGTCCTCAGCGATAAAACCCTTGCGAATCTCGCGCCCGGTATCGCTACGAATGGGAATGTTCTGGAGGTTGGGATTCAGGCTGCTCAGGCGGCCCGTGGCGGCGGTGGTCTGGCTAAAGGTGGTGTGTAGGCGGCCCGTGCGCGGATTGACCAACCCCGGCAGCGGTTCGAGATAGGTGCCGCGCAATTTGTCCAGCTCACGGTATTCCAGCACCAACGGAATAATCGGGTGTTCGCCGCGCAGCGGTTCGAGGGCCGAAACGGCGGTGCTGCGCTGCCCGGTCAGTTTGGTTTTCTTGCTGCTCGCCAGGCCCAGCTGATCGTATAGCACCGTTTCCAACTGCTTGGGACTGCGAATCTGGAAAGGTGCGCCTGCCAGTTCGTGGATCTGCCCTTCGAGGCTGGCGAGCCGCACGCCCATCTGAATCGCCAGGGTCTGGATGTAGTCGCTGTCGAGCCGCACGCCGCTCACTTCCATGCGGGCCAGTACGGCACTCAGCGGTTGTTCCATCTCGGTGTACATCTTCTGCCGGGCCTCATCAAGTTGCCCAGGCAGTTCGCGCAGCAGATGGGCCGTCATGGTGGCGCGGGCGGCGGCGTCCTCGGGCCAGCCGCTGCCCAGGTAACGCTGCGCCGTGGTCGGCATGTTCATGTTGGCCGGGTCAAGCAGGTAAGCCATCAGCAGCGGGTCGTCGCCCGGCTCTACGCTAGTGCCGCGCACGCTCAGGTGGGTCGCCAGGGCTTTGGCCCCCGCCGCCGTCACTTTACGCACGCCCACGAATTGAGCCTCGTCGACGGTCGCGGGGTACTGCGCGATCAGTTTCTGGCGCAGCTTCTCGGCGTCTTTCTGAAGCTTTTCCAGCTCTTTTTGCTGCTTCTTGGTCAGCGGCTGTTCCGAGGTCAGCAGGCTTTCACCGAACAGGTTTTCCGGGGGAGTGGACACGGCCTCCTGCCATTCGTCCGGCTGCTGCACGGGGGCCACGCGCACCACGCCGTCCTCGAAGGTGGCCGCCTGGGTCAGTGCCGCTGTCAGGTCGTCCTCGCGGGACAGCACGTAGCCCCACACCGCGCCGGGGCCGGGGGTGGCCCACTGGGCATTGCGGGCCGCCGGAACCGGTTGCAGGCCCTTGGCTCCGTCGGCTTCCGCCTGCGCTTCGAGCACTGCGTCGGGCAGACTGAACTCGTGGCCGGGGCCGTTCAGGGCCGCCAGCTCGCGCCGAACCGAGTGCAATTCCAGTTCGCTCAGCAGTTCTTCCAGGCGCTCGGGGTTACCCGGCAGCCGCCCGCCGCCGATTTCCACGTCCAGCGGCAGGTCAGTGACCATGCAGGACAGCTGGTGGCTAAAAGTCACGTCCTGTTCGGATTCTAGCAGCTTCTTGCGGGTGCCATCGGGCTTGAGGGTGCCCGCCCGAGCTGCGTCGTAAATGCCTTCCAGCGTGCCGTATTCCTGAAGCAGCTTGGCGGCGGTTTTGGGGCCGATGCCCTTTGCACCGGGAATATTGTCGCTGGCGTCGCCGGTCAGGGCGCGGTAATCGACCCACTGGCGCACTGTTACGCCGTATTTCTCCAGCACCTGTTCCGGCCCGATCAGCGAAAAGTCGCTAGAGATGACCTTGACGTGATCGTCGAGCAGCTGGTAAGCGTCGCGGTCGCTGGTCAAAATCCTGACCTGCATACCGCTGCCCTCGGCCTTGCGCGTCAGCGAGGCGATCACGTCGTCGGCCTCGTAGCCGGGTTCTTCCAGGCGCGGCAACCCGATGGCGTCTACGATTTCGCGGATGCGGTTGATCTGGGCAGGCAGGTCGGCGGGGGTCTCAGCACGGCCCGACTTGTAACCCTCGTACTGCTCATGGCGGAAGGTCTTGACCGGCGGGTCGAACACCACGATCACCTGATTGGACTTCTGGCGGGCCAGCCGCAGCGTCATCCGCAGAAAACCGACGATGGCGTGCGTCATCTCGCCGCGCGAATTGTTCATGGGCGGTAGGGCAAAGTACGACCGGAAGGCCAGCGCGTGACCGTCGATCAGTACCAGGGTATCTGGACCCAGGCTACCGGGAACCGCCGGGGCGGAGCTTGGTGAAGACATGGGCCGATTCTAACGGGCCAATTCGCTGAGGGCATAATCAATGACCCGGACAGTTTGACGACTCTGAACCGCGCGTTAACTCCCAGCCGCTCCCGGTGCGAGCTGTACTGGTCCCCCGCAGCTGGCAAGGGGCTAAAGGACTGGTCGAACGTTGCCAAATAGGATCTTGGGGCAGTTCTCCGAATGATGGGCACCTCGAAAAAACACCGCCACCCCGTTCATTCTGTGTCCTGGTTTTCCTTTTTCACTCGTTCCACTCGGCAAAAAGATGGTCAAAAGAACACCACCTTTTTGCAAAATGCTCTAAAAGTGTCGGAACTATTGGTCATGGGTCTGGGCGCCAGCAAAAAACAGCAAAAAAGCAGAGGCGTGTAGCCCCTGCCCGCGCACTCTGCTTTGTGAAACGACCTGTCTTTACCTGACCTTAACGCGCATCTGGCAGCTGATGGAGGCTGCGGCGTTGAGGCTGGGCAGGTTCCAGCGTATGGCGGTGTAGTCCTCGGCGGTTGCGGGGACGGTCTTGTTGACGCTAACGCCGTTTTCCTTGACGGTCACGGTCTTGGTGGGTTTCTCAGCAAAGATGATGCGGTTAGAGTCCACCAGCCCTCCGGTCTTGGGATCGAGCTTCACAGGGTCGGTGCTGAAAGTCGCTACCGCGCCGGGCACGTTGCACTGGTTGGACTGGTACAAGACGCCGCTGGGGATAGGCTGAACGAGTCCACCCTTGCCGTAGTTCGTTTTGGAAGTGTTCTGGACATTCTGACGGAATTCGAGGGTCTGGCCCGGAAGGGCGCGGCTGCCGTCGGTCAGTTTTTCGACGGTCTTCCCATCAACGACGCTCTGGGTGACCAGCTGCGTGGAGCTGACGATTTTGATGGGGTTGGAACTGGCGGCAGGGCTCTGGGCGGAGGCCGCACCGAAGCTTGCAAGGGTAAGCAGTAGGGTAATTTTCAGGTTAGTCATGTCAAATATCTCCTTTAACGCTTAACAGGCTAACCGCCCAATGTGACAGTTCTCTTAGATTGGGGTTTTACATGGTTTGTCTGTTGGGGGATAGTGGGGGGGTATGACAGGCACCCATGACCGCACCGTAGTAGACATTGACTGGAACAACCTCGGCTTCAGTTACATCCGCACCGATTTCCGTTACCTCGCCCACTGGCGCGGCGGGGCGTGGGAAACAGGGGAGTTGACCCGCGACAACGTGCTGCACATTAGTGAGGGCAGCACGGCGCTGCACTACGGCCAGCAGTGCTTCGAGGGCCTCAAGGCTTACCGCTGCCAAGACGGCAGCATCAACCTGTTTCGCCCCGACCAGAACGCGGCGCGGATGCAGGCCAGCTGTGGCCGCCTGCTGATGCCCGCAGTTCCCACCGAGATGTTCATTGAGGCCTGCCGCCAGGTGGTCAAGGCCAACGAGCACTTCATTCCTCCGTACGGCACGGGCGGCAGCCTGTATCTGCGCCCCTTCGTGATCGGGGTAGGCGACAACATCGGTGTTAAATCGGCTCCCGAATTCATTTTCAGCGTGTTCTGTATCCCGGTCGGCCCGTACTTCAAGGGCGGTCTGGTACCTACCAACTTCATCACCTCGCAGTACGACCGCGCCGCGCCGCATGGCACCGGGGCCGCCAAGGTCGGGGGCAACTACGCCGCCAGCCTGCTGCCCGGCCAAGAGGCCCACGAGAAGAATTTCGGCGACGTGATCTACCTTGACCCCGCGACCCATACCAAGATCGAGGAGGTCGGCAGCGCCAATTTCTTTGCCATCACCAAAGACGGCAAGAAATTCGTGACGCCCCAGTCGCCTAGTATTTTGCCCAGCATCACCAAATACAGCCTGCTGCACCTCGCCGAAAAACGCCTGGGTCTACAGGTCGAGGAAGGCGAGGTGTACATTGACCGCCTCGACGAATTCGGGGAAGCCGGGGCCTGCGGAACGGCGGCGGTGGTCACCCCCATCGGGGGTATTCAGCACGGTGACCAGTTCCACGTCTTTTTCAGCGAGACTGAAGTCGGCCCGATCACCCGCCGCCTTTATACCGAACTGGTCGGCATCCAGACCGGCGACCGCGAGGCCCCGCAAGGCTGGATCGTCAAGGTCTGATACGGACTACCGATTGAACCTAGAGCATTTTAGCCAGGTGGCAGCCGTGCTAGACCACAAAAGCCCGGATGTTTGCCTGCTGGCAGGCCCTCAACAGATTCTGGCGCCTAAGGGCCGCGACTTCGCTGTCGTCACGCGTCACCTCGGTAATGCTGCGGCTCTGGCCTGCGGCGTCCTGGCCCTACCGCACGCTTAACCTTGCGCCGCCCCAGACCTGCAACAGACCGGACAACGGCCCAGCAGAAGCGGTTCGGGGCAGCGTGACCTCTTCGGGCGCCATCACGCCCCGAGCCGCTGCGCCGCACTCCGGGCAGTCTCTGGCCCCCAGAGCGCCCCCGCCACATACAGAGCGGCGTCTAGTGCGGGCAGGCCCGCAGGCACGGTCAGCAGCTGGCCGTCCTGGACGCGCTGTCCGGGCTTTACGTCGGCAGGGTCGTAACTCCAGAGGGTGTCGCTCAGTTCGGCGGAGCCGCCCACGACTTTGCCTTTCAGGATTCCCGCCTCCCCTGCCAGCAAGGTTCCGCTGCCACTGACACCTGCTGGTAGGGCGGCGTGACCTCTCAAAAATTCTTTGAGCAGCGGGTCGCGGGCCGCTTTAGCCGCGCCAGGCCCCCCCGGCAAGAGCAGAGCGGCTGGTTCCGGCAGGGCCGCATAAACCACATGCGGCGTCGTGACCAGCCCTCCCGCCGTCACTATGCTGATGCGTGAGCGGTGCACGGTTCTCACACACTCGGCCCCGCCGCACAGACGGCACACGCCGACCATTAGCCCCACTTCCAGCTCACTGACTCCGGCATACACCGGAATGGCCACAATTGGCCCATCGTAGGGCGGGGCCACCTCGGTGGATGGCTCAGGCATGGTCCGTGCGAGGCGCTGTGGGCAGCGGCAGCGGTTGCAGGCGGTACTCGCGCCGGGCCAGGGGCGGCCCCACCTGACCGTCACGGGTCAAGGCGTTGGCCGCTTCTTCGCTCAGGCGCTCCATTTTTACGGCGTAGGCCCGCACGGCAGCGGGCGAAGCAAACCGCCTGGGGTGCAAGTCGCCTTCGGTCAGCAGGTCAAGCCAGGCAATCATAGGTCACGCAGGTCTTCCCAGAGTTGCCAGCCAACCCCTTCGGGTGTGCCCTCCAACAGCGGATTAAGCTGCTGGCTGGCACTCAGGGCGTCGTCATGCAGGGCCTCGTTGCTGGGGCGGGTTTCGTAAACGCGCAGCACCGTGAACTGGTAAAAGGTCTGTCCCGCCGTCGGTTCTCCATTTTCAAAGAAGGCGAACGGGGGGTCGAGTTGGTCCCACAGCACATGGGCGTTTTCGTCGTCCTCGTTTGCAGGGGTCAGTTCCAGCTCGCGGGGAAGATAGTGTTCGAGGTCAATGTCTGACCCGACCGGGTGCCAGACATAGCCCTGAAGCAGACGGATAGCGGCGCGTCCTCCCGCCTGCGATTCGGTGATACTCACAGCCCTATATTAGCGAAACCTGCTGGCGGGCAGTCCAGATGATGAAGACCCGCTTAGGAACCTGTCCGGCACTTGGCCCCCTGCGTTCCAACTGCGGCCCACGCCGCGACTCTAGACTGAGGGTTGTGCGACTGTATCTTCCGGGCGTTCTGATCACCTCGCTCTGGCAGCATGCCCAGCGGGAGATGCCCCACGAATGTGTCGGGGCGCTTGGGGGCCTCTGGACAAGAGGCGAGCAGGCCGGGGCACTGGCCCGCGCGGCTTACCCCCTGCCCAATATCGCCACCCGCCCCGAGCAGGAATATCTGGCCGACCCCGGCGCACTGCTGCGGGCGCTGCGGGCCATGACCGCCGAGAACCTTACGCTGGTCGGGCTGTACCACAGCCACCCCAGAGGCCCGGCCCGGCCAAGCCTGACCGACGAGCAGCGGGCGGCTTACCCAGTGCCTTACGTTATCGCGGACCTGTCGAGCAAGACCCTGCGGGCCTACCTGCTGCCAACGGGCGAAGAAGTCGAACTGGTCGGCGCGGACAGCTGTTCTGAGTGAACCCGGAACTGATATGGACTGCCCAATGAATCTGAAACTACACAGATTGAATCCGAGCGGATGCGAGTAAAAAAAGACACGGGTTTGGCGCTACAGGCGGTGCCTTCTTGACCAAAACGGCACCCAGAATGGGGCCTGGTCGCTTCTTGACCAAAACGGCACCCGTATGGGGCCAGCCCGGAAGTGTCAGAAACGGCAGCGTAGTTTTTTGGCCAAGGTCGCCTAGCCTGCGCCGCCCTGTATCCGGTCAGTTTGTGCCTCCCCCACTGCGGGCCTGAAACACCATAACCTCACTTGCCTTTTCCAGCGGCCCGCCCTGAAAACTGCCGGTCACGCGGGGCGGTTCAAATCCAGCGCAGCGCAGCAGCCACTCCATCTCGTAGCGGTGGTAATAGCGCTGGGTCAGGGCGTAATGCCGTCGCCGCAGGGCCGCATTGGGAGCGGTAGTGTCGGCGTGGTACTCGGTGGTTATGCGCTGGGCCAATTTATCGTGGCGCTGAACCAGAAACACATCGGTGCGGGAGCCGTCGGGCGCGTAAAACGTCTCGCCCTCGTGCCGCACGGTGTTCATCCGGCCAAAGCGCGGCACGTACAGGTCAAAGACAAACTGCCCGCCCGGTTGCAGGTGGGCGCGAATGTTCCCTATGGCCGCCAACTGCTCGGCGGGGGTATAGAGGTGCATCAGAGCGTTGAAGGGGGCGATAATCAGCGGAAAGCGCTCGTCCAGCTGAAAGGTTTTCATGTCGCCCTGCATGAAGTCTAGGGTCAGCCCCTCGCGCTGCGCCCGCTCACGGCCCCGCTCAATCATGCGCCCGCTGGGTTCCAGCCCCACCACCTCTACCCCGCGACGCGCCAGAAACGCCGTCACCCGGCCCGTGCCCGCTCCGATTTCCAGCACCCGGCCCGCCGTTTTCCCCGCCACACCTGCATAAAAGTGCAGGTCGTCGCGGTAAACGTCGTACTGGTGGTCGTACAGGTCGGCCAAATCGTCGTAGTTCATGTGCCTGTGTCTCCGTTTGTGGCCGCGCCATACAGTTCCATAAACCGCTGGCGGCTCAGGATGCTTAGGCGGGGGGCTTTGGCGGTGGGATCGTTGCCGTAAGCGCGGCGCAGCACGTTGGCCCAGCCCTGCAAGCGGCGTGCGGTGCCGGGCGGCAGGTCATGGTTTTCAAAGTTCAGCAGCCCGAGCAGCGGCGACACCGCCGAAAGGCAAAAAATGTATTGCGCGTCGGCCAGTTCCATCCGGGTCTGCCAGTCTCGCGCTACCACCCGCAGATCGTCACGCCGGGCCTGGCGCACCGATGCACGCGGGCCGAGGTCCACCAGCACCGGGTTGTTGACATGAAATTCCAGGGCAGGAACCCCTGCGGGCACGTCCTGACCGTTTTGTAGCCGCACCCCCGACAGTGGAAACGGCACGCGGGCGATACGGAACAGGTTGTCGGCCCGCCCACCCGCGAAGGTCACGCCGCCCAGCCGGTCAAAAATGGCGTCCAACGCCAGAAAAGCCCGGCGTCTGAAGTCGGCGCGGCCCTGCGGCGCGGCCCCGTCCAGCGCGTCTAGCCGCACCGCTTTGTAGCCCCGCACCTTCAGGTCGGCCAGCAGGCCCGGGAGCATGGGCACGGCCTTTTGTGCGCCCGGCCCGGCGTCGTGCAACACCACCACCGCGCCCGGCACCAGCAGGCGACCCAGGCGTTCGCGCACCTGCTCCGGCGTGAATCGAGCGTGCCAGTCGTGACCCTCGATGCTCCAGTGTGCCCCGGTCAGACCCGCCTTTCGCTGCCCCAGGATGGTCGCCAGGGTGTACGCGCCGTGGGGCGGGCGGTGCAGCTTGACCCGCTGGCCAGTGACCTTGCCGATGCGCCGGGCGGCCTCGCCAGGGTCGACAAAGGCCCCCCAGGGCGAACGAATCCAGGCGTGGCGATGCTTTACGGCGTGCGCTTCGACCTGATGCCCTTCGCTCAGCATTCGCGCGATCAAGTCGGGGTGGGCCTCGGCGCTGGCAGCCAGCACAAAGAACGTGGCTTGTGCGCCCGCGGCCGCCAGCGCGTCCAGCACGGCGGGCGTGGTCTGTGGGTCGGGGCCGTCGTCGAAAGTCAGGGCCACCTCATGCCGGGCGCGTTTGCCCTCGCGCACCAGCCCCAGATGAGCGAGTTGTACCAGCAGATAGGGCAGGCCGATGTACGCCAGCAGGCAAGCCAGCAGACCCGCGCCCAGCGCCCCTTTGCTCTGTCCGTTCACCGAATGTCCCCCCGGCGTTCCAGGGCTTCCAGAATCGCTGCCGCCACCCGCGCCGCCGAATCGGGATGGCCCACGCGGGCGGCATTGCGCCTCATTTCAGCGTGGGTTTCGGGCGCAAGGGCATAGCGCACTGCTGGGCGCACGTCCTGCAGCTTTCTGGCCCAGATTCCGGCTCCCTGGCGCTCAATAAACGCGGCGTTACCTTCCTCATGGCCCGGAATAGGTTCGTAAATCACCAGCGGCACGCCCAGCGCCGTCGCCTCGGCCACCGTCAGGCCGCCCGCCTTGCCCACCACCAGGTCGGAGGCGGCCAGCAGCTCGGGAAAATCCGCCGTGAAGCCGATGTGGTGCAGGGTCGCGCCCCCCAGTTGCTCCACGCCACTGCTTTTGGCTCCGGCCAGAATCAGTACCTGCACCCGCTGACCCAGGTTGCTAAGCACGTCTAGCAGGGGCCGCAGCGCCCGGTAACTGCCCGTCCCGCCGCCCGACACCAGAACCAAAGGAAGGTCCGTTTTCAGACCAAAACGCTGCCGCAGGGCCGCCTTATCCGCTCCGACCAGCGGGGCAAAGCGGGTGGAGATGGGAATGCCAGTCACCACGACCTTTTCGGGAGCCAGCCCCCGCGCCAGCAGCTCGGCTCGGGTGTCGTCGCTGGCAACCATAATCAGGTCGGCTTCGGGGCGTACCCAGTGAAAATGCGCGGCGTAATCGGTGACGATCATCGCATTCAAAAACGGCGCGGCCCCGTGCTGGCGGGCACTTCCGGCCACCGCCGCTGGTGCCCAGTAGGTGCTGACGACCACCTGCGGCTTCAGTTCGGCCAGGTCGCGCTGAAACTGGCCCAGGCCAATCCAGGTAAAAGCCCGGCTAATGAAATTGACCGGGTGGTCCAGATCGGTAAAGCGGTAAAAGGCACGGTAGAGCCAGGGCGCGTACTTTAGTTCAAAGTGGTAGAGGTCAACCGTAAGAAAGCGTTCGGGGGCGTGCAGATAGTCCACCGAGTCCTTATGGTGGCTGGTCACAGTGACGCCGCGCCGTGCCAGGGCCTCTTCCAGCGCCGTCTGCGCCTGGTCGTGCCCCAGCCCCAGCGACACCGACATGAACAGGGCGCTCAGCTCACCGGGCAGGCGACCTACGCCCGGCGCAGCAGCCACAGCCCCCCCACCGCGAACACGATATTCGCCAGCCAAATGCCCAATTCGGGAATCCCGACCAACACGTTCGCCAGCGTCAACCCCACCGAGAACAGCAGGTAATACGCCACCGCGATCATCAGCGCGATGCCCAGGCTAACGCCCAGCGTGCGGCCAAAGCGCAGGGCAAAAGGCAGCGCCGCCAGAATCAGCACCAGATTGGCGAAGGGCAGCGCCAGCTTGCGGTTGAGGCTCAGGCGGGCGGCGTAGCGGTCGGCCTGCTTGACCCCCGGCGCAGTCAGTCTGGTTATCAGTTCGGGCCAGCCCTCGGCATCGGCCCCAATCGCGTCGGCGTACTTAGCCAGCGTTTGCTTGCGGCTTAAGCCCGTGTCCACGTTCAGCGCGTCGGTGGTCTTTTCAGGCATGACCACGTTCGGAAACACCGCCTGCACCGCCGTGCGAAAGGCCACCGGGTCGTTCTCCGGCACCTCCGAGAGTTTCGCCGCTGCCGCGTAGTCCACGGTGTAGACACTGTACCCCGTGAGTGCCAGTTGATTGTTTTCAAATGTCCCCTGGTCGGCAAAAATCAGCGTGCCGCGCCGGGGGTTGTCGGGCTGCCATTTTTCCACCCGCACGCCCTGCATCTGGCGGGTCTTAGAGTCGTAGCCCTGCATCGCGAGGCTGAGGTTGCCGCCCAGATCGACGGTTTGGCCCACCAGTTGCGACAGCCCCGCGCCAGTCAGGGCGTCCCAGTACAACCCGCGCGTTTCCACGTTGGCCTTCGGCGCAATCCAGAGGCTCAGGAACGCCGAGAGCGCCGTGACCAGCAGCCCAATCACCAGCGCCGGACGGGTCATGCGGCCCAGGCTGATGCCCCCGGTCTGCACAGCGACCAGTTCGCGCTCGGTAGACATGCGGCCAAACGCCACCACGGTCATCAGCACCACGGCCATCGGCAGCACCTTGACCAGCGTGTCAGGCATCTGGTAAGCAATCCATTTGCCGGTGAGCAAGGGCGGCACGCCTGAGAGCCACTGACTGGAGATAAAGAAATAGCCAAAGGACAAGACGGCCGTGAACAGCAGCGTTCCGGCCAGCAGCGGCGGGATGAGTTCGGCGGTGACGTAGCGGGTTAAGCGGGTCAAGGTGCGCCTCCGGCGCTGTGAGTGGGAAGTGGGAAGTGGGGAGCGGGAAAACCCTCAGGGGCCACACCACTGACCACTAAGTCCTTGCCGCGTGATGACGCACGCTCTACCCGGCAGAGACTTAACCACTGTCCACTCACTGTTTTGCCACCGCGAACAGAATCTGCATCTCCGCCGCCACCTGCCCGTCTACCTCGGCGCGGCAGGTCGTTTTGCCCAGGCCCCGGCGCAGGAATTCCAGCTTGGCGTATAGGTGCAGCTGGTCGCCGGGAATCACCTTGCGCTTGAAGCGTGCGCCCTCGATTCCGGCCAGATACCCGATTTGCCCCGGTTCCATCTGCCCATGCAGGCAGAACATACTGGCCTGCGCCAGCGCCTCGGTAATCAGCACGCCGGGCATCACGGGTTCCTGCGGAAAGTGACCCACGAAAAAAGGCTCTCCGATAGTCACATTTTTGAGGGCGTGAACCTCACCGTTTTCGGTGCTTAGCACGCGGTCGACCAGAATGAAGGGAAAGCGGTGTGGCAGCGCCCTGAGCACGTCCTGAATGAGCAGAGGGGCAACGGGGGCAGAGTCGGCAGTCATAGCAGGCAGTCTACGGGGCTAAGGTGAGGCGTCAACCGCCGCGCCGGGCCAGTGAAGCTAGGTGGGCGGGACGCTGCCATCTCAGCGGCGCAGATAGCTGTCGCTGCACACCAGACTGTCGCCCAGCTCGGGAATCATGTCGAGTGCCATGCCCGTGCCGATAGCCACGGTTTCAACGGTATGTTCGGGCACGGTAACCGGAATGCCGGTGCTCTGGCGCATCAGTTCGTCGAAGTTACGCAGCAGGCTGCCGCCCCCGGTCATCACGATGCCCCGGTCTACGATGTCGCCGACCAGTTCAGGCGGGGTAATTTCCAGCACGCGCCTGGTCGCCTCGATGATCTTGCCGACCGGTTCGAGCAGCGCCTCGACAATGTTGGAGGTGTTCAGGGTGATGCTGCGCGGCAGACCGGTTTGCAGGTCGCGCCCGCGAATCTCGGCTATCACGTTTTCGGCCTCATCGAACACGATGGCGGCTCCCAGCTTCATCTTGATTTCCTCGGCGGTGCGCTCACCGATCAACACGCGGTGTTTACGCCGCACGTAGCGCATGATGCTCTCGTCGAACTCGTCGCCCGCCACCCGCACCGACTCGCTGACCACAATGCCGCCCAGCGAGATCACGGCGATGTCGGTGCTGCCGCCGCCAATGTCCACCACCATGCTTCCCAGTGGCTCCAGCACGTTGAGGCCCGCGCCGATGGCGGCGGCGAGCGGTTCCTCAATCAGGTAGGCGCGGCGCGCCCCAGCGTTCAGGGCGGCGCGGGCCACGGCGCGTTTTTCCACGTCGCTGGTGTTGCTGGGCACCCCGATCATCATCTGGGGTTTGAACCCCCCCAGACTCATGAAGCGGCTGCCGCTGCCCTGGCCCTTGTGAATTTTTTGCAGGAACATGCTGATCATTTTCTCGGTCAGGTTCTCATCGGCAATCACGCCGTCGCGTACCGGGCGCACCACCACGATGCCCGCAGGCGTGCGACCGAGCATCCGGTACGCCTCCTCTCCGACCGCCTTGACCTGTCTGGTGTCACGGGTCATGGCGATAACGCTCGGTTCCTTAAGAACCAGGCCACGGCTCTTGGTGTAAATGAGGAAAGTCGCCGTTCCCAAATCGATGCCGATATCTTCTGCCAGCCTCAAAATCGTCCTCCGAACAAAACAGGGCAATCGTAGCATGGCCCTCAATGCCGTAGAATCCACCGAAAGTAAGAGGACTTCAAGAGACCTCCCGGTGAACATCGCAGCGAGGTCAGTCCAAGAGCCTGCTTGGGCCGATGACGCACCTATCACCCGGCAGCTCCTTAGAGCAGTTCTGCGAATGATGGGCAGGTTAGAAAAACGCCGCTGCCCCCTTCATTCTACGTCCTGCTCTTTCTTGTTCACCCGTTGCATTTTGCAAAAAGATGGTCAAAAAAGCACCATCTTTTTGCAAAATGCTCTAAGAGGCTGTCTGAGGCCCATATCGTCGGAGTATCCATGCTGCCCTCTTCATCAGGCGCAC
>NZ_JAGLBG010000072.1 GCF_018260405.1 Deinococcus sp.
AAGCGGGAAGCCAGCCCCAAGATGAGATATCCCACTGCATAAGCAGGTAAGACTCCCGGTAGACCACCGGGTTAAGAGGCCAGAAGTGCAAGCACAGCAATGTGCTCAGCTGACTGGTGCTCATCAGTCGAGGTCTTGACCTTTAACCGCTATTATTCAGGGTTGGCCGCCGCAGGCGATCAACCACTCCAACGCTCGTTCACGCTTCCGTCTTGCAACGTTACACATAAATCAAGACACCCCCGTGCCTATAGCACTTTGGAACCACCCCATCCCATGCCGAACTGGGTCGTGAAACAAAGTCGCGCCAATGATACTCGGATGGCAGCATCCCGGAAAAGTCGGTCAGTGCGGGGGTTTTTTTATTGCGGGAGTAGCTCAGCTGGTAGAGCACTACCTTGCCAAGGTAGATGTCGCGAGTTCGAATCTCGTCTCCCGCTCCACACAGAAGTTCTCTCGCCCCTCATCTCGAGGGGCATTTTTAGTACTGATTTAATACTGAACGTCCCTGCACTGAAGGTGTAGGGGGTTGCTTGCGGCTAAACGCGCCTTCAATCCTCTAAAATGAACGCCGAATCGTCGGGATCATTTAGTTTCCGATGATGCTCTGAGTAATCCAGCACCATCTCCTGCATCAAATGCTCCGTACTCTACGGGTCAGACCCCATGCTCCAGAGATGCCGTTCCTAGCTTCACCGCGCCCAACAGGACGTGATATAGGTGGTTCATACAAGTATCTCGTCGCCCATAAGTGGCTGTCGGGGTGCAGTTGCAGTCATCTGAGAAAAGAACCCAGATGACCTCCACCTCCACCAGCAGCTCCTTATCATGATGCAGTCTCCAAGCGGCAGGTACTTACCTACACAGGTAAAGCAGTGAAAGAGACCAGAGATTCAGAGTCCAAAGTGAGCGCGATTCTTCTCGATGTAGCTTTCTTCGCCAGCAGGCACGTCTTCTTCAGGATAAATGGCGCTGACCGGGCAGGCGGGGACACAGGCACCACAATCAATGCACTCGTCCGGGTGGATCAGGAACATTTCGCCAGCGTCGTAGATACATTCGACGGGGCAGACCTCGGTGCAGGCCTGATCTTTGGTGCCAATACAGGGACTGGTAATAACATGCGGCATAAACGACAGTATGCACACGCTGACCAGCGATAGCAAGGGCTACAGCCTGTCATTTTAAAGCGTGCAAAAGCAGCTGTCGGTTGCAGTTGCGCGTATCCGAAGAAAGCGCCCAAAGCCCCCCCTGTAGTTTGTCCGGCGGCGATCACAGAGGGAGAAAGTTCAGCCGGTCGGAGGTGCGAGCTGGGCGACGGCTAATTCTAAGTCAGCCTCTTTATCGACATCTGTACCAACAGCCGCGTGTGGGGTGATCAGAGCCTGTGCAGAAACGCCCACAATATCGGTGATTTTTTGTTCAAGTCCTGCAACGGTGAGACTTCTGGTTAGGAGTTTGAAAAGCGTACTGAAGCCAATGATATGGGCAAGTTTCAAGGGGGCTTTACGGGCAGCCAGGACTTCACGCAGGCGGGGAAGGAATTTTTTGATCAGGCGTGGATCAAGGATGAAGAGGTTTCCGCCTGTGAATGTCCCGTCTTTGAGCTTGACGAAGGTGCGTTTGACGCCGGGGTAGGCCGCCTCACAGTCTTCACGGCGAACCACCGGATAGACAAAACCAGCTGCGATGGGTGCGCTGTCCAGCACGTCCCTGAGCTGTGCGGCGCTGAGGAGAGGGATATCGGCGGTGACCACCAGTACACGCTCGTTGGAGGCCAGGCCCGACTGGGTAATGGCTTCGACTCCCGCTTCAAGGTTACCCAGCAAGCTTCCGTGATCGGTCACGCGCACATTTATAAAAAGCTCAAGCTCGGGGGTGGTCGCCCCGACATAGGCAATGCGCTCAACTCTGCCACTGTCACGTAAGGTGCGCAGAACGTAGGCGGCCATTGGCAGGCCATGAATAGGGATAAGCGGTTTGACGTTGACGCCGTGCGCAGAGGCAAAAGCGTCCCCTGGTTCACCGCCGCCCAGGACGACGGCACTCCAGCGTGTCTCACTTGAATTCATAAGTGCTCAGCCTAGCAGAGGAAGAATCAAGGCAGCCTGAAACCCCTCGCCGGGGGTACTGCTAAGTTCAAGACGGCCCCCATGCAATTCGGCGGCCCGGCGGGCCAGGGCCAGCCCCAGCCCGTGGCCGTCGCCAGTTCGGCTGCTGTCCGGGCGGTAAAAGGCTTCACCCAGCCGGGCGAGCGTAGCGGCAGAAACACCGGGGCCGTCGTCCTGAACGGTCACGCTGGCCGCGCCGGGGCGGGTCTCGACGCGGACGGTGACGGTAGAGTCCGGCGCATGTTTGATGGCGTTCATAGTCAGGTTCCAGATGGCCTGGCCCAGCAGGACGCGGTCACCGGTCACCGTAACTGGTTGCGGGGCCAGCAGGTCCACATCGGCCAGGGGAGCCAGTTCACGGGCACGGTCCACCGCATCGGCGGCCAGCTCGCGCAGGGGAACGGGCGCGTGGGCCATCGAATCTGATTCACGGGCCAGCAGCAGCAGATGGTTGGCCAGGGTAGAGAGCCGGGTGATGTCCTGGCCAATTTCCTTCATCTCGCTGCGGTAGCGTTCCGGCTCACGCTCGCGGCTAAGGGTGGCGTCTACGCGGGCTTGCAGGGCAGCCAGCGGACTGCGCAGATCATGCGCGGCGGCGCGCAAGAAAGCCTGTTCGCGCTCCCGCGAGTCGGCCAGTCGGCCAAAACTGTTTTGCAGGGTCAGGGCCAGTCGGCCCAGTTCGTCGCCGCTCCGGGTGCCCGGTAGTGGGCGGCGCAGGTCCCCACTTTCACCGACCTGCCGCGCCGCACCCTCAAGGGCCTGCACCGGTTGCAACAGGCGTCCAGCGACCAGCCAGCCCAGCAGCAAGGCGAGTAACAGCGCCGCTGGCAAAAGCCAGGTCAGGGCACGGACGAAAGCGGCGCGGGTTTCTTGTAGAGAGCGAATATCGGAAACCACCGTCAAAACCGCCTGCGCCCCCCGAAGCGTCCGGACAGTGATCAACTGATCGCCCAGCTGATACTGTCCCTGGCCCAGCGCCGCCGGGATATCCGTGGGAAAGTGGCGGGTAGCTTGAAACTCGCCGGTCACGGTATTGAGCAAGCGCAGCTCTATGCCGCTACGGTGGCCTCCAGCGTCGGCTATGCGTTCCAGATCGTTGGCCGAGACCGCCACGCTACCTGGCAGCAGATGCTCGGGATCCAGGGGATTGTCAGAGCGGCTGCGAATAAAATTTTCGGCGCGTTCCTGCGCCGTGGCCGAGAGACTGTTGGCCCGCTCCAGCTGAGTGCGCCGCATCAGGCCATTGACCGCAAAGAAAAGCCCGCCTGCCACCAGCAGCACCGCCAGACCCGTCGACAGCGCGGCCCAGAGCGCCAGCCGCGTGCGGAGGGTCAGCCGTACATGCTTCTTAGCGTTCCACACGGTAACCACGGCCACGTTCACTGGTCACTGCTTCAGGGGCGAGCTTACGGCGCAGATAACGAACATACACGTCCACAATGCGCGATTCGCCGCCGAAGGCCGGACCCCAGACACGGTCGAGTAGCTCTTCACGGGTAAACCAGCGCTCGGGAGTGAGGGCCAGGGCTTCGAGCAGGGCGTACTCGCGGCCCGTGACCGCGACCTCCTGCTCGTCCCAAACCACCGTGCGGGCCACGGTATCGATTCGTCCCCGCCCCTCACAGAACATAACCTGTGGGGCGCTTTGCCCCCGCTCACGCCGCGTCAGCGCCCGCAGGTTGGCCAGCAGCTCCGGCATGGCAAACGGCTTGACCATGTAGGCGTCGCCGCCCAGGTCAAGGCCCTCGACGCGGTCTTCAACTTCGCCCCGCGCCGTCAGAAACAGAATCGAGGATTCGACGCCGCTGTCACGTAGTTGCCGCGCGATCTCAAAGCCGTCTATGCCGGGCAGCATCACGTCGAGAATCATCAGGGGATAGTCGCCCAGCATGGCCTGTTCGAGTCCGTCCGTGCCCGTTGCCGCCCAGGTGACCGCGTAACCCGCCTCGCGGAGTGCCCCGATGGTGGGTTCGGCGATGCGGGGATCGTCCTCGACAAACAGTAGCCTCATACGGTGCTCAGTCTAGGCGCAGTGGTTAAGCAGGCGTGAGTGAGGGCCGCAAGGCGACGCCTGTTGTGCATAGACTCAATTGAGTCAGAGTGGCTCTCTGGCCCCCCCCACCCCGGTGAGGCGGTTTTTAGGGCCGGTCCCGCGCCGCAGCCCCCGATCCGCTAACCTGACATGTTATGACGCCTGAACGTTACGCCAAGATTCTCAGGGTGCTAAGCCACCGCCAGCCCACCCTGACCGTGCTGATGGACGAGGTCAATAAGCCCCACAACCTCTCGGCCATCGTGCGGACCTGCGACGCGGTGGGGGTGCTTGAGGCCCACGCGGTTCCGCCCAGCCACGGGACGCTGGCCACCTTCGAGGGCCACACCTACGACGCGACCAGCGGCAGCGCCCACAAATGGGTCGGCGTCCAGAGCCACTCCGACGCCATCAGCGCCGTGCGCGAGTTGCAGGGTAAGGGGTTTCAGGTGCTGGCTACGCACCTCTCGCAGCGCAGCGTGGATTACCGCGAACCCGACTACACCAGGCCCACCTGCGTGCTGCTGGGCGCAGAAAAATGGGGGGTGTCGGACGAGGCCGCCGAGGCCGCCGACCAGAACATCATCATTCCCATGTTCGGCATGGTGCAGAGCCTCAATGTCTCGGTGGCGGCGGCGACCATCCTGTTCGAGGCGCAGCGGCAACGGCTGGCCGCCGGAATGTACGCGCAGCTTCAGCTGACGCCGGAGGAACTGGCACGGCGCGCCTTCGAGTGGGGCTACCCAGACCTGGCCCCGGCCTACCGGGAGCGCGGTGAGGCTTACCCGGCCTTGGACGAGCGGGGGCAGATCGTCAGTTAGGGTCGCGGAACGAGGCGCAGCCTATGCGGGCGCTGAGGCAGGCCAGTTACCGCAACATCCGTATTGTTACTCGTCGCTTGCGCTCGGATTGAACCTAACACTGCCCGGTTCAATTGGCAGCCCGTATGACCCGGTTTAGAGCAGTTCTGCGAATGATGGGCACGTCGCAAAAATACCGCTGCCCCCTTCATGCTACGTCCCGCGCTTTCTTTTTCACTTGTTCCACTCGGCAAAAAGAAGGTCAAAAAAGCACCCTCTTTTTGCAAAATGCTCTAAGCAGTCCCATCTGTACGCACGACGCTGACCCGGACTTGATGAGGCGCGGCGTACACTGTGACCTATGAGTGACCTTCTGGAAACTGTACGCAGCCTCGCCAAGAAGACCGACACCAAGATTGTCCTGGTTGTGCTGGACGGTGTGGGCGGTCTGCCGCTGGAACTGAACGGCGACACCGAACTGGCAAGCGCTATAACGCCCAACCTCGACACGCTGGCCCAGGACAGTCAGCTGGGGCTGGTCGAACTGGTCGGCGCGGGCATTACCCCCGGCTCTGGCCCTGGCCACCTGAGCCTGTTCGGGTACGATCCCCTGAAGTATGTGGTCGGGCGTGGGGCGCTGAGTGCCGTGGGCATCGGCGTCAAGCTGAATACGGGCGACGTCGCTGTGCGCGGCAACTTTGCCACTCTGGGAGCGGGCCGCGTCATCGAAGACCGCCGGGCCGGACGCCCCAGCGACGAAAAAAATGCCGAGATCGTGACCAGGCTCAAGGCCGCTATTCCGGAGATCGGCGGCACCCCGGTCGAGATCTATACCGAGTCCGAGCACCGCTTTGTGGTGGTGTTCCGGGGCCAGCCGGGTGAGCCGCTGGGAGCCAACATCAGCGACGTGGACCCGCAGATCACGGGGGTAGCGCCGCACGTGGCCGCCGCCACCGACCCCGCCAGTGAGAAGACCGCCGCACTCATCAACAGCTTTGTGGCCCGCGCTGAGGTCGCTCTGAAAGACGAGCCGCAGGTCAACGGCGTGCTGTTCCGCGGCTACAGCGACGTGCCGCACTTCCCAAGCTTTGCGGACGTGTACCAGCTCGACGCCGCCTGCATCGCCAGCTACCCGATGTACAAGGGCCTGGCCAGTCTGGTGGGCATGGAGGTGCTGCCGGTCGAGGGCCACGAGGACGCGCTGGACGGCAAAGTCAAGGCGCTACAAGACAACTGGGATAAGTACGACTTCTTCTTCTTTCACGTCAAGAAGACCGACAGCACTGGCGAGGACGGCAACTTTGCCGAAAAGGTGCATAAAGTTGAGATTTTCGACGAGCTGCTGCTCCAGCTTCTGGCGCTCAAGCCCGACGTGCTGGCGATTGTGGGCGACCACAGCACGCCCAGCAAGCTGCTGAGCCACAGCTGGCACCCCGTACCCCTGCTGATCCACGGAGGGCATGGCCGCCGCGACGCCGCCGCCCGCTTTACCGAGGAAGAAGCCCAGAAAGGCACGCTGGGCCTGCGCCGGGGCACCGACGTCATGCCGCTTCTGATGGCGAACGCGCTGAAGCTGAATAAGTACGGCGCCTAAGCTTTTTCAGGCGGCAGGTGGTCTTGACCGAGATGGTCGGGGCTGCCTGCTTTCTTGGGCTGAATTTGCTCCGCCAGTACTATGCCAGCCGCTCTTGCCCAGGCCGCTGCCCGAAATCGTTCCAGGCGGCTTTCAGGCGGCGCACCGCTTCGGGCAGTTGTTCCGGCGGCAGGGTAAAAGGCAGGCGCAGAAACGAATCGGGCAGCTCTCCTACACTCATTGACGCGCCGGGGAACAGCCGCACGCCGTAGCGGGCCGCGTGGTGGGTAAAACTGCTGGCGTGCGGCGTGGGCAACTTGACCCACAGGTACTGCCCACCGCCGGGGAGCGTAAAGGTCCAGTCGGGCAACTGTTCGCGCAGCAGGGCCGCCAGCAGGTCGCGGGCCGGTTGAATACTGGCGCGGCGCCGCTCGCGCAAGCTCGGCAGGTTCTGAAGCAGTTGCAGGCCCAGGTACTGAGTAAGCACGCTTCCACCGAAGTCAGCCAGAGTTTTGGCTTGTACCAGTGCTGGGCGGTAGCTGTGCGGCACCCGCATCCAGCCCACGCGCAGGCCCGCCCAGTACAGCTTGGTCAGTGAGCCGACGTTGATAATCGGCGCTGCCGGGTTAAAAGAGGCCACCCTGGGCAGCGTCTGTCCTTCAAAGGGCAGTTCGGCCAGCGTTTCGTCCTCGATGGTCGGTAGGTTCAGCTCGGTCAGGGCGTGGGCCAGCCGTTGCCGAGCGGCAGGCGGCATGACGGTGCCAGTCGGGTTCTGGAAGGTCGGGGTCAGAAAGGCCAGCCGGGGCATATGCTGCCGCGCCAGCCGCGTGAAATCGCCTGGAGACACACCCTGCTCGCCGACGGCCACCCCCACCAGCCTGGCCCCGGCGGCCCGGAATACGTCTATGGCCCCAAAATAGGTCGGCGTTTCGAGCAGCGCCGTATCTCCCCGGTGCAAAAAGGTGGCAGCCACCAGGGAGATGGCCTGCTGCGCCCCACTGGTGATGATGACCTGTTCCGGCGTGGTCGGCAGCCCGCCGTGGGTGTACTGCTCGGCCAGCAATGCCCGCAGCTCGGGCAGCCCCAGCGGGTGGTAAAGTGACTCCTGAAAGCCGTCCTGCGCGGCGTTTTTTAGCCACGTACGCTGGCAGTCATCAAGCAGCGGCACAGCGATTGTGAAATCCAGTTCACTGGCACTGGCACTCTGAAGGGGCGTTCGCAGGGTCAGGACGCTTGTTTTCCGGGGGGCCGCCGCGCTCACGTGCGTGCCGCTGCCCCGCCTGCGTGTGACCCACTGGTCGGCGGCCAGTTGCTCGTATGCGGCCACCACCGTGCTCCGGCTTAGGCCCAGCAGCTCGGCCAGAACGCGCTCTGCGGGCAGTTGCTCGGCGGGAGCCAGCGCCCCCTGCTCTATGTTGCGGCGAAAAGCCTGGGCCAACCGCATATACAGTGCCCCCTGACCACTTTGCCAGTCGGTTAGCAGGGTCGCCCATCTCACCATGTTCATGTCCGCAGCATACAGTCCAATTTCCGGATGACTGGCCTGAAACAGTCCAATTGACCAGCCATTAGCCCTGTTCAGCAGTCCAATCTTCCTTCAGAGTGCTGTGCATGACGACTGCGCTGCCTACCGGGCCGAAACCGAATTTCTGGCGAGACACGCACCCTAGCGCAGTGCTGAGCGGCTTTATCGCCATTCTGATCGGCTGGGCGGGGCCGAACGTGCTGATCTACAGCGTGCAGCAGGCCGCTCACCTCAGCGAACAGACGGCCATGTCATGGCTGTGGGCAAATGCAGTGCTCTGCGGTCTGGCGAGCATTTTCCTGAGTCTGCGGACCCGGATGCCCGTTCTGGCGACCTGGTCTACTCCTGGCATTGCCCTGATTGTCACGGCGCTGCCCGGCATCCCCTTTCCCGAGGCGGTCGGCGCGTTTTTGCTCTCGGCGGCGCTGGTCATGCTGCTGGGTACGTTTAGCCGCCTGACCGCACTGCTTCAGACCATTCCGACCCATCTGGCAGCGGCGCTGAACGCGGCCATTTTGCTGCCGTTCGGCTTTCATGCCCTGAGTGCCTTGACCAAACAGCCCGTGCTGGTCGGCGTAATGATCGTGGCCTACTTCGTCACGCGGCAGCTGGCCTCGCGCTGGGCCACCGCCGCCGTGCTGGTGGTCGGCGTCGTGGCCAGTGCGGCGGGGGGGCTCTGGCACCCCGCTCCGGTGCCCTTCGCGCTGACCCAGCCCCAGTTCGTGCGCCCCGAGTTCAGCGTGCGGGCCACACTGAATCTGGCGCTGCCGCTCACCCTGCTGGCCTTTACCGGACAGTTCGTGCCCGGTTTCGGCGTGCTCAGGGTCAACGGCTACGAGCCTTCGCCGGGGCTGGTCCTGCGGGCCTGTGGCATGGCCAGTGGGGTGGCCGCCCTGATCGGGTGCCATAACCTCACGCTCGGGGCGCTGGTGGCAAACATCGTCAGCGGGCCGGAGGCGCACCCTGACCCGGCCAGGCGGTACACGGCGGCGGTCTGGGCCGGAATGATCAACATCGCCTTTGGCCTGTTCGCGGGCACGTTCCTGCACCTGATGGGCATTTTGCCCCCCGAGGCGCTAGCGGCTCTGGCCGGGCTGGCCCTGCTGGCTGCCACCGGGGGCAGCTTACAAACCGCCTTCCAGACCCATCCGGGTAGTCTCGCCGCGCCGATCATCATTCTGGTCACCCTGTCGGGCATCACGCCGCTGGGCATCGGGGCCGCTTTCTGGGGCATCATCGCCGGACTGCTCGTTTACGCCGTCGAGAAGCTCAAACGGTCGCCCGCACTGGGCTGAATGCAGAGCAGTTTGCATAAGTATAATATCCGGTCTGCCGTCCCTCTGTTCCGTTCACAACCCGCAACTGCTAGCGGCTTTTCATTTCGCTTTAGCTGGCGTGTTTGCGCTCGGTCTGCCTGACCAGATAGGCGCGGGTGGCGCAAAGCCATTTTTCGGCCAGATCGAAGTGGGGGTGCTGGCGCTGTTGCAGGGCACTCAGACCGTTGTCGAGGTGGCGCTCGATGTGGCGCACGGCCTTCAGCCCGCCCTCGTTCTCAAGTTCGATCAGGGTATTGAGCAAGACCGTGGGGTGGACATAACCGAGGCGGATGCTGTTGGCGATGGTATCGAGGGCACGCATAAGACACTCCTTTCAGCACTGGGCGGTTCAGTGCCCAGCTGGCAGAGACACGAAAAAACTTGTGTGGAAGAACGGATTGCTCCTGCTGATTACGATATTAACAGACCGCAACCGGGCTTGCAAGAACTCGGGTGCCTTATTCTGTATTGACCGTAGCAGAGGGCGGTGTTACACTCCAATCAAGGCTGCTTGATTCTGTTCAGAGGCAAATCTGAATCACGAACCCCCCGGCCCCAGGCGGCACGCCCCTTTAAATTCTGTCGTAGACGGTAAAAAAGTGGTGAGGTCACGCCGCAGCAACAGGAGGTGAATACATGAAACTGCACGAAAGACTCCGCGAACTGCGCAGCGAACGCGGGCTGCGGCTCAAGGATGTAGCGGAAGTGGCTGACATCAGCGTCCCCTACCTCAGTGACCTCGAACGTGGGCGCACCAACCCCAGCCTGGAAACCCTTCAGACGCTGGCGGTTGCCTACCAGATCACCGTTCACGACCTTCTCGAAGGCGTGGAATTCTACGGCGACAGCACCGAGGGTGCCCTGCCCAAGGGCCTGGCCGATCTGGTGGCCGACGCGACGCTCGGGCCGCAGATTACGCCCGACTGGGTGCGTACCCTGTCGCGCATCGAACTGCGTGGCAAACGCCCGCGCGACAAGAACGACTGGTACGAAATCTACCTGCACCTCAAGCGCATTCTGAACTGAATGACGCTCTCAAGTAAAAACCGCTGGCCTCTGCGCTGGCGGTTTTTCACTGCACTGGCGCAGTTCGCATACATAAGGCCACGTTGTTTGTGGCGTCACTATGTAGGACTATGCAAGCTGCTCTAGAGGCGCGGCAGCGTCACGCCGCGCTGGCCCTGATATTTGCCCTGGCGGTCGCCATAGGTGACTTCCGGGCGCTCACCTTCAAAAAAGAGCAGCTGCACGCAGCCCTCGAAGGCGTACATTTTGGCGGGTAGCGGCGTGGTATTGCTAAATTCCAGCGTGACGTGGCCTTCCCAGCCCGGTTCCAGCGGCGTCACGTTGGCGACAATTCCGCAGCGGGCATAGGTCGATTTTCCCAGGGCCACCACCATCACGTTGTCGGGAATGTGCATGTATTCCAGACTGCGGGCCAGCACGAAGGAATTAGGCGGAATGATGATCTCGGTGGCCTGAATATCTACGAAACTGCGTTCATCGAAGTTCTTGGGATCGACCACGGCGCTGTTGACGTTAGTAAAGACCTTCCATTCGTCGGCGCAGCGCAGGTCATAGCCGAAACTGCTCAGGCCGTAGCTGATGACGCTGGCATTCTCGGTGGTGCGGATCAGTCGGTCCTCGAACGGTTCGATCATTCCGGCCTGCGCCAGTTCGCGGATTCGCCAGTCGGGCAAAATGCTCATGGGGGTCATGCTACCGCGCTAGCCTGTGCCTGTGAGACTGGCAGTGATCTCTGATGTGCATGGCAACGCTTTTGCCCTCGAAGCGGTGCTGCGTGAAGTGCGGCGGGCCGCCCCCGACCGGATCGTCAATCTGGGCGATCAAATCGAGGGCAGCGCCGACCCCGCCCGCGCCGCGCAGCTTCAGGCCGAACTGGGGGCCGTGGAGGTACGCGGCAACAACGAGGAGAAACTCTGGCCGGGCGGCAGGCGCACCCCACTTAGTCAGGAAGTCGGGCGCTGGCTCGAAGACCGTGTTCCGGCCCCCCTGCGCGAAAGGCTCGCGGCATTGCCACTGACCACGCGGCTGGAAGACGTGTTTATCTGCCACGGCACGCCGACCAGCGCCTGGGAAAGCCTGCTGTGGGTCTGGCAGCCGGAAGGCGGAGGTGAGGCTGGGGGCGGCTTTTACCGCAGCCGTGACCCGCGTCAGCTGCGCGAGTTGACTGGGCCTCTGGGGGCCGGAGTCGTGCTCTGCGGGCATACTCACCGCCCCGGAGCCACCTTCGTGGGCCAGACGCTGGTGGTCAACTGCGGCTCGGTCAGCGATCAGGTGGATGGTGATCCCCGTGCCCGCTGGACTTTGCTTGAACGCCGCGCCTCCGGGTGGTCGGTCGAGTTCAGGGCGGTGGCTTACGACGTTGAGGCAGCTGTGGCCTGGGCCAGCGCTCGCTCGCCGTTCGGCACCTTCGAGGGCCAGTTGCTGCGCTCGGGCGAGATGACCGGGCGGGGAATGTAGGGGAGCGGCGCACCGGCGCACCCAGGGACTTGTTATTTGCTGGGGGCTTTGCTAAGCTGCCCGGCGCTGAGGGGGCATAGCTCAGCGGGAGAGCATCCGCTTTGCAAGCGGAGGGTCTAGGGTTCGAATCCCTATGCCTCCACCATAAAAGACCGCGCCTGGTGCGCGGTTTTCTATTGTGGAGTGGAGGGGTAGGAAGTGATTCCGGGCAAATTCAGAACCGTAATACGGATTCCGGGTTGCCACTCTACGCCCGGAGTCCGTGTAACAGGGATGGGTTCAATGTGAACGCCGCGCAGGTCTGGCTCGCCAGTGCCTACCTCAGCAGAGTAGTGGCCGAAGGTAGCAGAACAACTAACAATTCAGTCACGACTGGTTTTTTCGGATTTCAGGCGCTCTTCAAGCAGACTCAGTGTCTCGGTCAGGTTTTTGTTTTCACAAACCATGACTGCGGCGCTGGCTGACTCGATCATGGGGCCGCCAGCCCAGAACACGCCACTGACCGCTGCCTGAAGCTGCTCGGCCCGGCCCAGCAGTTCGGCGCGGTTGACGTTGCGCAGACCCACCAAAAAGACCTGGTCTTGCCACCTGCAGATCACGTCCTGTGGCCCGCACAGCTGTACCAGACGCAACGCAAACACCTGCATGAAGTGCTGCACACTGGAGTAACCATAGTGCTCCTGAACGGTCTTGAGGCCCTGGGGAGAGAGCAGCACGATCCCCACACGGCTTGGTCCCAGTTCACGCTGCGCCAGCAGTTCCTTCAACTGGGCCACCCCCGCCGCTCCGGTCAGCAGGCCTGTTTCCTGGTCTCGCTGCACCATTAACTCGGCACGTTTGGCACGGGCCTCGCTTTGCCGAACCCGGCGGCCAAAATAGACCAGGTGATTGATCGCCAGCGCCGCGAAGGCCGTGTAATTCAGGACCTGAAGCCTGAACTCATGCAGGTAGGCGGCCAAGCCAAAAGTAAGCATCAGGGCGACCAGCACATACGCCATGGCCCGCGTGAAGTCGAAAGCAGCCGAGACGAATATAGACAGCAAAATGACCGATAGGTAGGTATCGAAATCGAGGTGATGCGTAAACAACAGACCGTTGAGGAGCAGGGCCCCCAGCCAAAGGCTGACTCCTGGGACGGTCCATTTGGGGATCATTCTGTAACTCATGAGGGGCCTGCGGTAAATGATCAGAACGCAAATGGCTACCGCTGCCCCAAGAAGCTGAATGATGAATTGCGCTCTGTCCTTATGAGCCGTATCTATTGCCCCGAGCACCATGGCGAGAGTGGTGAGGGTAGCCAGGCTGTATGGAGTTGGTTCTTTGACCCGCTCTCTCCAACTGCGTTGCTCCCCGTGCATGCACCCAGGCTAGGATATTCGTGTCACAGCTTTCTTATGCGGACTTGCAAAGCTGCGAAGCAGAGCGGGCTTAGGCGCTTTGCCCCCCCGTAACTGTAGCAGTAGTCCGGAACCTTTTTGACCAAAAAGCAAGTGGGGTCGGTTACGTTGGTGTGTGAAGACTCAACGAACGGCCC
>NZ_JAGLBG010000073.1 GCF_018260405.1 Deinococcus sp.
TCGCTAGGGTAAGCTGCGCGTTCCACCGTTAAAGCCTAAAACATTTCCCATGGTTAGGGCCTCAGACAGCCTCTAAAGCTAGGGGCTGCTCACTCTAAAGCCTAGTCAATCAACTCCCACTCACCCCATCCTTTTACACACGCCGCACGCCTCCAAAGGAGAAAACATGTTCGACCCTGTTCCCCAAAACCCCACTTTCCCTGAAATGGAACTCGCCACCCTGAAATGGTGGAACGAGCGCAATATTTTCGGGCGCACGCTGGAGCAAACCAAAGACGGCCCGCGCTTCACGTTCTACGAGGGGCCGCCCACCGCCAACGGAATGCCCGGCGTTCACCATGTACAGTCGCGCAGCTTCAAGGATCTGTTTCCGCGATTTAAAACTATGCAGGGCTACCATGTGGCGCGTCAGGCGGGCTGGGACACCCACGGCCTGCCCGTTGAGCTGGGCGTCGAGAAAAAACTGGGCCTGAACAGTAAGCGTGATGTGGAAGCCTACGGCATTGCCAAATTTAATGCGGAATGCCGCGCCAGCGTCTTCGAGTACGAGGCCGAATGGACTCGTTTTACCGAGCGCGTGGCCTACTGGGTCAACCTCGACCAGCCGTATATGACGCTGAACAAAAACTACATCGAGTCGGTGTGGTGGAGCGTCAAGCAACTGAGCGAGAAAGGGCTGCTGTACAAGGGCTTCCGGGTGGCGCCGTACTGCCCGAAAGACGGCACCACCCTTAGCAACGCCGAGGTCAGCGAGGGCTACAAAGACATTCAGGACCCCAGCGTGTACATCACCTTCGACCTGAAAGACCCCGCCGCGCTGGGCTTGCCCGGCGGTTCAGCCTTCTTGGTCTGGACGACCACCCCCTGGACGCTGCCGTACAACGTGGGCGTGGCGCTGCACCCCGAGTTCGAGTATGTGGCCGCGAAAGATAAGAATGGCAAGACCGTCATCTTGGCCGCCAACCTGAAAGACGAGGTGCTTGGTGAAGGGGCCGAGGTCGTGAAATCGTTCAAGGGGACAGACTTAGAACATGTGGCGTACTCTCCCCTGTTCACCGAGGCCTACGAGGCCGAGGGCGAAGGAGGCCGCTGCTGGGAAGCGGGCCTGGACACCTACGTGTCGGATAGCGACGGCACCGGCATCGTGCATACCGCCCCCAGCTTCGGCGAGGACGACATGCGCCTGGCCCGCAAATACGGCTGGCCGGTACTGGTGGGCGTGGACAGCGAAGGCAAACACCGCTTCGGCCCCACTGGTGAGAAAGGGTGGAAGGGTGTGTTTTTCCGCGACGCCAACAGTGACATTATCCGTGACCTGCGCGGACGCGGGATGATGTGGAAAGAAAAGAACTTCATGCACAGCTACCCGCACTGCTGGCGCTGCGGCACCCCACTAATGTACTACGCCACTGAAAGCTGGTACCTAAGCAACACCAGCCTGAGAGATCGCCTGATCGAATTGAACGGCACCATCGACTGGCACCCGGCGCACATCAAGAACGGGCGCTACGGCGGCTGGCTCGAAAACCTGATCGACTGGAATGTGAGCCGCAGCCGCTACTGGGGCACGCCGCTGCCGATCTGGGAGGCCGAGGACGGCGAATTCAGGGTGGTGGGCAGCTACGCTGAACTGGCCGAACTGAGCGGCAACCAAGCGGTACTGGGCGAGGACTTCGACCCCCACCGCCCCTTCGTGGACGACATCACCTTCACCCAAAACGGCAAGACCTTCCGGCGCGTGCCGTATGTCATGGACGTGTGGTACGACTCGGGTTCGATGCCTTTCGCGCAGCACCACTACCCCTTCGAGAACAAGGAACTGTTTGAGCAGGGCGGCTTCCCGGCGGACTATATCAGCGAGGCCATCGACCAGACGCGTGGGTGGTTCAACAGCCTGCACCAGATCGGCACGATGGTCTTCGATTCGGTGGCGTTCAAGTCGGTGATCTGCTCGGGGCACATTCTTGACGAGCAGGGGCAGAAGATGTCCAAGAGCAAGGGCAACGTGGTGGATCCCTGGGAGGTCTTTAACCTGTACGGGGCCGACGCCACCCGCTGGTACATGTTCGCCAGTGCGCCGCCCGAACTGAGCCGCCGCTTCGGCATGAATCTGGTGGGCGAAGCGTTCCGGGGCTACTTCCTAACGCTGTGGAACACCTACAGTTTCTTTGTGCTATACGCCAATCTGGACAGACCCGATCTCAAGGCCGCGCCGCCGGTGGCCGAGCGCCCCGAGGTAGACTGCTGGCTGCTGGCAAAGGTTCAGGCGCTTATTCAGACCGTGACCACGGCGCTGGAAAACTACGACCCCACCGGCAGCAGCCGCGCGATTCAGGAGTTCGTGACCGAGGATCTAAGCAACTGGTACGTCCGGCGCAACCGCCGCCGCTTCTGGTCCGGCGACGGACAGCAGGCCGACGTGAGCGCCTACGCCACGCTGTACTCAGCGCTGGTCACGGTCACGCAACTGACCGCGCCGTTCACGCCATATCTGGCCGAAACCCTGTGGCAAAACCTCGTGCGGAGCATTGACCCCGCCGCCCCCGAAAGCGTGCACCTGAGCGCGTGGCCCACCGTAGACGAGTCGCTGGCGGCCCCGGCGCTGGTCGGCGAGATGGACGCCGTGCTGCGCGTGGTCAGCCTGGGGCGGGCGGTGCGCGGGCAAACTGGGCTGCGTCAGCGCCAGCCGCTGCCCAAGGTCATGCTACGGGCCAGAAGTGCCGAGCAGACGCAGGCCCTGGGCCGCTTTGCCGAGCAGATCAAGGAAGAATTGAATGTCAAAGAGGTCGAACTGATCGACCAGTACACCGAACTGGTGACGTACCAGCTGCGCCCCAATCTGCCGCTGCTAGGCAAAAAGTTCGGCAAGGCGGTGCCGCAGGTACGCGCAGCCCTGAACGCAGCAGACACGGCACAGATCGCCCGCTTTGTGCGCGATGGGCAGCAGTTTGAGGTGGTGGCTCCTACCGGCGAGCGCTTCGAGCTGGGGCCAGATGAGGTGCTGGTCGATGCCCGCTCGCCTGAAGGTATGGCGGCGCAGGAGGAAGCCGGGTATCTGGTGGCCTTTGACACGCAGCTCACCCGTGAACTTGAACTCGAAGGGCTGGCCCGCGACCTGGTGCGCGGCATTCAGGACGGGCGCAAGAGGGCGGGCTTCAAGGTGTCGGACCGCATCACGCTGCACCTCGACCTGGGTGAAGATGCCAGAGCCGCCGCCGAAACGTGGCAAGACTACCTGATGTCCGAAACGCTAGCCGAGACGCTGGAATTCGGCAAGGCACAGGGCTTCGCGGCGGAAGTCGAGGGCGGCACGGCGTACCTGGAAAAGCTGGAACGCGATGGGAGCGTCGCCGGGGCGTAAGTCTGGAGTGCGAAGCGGCTTATACCGGAGTCGCGCCGACGCCGTACATGCCGGGGCCAGCGTGTGCGCCAATTACGGCGCCGATCAGCTGGAAACGTCCGCGCACCACGTTCAGGCGGCTGCGCTGAATGGCGCTCCGCATGGCCTCCAGTTGCACTACGTCGCGGCCCGCGTAGGCCACCACCACCGACACTGGCGTGTTGCCGAGGTCGTCCTCGAGGCGACTGATCATGTTGGCCAGGGCCTGATCGTTTCTGACCCGCCGCACCGGGGTCAGGTTCCCTTGATTAAAGTTCAGCACCGGACGCAGGTTCAGGAGGTTGCCCATGATCTCCTGGCCTCTTGAAATTCGTCCACTCTGGCGCAGATAGTGCAGGGTCGGCATGCTGAACTCGAACCTCCCGTTGCTCTGGACGTGGTTGACGGCCTTAACCGCGTCACTCACCGAACCACCCGACTTAAGAACTTCGTTAGCAAAGAAGAGGGTTTCGGCGAGCGCGGCGCAGGTCATCTTGCTATCCAGTGTGGTAATACGGTCTGAAGCACCCAACTTTGCGACCGCTTCGCGTGACCGCTGGACCGTTTCGGAGATGGCCGAACTGATATGAACACTCAGAATCCGGTCATGCTTCTCAAGGAGGCTGCTGTACATCCCGACGAACTGCTCGGTGGTCGGTGGCTGGGTCGTCACCTTCCCACCGCTCTTTTGAAACTCGTATACGGCGTCTGGATCGACTTCCTGCCAGTCCAGCAATTGCTTGCCGCGCATATTAACGGTCAAAGGAATAACTTCTATTCCAAGTGACTTGGCCTGCGCAGGGGGCAAATCACAGGTGGAGTCGGTGACGATAATTGACATGAGGCCATTATGGAGGTGAATTTGGTATAAATGGTAACTGCGGCTCATTCTCAGGATTTGGCTCTTGAACTAATAGGGGGGGGCAGGAAGGAAGTCAACCCGAGAGAAGTATCTGCCGGGTGATGGTTGCCCCGTCTCCCCGGACCCCCAGAGGCAGACAGCCCAGCTGAACTTCTGCCCTTATACTCGGCAGCTATGACGCAACCACACCGCAAAGTCGCAGTTTTATGCCACTCGGGAGCAGGCGGCTCCGGCGTGGTCGCCACCGAGCTTGGGCTGATGGTCTCGGCGGCGGGGCATGAGGTTCACTTTGTCGGCAATTCCATGCCGTTTAGACTGATGGGACAGCAGGGCGGCTTTCGCGGGCCGTATTTTCATCAGGTTAGCGGCTTTGCCTACGCACTGTTCGACCAGCCTTACCCGGAACTGGCGGCGGCCAATACGCTGACGGAAGTTATTCTGGAACATGGGGTCGAGCTGGTTCATGCCCATTACGCCATTCCGCACGCGACGGCGGCCAATCATGCCCGGTCGATCACCAAAAAGTCGCGGGTCATCACGACGCTGCACGGCACCGACGTGACACTGGTGGGCGCGGAACCGGCCTTTCGGCACACCACCAAACACGCCATCGAGCACAGCGACCATGTGACAGCGGTGTCGGAATTTCTGGCCCACCAGACGCGGGATATTTTCGGCATCGAGCGCGAGATCGAGGTGATTCACAACTTCGTGGACAGTGACCGTTTTGTCAGGACTCCCGACCCGGCGGTGCGTGCCCGTTTTGCCCATCCGGATGAGGCGCTGATCGTCCACGTCAGCAACTTTCGCCCGGTCAAACGGGTCGAGGACGTGGTAGAGGTCTTCGCGCGAATTTCCAGCGAGATTCCGGCCCGCCTGCTGATGATCGGGGACGGCCCCGAGCGGGCCAGGGCGTTCGAGCGGGCGCGGGAACTGGGCGTTATCGGGCGCACACAGTTCCTGGGGTCGTTCCCGGACGTGCAGACGGTGCTGGGCATCAGCGACCTGTTTTTGCTTCCTAGCAGCAATGAAAGTTTTGGTCTGGCCGCGCTGGAGGCTATGAGCTGTGAGGTGCCGGTGGTCGCTTCCAATGCGGGCGGCATTCCCGAAGTGGTCGAGCAGGGAGTGACCGGCTTTATGAGCGATGTGGGCGACGTAGACGATATGGCCGACAAGGCACTTAGGATTTTGCGCGACCGCGACGTTTACCTGCGGATGGGGCAGGCGGCCCGGCAAACGGCAATGACCCGCTTTCACCCCAGACTAATCGTGCCGCGCTATCTGGCGGCTTATGAGGAAACTCTGCGGCAGACCAGGGCGCTGTGTTAAAGCATTTCGTTAAAGCGTTTCGGGATAGTCCTGAAACTGGACTGTCCCTTTGAGGAGCTTGCGCGAATCCTGGGGAATGCGCCCGCATCCGCTTTGCAGGTCGGCTCGGGGCGAGGGGACAACCATCGCCCGGCAGATGCTCAGCCTGGTCTAAGCAGAGCGCTTCAAGGGCCGAGATTGGTGGAAAGGGGCGTTTTGGCTTCCAGAGGCCGGACGCTTACCGAACTTCTGACCTCGACTTCCAGCGCATTCCAGCCCTGTTTCAAACTGGCCTGATAGCCCTTGCTTCCGCTGACAACCACGTCATTGCTGGCCCAAACGACGAAGACCACACCCTTCCCGGTATTGAGCCGAACTTCACGCAGCGCCTCGTTTTCATCGCGCACACCGTTGGCGTTCTGGTCGCGGTAGGTGTAAAAGCGCAGTTCGGCCACCTGGGCAGGCGCACTGGCCTTCTCAAAATCCACAATGCCCGGCCAGGAAATCCGGCTGTCAACCGGCCTCAAATTTTCTGAGGAAGGAAGGACAGCGGGCAGGGTCAGCGTAAACTGACTGTCTTTGATGCCCGCGCCGCCCAGTTCCTCGGCGGGTTGACCGTTTGTTTTGACGGTCCAGGCGCTCAGGCGGGTGTCGGGAGTGACCGCACCGCCCACCGTGCCCGACAGACTCAGGGCACCGGCCTGAGCGAGCGTGACAGCGGCGAAAAGGGTAAGGGCGTGGACTTTCATACCCCACAGTTTACGCGCCAGTCTGACGGCGATGTGACGGCGCATTACGGTTGCCTAAGAGCCGAGAAACACAACGAAAAAACCGGAGCGCACAGGCCCCGGCTTTTGACCGTCTGAGAACAAAACGACTGAATTTAATTGGAAGCCGTCTTGCTCATCACCCGGCAGCTCCTTACTGGTTCAGCGCCTTTTTCACCAGGTCGATGATTTCGGGCATGGTGTCGGCGACCGGCACGTTGGCCTTTTTGAAGGCAGCCAGCTTGCTTTCGGGGGTGCCTACGTCGCCCATGATGATGGCTCCGGCGTGACCCATGCGCTTGCCCGCAGGTGCGCTGCGGCCAGAAATGAAGGCCACCACGGGCTTTTTCATGTTCTGGGCAATGTACTCGGCGGCGGCTTCTTCGTCAGCCCCACCGATTTCACCGATAAGCACCACGGCGTCGGTGTCGGGGTCGGCCTCGAACATCGGCAGCACGTCGGCAAAGGTGGTGCCGATCACAGGGTCGCCGCCGATGCCCACGGTAGTCGAGGTGCCCATTCCAGCGTCGTTCAGCAGCTTGGCCGATTCATAGGTCAGGGTGCCGGAACGGCTAATCAGACCGATGCGGCCCGGCTTCTCGTAGATACGGTTGGGCATGATGCCCACTTTGGCCTGACCGTTGGTCACCAGACCGGGGCAGTTGCCCCCAATCAGGCGAACGCCCTGGCCGCCCTTGGCCTTGCTCTCGGCGTCGAGCTGCTTGACTTCCTGCACAGCACGCATCATGTCCACGGTAGGCACGCCCTCGGTAATCAGCACAATCAGGGGAATGCCAGCGTGGGCCGCTTCCAGCACCGCGTCGGCAGCGCCAGCAGGGGGAACGAAGATGATGCTGACGTTCGCACCGTGCTTTTCTTTGGCCTCAGCCACCGAGTTGTAGATGGGCCAGCCCTCGAAGTCTTGCCCGCCCTTGCCGGGGGTCACGCCCGCGACGACCTGGGTGCCGAAGTCCTTCATGGCGCGGCTGTGCTTGGCCCCTTCACTGCCGGTCATGCCCTGCACGATGACCTTGCTGTTCTTGTCAACCAGAATACCCATGCTTATTTGCCTCCTGCTGCATTGGCGTCCTTGGCCGCTTCTTCAGCGGCCTCGAACATGGTGGGGTACATCTTGATCAGGTCGCTGTTTTTCTCGTTCAGCAGCGCCTTGGCTTCGTCCTCGGCGGTTCCGGCAATTCGCATCCGCACGGGCTTGGTCAAAATGCCGTCTTCGAGGGCCTTGATGACGCCCTTGGCCACTTCATCGGCGCGGGTGATGCCGCCGAAGATGTTGATGAAAATGCTCTTGACGTCGGGGTCCTTGCTGACCAGCTTGACCGCGTTGTACACCACGTCGGCCTTGGCCCCGCCGCCGATGTCGAGGAAGTTGGCAGGCTTGGCCCCGGCGCGGTTAACCACGTCCAGCGAGGTCATCACGATGCCTGCGCCGTTGCCCAGCACGCCCACATTGCCGTCATCCAGCTTAACGTAGGCAAAGCCGTACTCGCTGGCTTCGATTTCGAGCGGGTGCTCGGCGGCCAGTTCGCGGTAGTGCGCGACGTCTTTGTGGCGGTACATGGCGTTGTCATCGATTTCAAACTTGGTGTCCAGCGCCAGCGGGGTGCCGTCGGCGTCCACAAACAGAGGGTTGATTTCGACCAGCACGGCGTCACGCTCGAACGCGGCCTTGCTCATCTTGACCATCATGTCGGCAATCTTGTTCAGGTTGCCCTTGAATCCGGCCTTGATAGCGACCTCACGCGCCTCGTAAGGGCGCAGGCCCGTCACGGGGTCCACACGGTGCTTGATGATTTTTTCGGGGGTCGCGGCGGCGACTTCCTCGATTTCCATGCCGCCCTCAGCGGAGGCCATCAGGGTGTAGCTCTGGACATTGCGGTCGACAATCATGCCGACGTAGTACTCGGTGCCCGCGTCGATGTCCACGGCCTTGGTGACAAGAACCTTGTTGACGGTCAGGCCCTTGATGTCCATGCCCAGGATGTTCTTGGCATTTTCAACGGCCTTTTCCTCGCTGGAGCTGAACTTGACGCCGCCCGCTTTGCCGCGCCCACCGACGTGTACCTGCGCCTTGACGACCACAGGCTGGCCGTATTCCTTGTAGATGGCCTGAACTTCTTCGGGGGTGGTGGCGACTTTGCCGTCCTGCACGTTGACGCCGTACTGGCGCAGCACTTCCTTGCCCTGATACTCGTGAAGTTTCACGGTGCTCCTCCTTGGGTGTGATGGCTGCTGTTTCAGCCGTTACTTTTACTTTGTTTCCCGGTCGATTAGTATAAGCCTGGGATCAGGTTCGGCCAAAGTTGTCCCTGAACTGGGGACAGACGCGGTTCAGCCAACAAGCTGAAAAAGCTTTGCCAGCCCAGATTGACGGGGCCAGCAAAGTTCAGGTTAGCCGGAAACGGCGGCCCGCCCCAGTCCGAACGCCTGGTGAACGGCCAGCGTAGCGGTATCGACCTGCCCGCCTTCGATGGCGACCGAGATGTTGAGTTCACTACCGCCCTGCGAGATCATGAGCACGTTGACACCGCTGCTGGCGAGGGAAGCAAAGAGTTTGGCCGACACGCCGCGCTGCCCGCGCATCCCGCTGCCGACAATAGCCAAGACGGCCACATCGTTCTGCTCCTCGACGTTCAGTTCACTTGACAGGCCGCTGCGCAGAGCCTGAAGGGTGCGCCCGGCGTCACTGCCGGGTACGGCCAGCGACACATTGCTCATGCTGCTGCTCTGAGACACCATCAACAGGGTGATGTTCTCACGGGCCAGCGCGGTAAACACGCTGGCGATAACTTCGGGTACGCCCAGCACTCCGGCCCCGGTCACGGTAATCAGGCTGACATTCTTGATCGAGGTCACGGCCTTCACTGGGCGATCAGGAATGTGCTGCGGCTCGGGCTGCACCAGCGTTCCGGCAAAGTCGGGATCGGTAGAGTTTTTCAGGCGCAGCGGAATACCGCTTTCCTTGATGGGAGTCACGGCGAGCGGGTGCAGCACCTTGGCTCCGAAGTAGGCCAGTTCCATGACCTCGCCGTAGCTGAGGATTTCGATGTTCTGAGCGTCCTTGACCACGCGCGGGTCGGCGCTCATCACACCGTCGACGTCTTTCCAGGCCCATACCTCGTCGGCAGACAGCGCTTTGCCGATGATGGTCGCCGTGAAGTCGGTGCCGCCGCGCCCAAGGGTGCTGGTCGCGCCCTTTTCGGTTTCGCCCATGAAGCCCGCGACAACCGGGGTCACGCCCGCGCTTAGGAAGCCGGTCAGACGGTCCTTGACGCGCTCGTAGGTCTGCGGCAGGGGCTTGGCGTTGCCAAAATGAGAATCGGTCAGGATGCCCGCCTCTCCCCCACTGACGTGTTTGGCGTGCACCTGCATGCCTTCGAGGGCCAGGCTCATGAGCGGGGCGCTGAGGCGCTCACCAAAGGCCACGATCAGGTCACGGCTGCGCGGCGTCAGTTCGCGCAGCAGATACACGCCGTAGACCGCTTGGCGCAGCGTTTCGTGCATTTCGCGGATTTCACGCACCGTGTCGCTGTCGGGGGCTGCGCCAAGTTCCTGCGCCGCCGTGAAGTGCCGGGTTCGCATGGCGGCAATTTCGTCGTTGGCGCTGGCGATGTCGCCGGTTTCTGCCGAGGCGGCGATCTTAAGAAGCTGGTTGGTGACCCCGGCCATCGCACTGACGACCACCACGACCTTGATCTCTTCTTTGATGCTGCGGGTGACCAGCGAGGCGCTATGACGAATGGCCGCCCCGTCGCCCATGTTGGTGCCGCCAAATTTCATGACCAGAAGTGAGTAACTCATGGGAGCAGTATGCCGTGCGGGTCGTGCGCCGGGGGCGCAGGTGTCTGGGCAGTTTATGAGCTTATAAGTGATTATTTTCACAATTAAAACTACGCGTGAAATTTTTGTCTTCTAGGGCACTTAACCAAAAGTCGCCGCTTTGTGGCCCGCTACAGGCGCGAGGGCTGCCGACATCCTGCTCAAAGGAAGAGATACGGGGTTCGCGCTGTGGCGGTACAGGCGGTGCCTTCTTGGGCAAAACGGACTCGCTTGAGCAAGCCTTCCCGCTTTTTGGTCAGAGCGGCACCCAGGATGGGGCCTGACCGCTTCCGACTGCGGGCGCAGTGCGGCGCAGTCCGTATTAGACTGCCCTACGACTTTCATAGAAGGTCTACTACACTCAACCTATGACGCCGCTAGCCGCAGTGCTTTTTGACAGAGACGATACGCTGGCCTACACCGACCCGGCGGTTTACCAGGAGGCGGCCCTCTGGCTAGCCGGGCAGTACGGTCTGGACGCCAAAAGCGCCGGGCAGGCGATGGCAGAGGTGTGGCAGGAGCAGAGCGCCGCGTGGTGGCACCTGTGGACCCAGGCGCAGGAGGACAACTTTTGGAAGGAGTACGGCGCGGAACTCAGCCGCCGCCTGGGCCTGTCGGAAACAGACACCGACGCGTTTATGCAGGCCTACCCCTACGAGCGTTTCATGAAGCCGGTCGGCAACGCGCGGGAAGTGTTCGGTGACTTGCGGGCGCGGGGCCTGAAGATCGGCGTGCTGAGCAACACGCTGCCCAGCATTGGGCGGACGCTGGAAGCCCTCGGGCTGACCGATCTGGTAGACGTAGCCCTGGCCACCTGCACCCTCGGCGTGCATAAGCCCGAAGCGGCCGCCTTCACGCTGGCGGCGCAGGCTATGCAGCTGGCTCCCGGGCAAATTCTGTTCATTGATGACCGCCTGGAGAACGTAGAAGGCGCCCGCGCAGTGGGGATGCAAGCCACGCAGATCGACCTGAGCGGCCAGAATCCGCAGGCCATTCACAATCTGGCGCAGGTGCTGGAACTGGTGCAGGCGTGAGACTCATTGACGGCCATCTCGACCTCGCCATGAATGCGCTGAACGGGCGCGACCTAACCTGGCCACTCGAACAATTGCGCCTGACCGACCCGGTGCCGGGCCAGACCGCCACTACGACCTTTGCGGAACTGCAAGCGGCAGGAACAGCAGTCTGCTTCGCAACACTTTTTGCACTGCCCGCCAGCGCACAAGACCCGCACGGCTACCGCAACGCCGCCGAAGCAAAAGCGCAGGCCCTCGCCCAGTTGGAACAGTATCTGCGCTGGCAAGACGCCGGGCACCTGCGCCTGTTGACCTCGGCGCAGGAGGTCAAACTGCACCTGAAGCGGCCCGAGGCCCCGCTGGGCGTGGTGCTGCTGATGGAAGGAGCCGACCCGGTGCTGACGCCTAGCGAGCTGCCCGAATGGGTCGGGCGCGGCGTGAAGATCATCGGCCCGGCGTGGACCCGAACGCGCTACGCCGGGGGCACCGACACCCCTGGGCCGCTCAGCGCGGAGGGCCGCGAACTGGTGCAGGGCATGAAGGAACTCGGCGTGACGCTCGACGCCTCGCACCTCGACGACGCCGCCTTCTGGGACGCGCTAGACATTGGCCCCAAGCTGATCGCTACGCACTCGAACAGCCGTGCCCTGACGCCAGGTAACCGGCACCTGAGCGACGAGATGGCCCAGGCGGTGGCCCAGGCTGGGGGGGTCATCGGGCTGGTGCTGCTCAGCCGCTTCATTCGGGCCGACTGGCAGCCGGGCACGCGGGCCACCTTAAGCGACCTGCTGCGCCACGCCGAGCATTATGCGGCGCTGGTCGGCTGGGAACACTTGGGTATTGGTAGCGATCTGGACGGCGGTTTCGGGGCTGAACAGACGCCGGTGGGGATCGGGCGTTACCGCGATCTGCCCCGGCTGCTGGAGCTGCTGCCCCCGGAGCGCCGCCTGGCGGTGGCCTTGGGCAACTGGGAACGGTGGCTGACCACGCATTTTTAAGAGCTTTTTTTAATACGCTAGGCAGATGAGCACAAACGAAGATGAATAAAGAAGAACTCGACCCCCGCGTGCTGGCGTTCGATGAGGGGCGGCGACTGGCCGAAACGTCAGCGCAGGGCCAGCTAAGTGATTGTGCGGGTGGAGGGTGGCGCTACATAACGCCGCAGCCCCTTGTCAACGGCGTAGCGCGGCTCAGTTTGCGGGCCAGGCCGGACGACGGCGCGGCGCAGGTCACCGAGGCCCTGGTAGGCGAGGCGCTGGAACTACTCTGGGAACAGGGCGACTGGGCCAGGGTCCGCACCGTGCATGACCGCTATCTGGGCTGGGTAAAGGCGGCGGCACTCCAGACTGGGCAGGCACCCGCCGCCGCACAAACGACAGACGCACAGACAACGGACACACAGACGACGGACGCACAATCTACGCGCCCAGAGATGACGGTCACGGCGCTGCGGGCGCACGCTTTTGCTGGGCCGAAGGTAAGCCGGGCCATCGTGGCGGAACTCAGCCTCGGGGCACGGGTGTGGCAGGGCGCGGGCGAAGTGGTAGAGGAAGATGGGCGGCGCTGGGTGCCGGTGTTGCTGCCCGGTGGTCAGGCGGCGTATGTGCAGGAGGTCTGTTTTACGCCGCTGGCCGGAACCGACCCCGCCGCCTTCGCCCTGCGGTTTCTGGAGACGCCGTATGTCTGGGGGGGCCGCAGCGCGTGGGGCCTGGACTGCTCGGGGCTAACGCAAGTGGTCTACGGCGCCTTCGGGGTGAACCTACCACGCGACGCCGACCAGCAACAGGCCGCGCTGACGGCGGTCAGTGGGCCGCGAGCGGGCGACCTAGCTTTCTTTCCGGGCCACGTGGGACTGATGCTGGACGAAAAACGGATGGTTCACGCCGCCGAAGGAAGACGGTTAAACGCCGTGGCGGCCGATCGGCCAGCCAGCCTGCCAGCCAGCCAGCCAGCCAGCCAGCCATCCAGTCATCCACCACACGAGATTCGTAAAAAGCGACAAAAAACGAAGAAA
>NZ_JAGLBG010000074.1 GCF_018260405.1 Deinococcus sp.
CTGAGCTTCATCGAAGGTCGTGACAAGTGGATGGATTTGAACGCGCTGGTGCGCGTTCGTGCCACGCGAACGGTGCAGGGGAAAACATCTGTGGAAGAGCGCTTTTACCTCACCAGCTTGACTGGCAATGCTGAACTTGCGTTGCGAACAAGTCGGTTACATTGGGGCATTGAAAACAGTCTGCATTGGGTTCTAGACGTTGTTTTCAATGACGATGCCTCTCGCGTGAAGGATAAAAATTCTGGCAAGGTATGGGTGACAATCCGACAGGTGGCGGCTCACTTACTTCGCCGTCCACAAGCAGGAAAAGGCAGTCTCGAAACGAAGCGCTTCAAAGCCGCGATGGACACCGCTTATCTGGAAAAACTAATCACCTGACTTTGCGGTTGCCCTGGGCTGCTGGTAGAAGCGGACTCCTAAAGCTAACGGATAGAGCTAACGGACTCGGGCGCTTTCCCCAGATACGCGCCGCTGTAACTGGGAGCTACTTAGAGCATTTTGCAAAAAGATGGTGCTCTTTTGACCATCTTTTCGCCGAGTGGAACGAGTGAAAAACAATGGGCAGGACGTAGAATGAAGGGGGCGGCGGTGTTGTTCCGACATGCCCATCATTCCGGACAACTGCTCTAATGCAGCCTTTTGGGGCGCCGTTTCATAAATGGCGCAATGATGCAAGCTGCTTTAGGCTGGGGCGGTGGCGCGCCGCTCTCCTGCCAAACCGTCCCTGACCCAGCAGTGCCCCCCGCCCGACTTTTTGCTGGACGTGGTTGCGCGTTTGCTCCAGCGGTATGTGCCCGTGCTGCCTGCGCCGCGCCGCTTTCCGGAGCCGCTGAGTGGAGTCGTGCGGGTCTTGCTGGCCCAGCAGAACACCCGCTGGGTCGCCCAGCGCCAGTGGGAAGCCTTGCAAGCCACGTATCCGCAGTGGGAAGCGGCGTTGCTCGACGGCCCGGACGGTCTGGAAACCACCCTGCGGCGGGCGGGCGGCGGCCTGACCCGCATGAAGGCGGGCTACATCTACGGGGTGCTCGCGGCGCTGGAAGAAGCCCACGGTAGGCTGAGCCTGGAGTTTTTGCGCGACCTGCCCGACGCCGAGGCCCGCGCAGCGCTCGAAGCCCTGCCCGGCGTGGGGCAAAAGACGGCTTCGCTGGTGCTGCTCTTTGACCTGATTCGCCCGGCTATGCCGGTAGACGGCCATATCGAACGCTGGGCCAAGCGGCTGGAACTGGTACCCGAAAAATGGAACGTGAACAGGGTCGAAAAGTGGTTCGACGAGGCGTTGCCCCGCGACTGGGAGCTGCGCTACGGCCTGCACCTGTCGGGCGTGAATCACGGGCGGGAAACCTGCAAAAGTCAGCGCCCACTATGCGCCGAGTGCGTGCTACTCGAGCTGTGCCCCTCGGCGGGCATTGTTCTGTCTGGGGATAGAGAGTGAGCGGTCATCGTTGGCGTTAGCTGCGCTGCGCTCCGCCGTCCAGATAGATGCTCAGCAGACTCTGGGCCGTCTGCTGCGGGTCTTGAACGGGTGCCCCGCTGACCAGCGGGTAGATCAGCGCCAGTAACGCGCGGGTGTGGGTGGCGGCGGGCAGGTCGCCGCGCAGTTCGCCGCGTGTTCGGGCTTCTTCCATAAGCTGGCTCAGGCCGCCCATCCATACGCGGCGGTACTCGGTTTCAAAGGCGGTGCGGCGTTCGGGGCTGACGTGGCGCAGTTCGCCCGCGAGTTGCAAGCCTACCCGTTGATCCGGGGCCGTCGCCAGCAGGTCCTCGACCAGTGTAGACAGCTGCGCCCGGATGCCGCGCTGGGTATGGGCATGGGCCACGATGCGCCCCAGCGTGGACAGGGCACCTTCAAGCATTGCCAGAAACAGGGATTCCTTGTCGGCAAAGTGGTGGTACAGCGCGGGTTTAGTCACGCCGACCGCCTCGGCCACCTCGCGCATGCTGACCCCGTGATACCCACTGGCCACAAAAAGCCGCGCAGCCTCGCTTTGAATGCGGGCGCGGGTGCTGTCGGAAGAATGCAGGTTGCCAGTCGGGTGGGACACAGTCACCGCAGCATCATAACCCGCCGTGCGATCTGGTCAGAACTAGGCTGCTACCCTCAGACCATGACTGTTCCCCCGCCCGCGCTGCCCCCGTTCGAGCCCTTGCTGCTGGCCTTTGACCTCGACGGCACCCTGCTGGCCGACGGCGGCGTACATATGCCCCCGGACACGGCGGCGGCCCTGGGGCGGTTGCGGGCGCTGGGCGTCAAATTCGCCATTGTTACGGGGCGCGATACCCCGCCTGCCCCGGTGCGTCAGCAGATGCAGCCAGACGTGATCGCCACCAACAACGGGGGCCGCGTTGAGGTCGGGGGTACACTGCACCGGAGCGCGACTTTCGACGTCGCCGACCTGCGGGCTGTGCTGGCGCACGAATTAAAAGACGCCCGCACCGTGTTGTTCACCCGTGACCACCTGTATGTGGACTTGCCCGCTGGCCGCGACCCCGAGCCGTGGATGGTCGCCCGGTCGTACCGTCCCATCGAGGAAGCGCCGGAAGAAGGCATCCTGAAGGTCGGGTTTTACCACCCGGAAGTTGCTGGGCACGCCGGAAAACTGCGGACCAGTCACCCGCATCTGGTGCTCACGGGCGGGCAGGAGCCGTACCCGTACTTTCTGACGGTGACGCCGACGGGGGCTGACAAGGCGGCGGCCCTGGCCCTGGCAGCAGAGGCGCTGGGCATTGCACTGGAACGCACGGTGGCCTTTGGCGATAGCGACAACGACGAGGTGATGCTCGAAGTTGCCGGATTTGCCGTGCAGGTTGGCACCTTGCCGCTGCTGGAGCCACATGCCGATGCTCAGCTGCCCAGCCATCTGGAGCTGGGGGCGTATCTGGCGGCCCTGGCAGACAGGCTGGAGCGGGCGTAGCTCAATTTGGTGAGATCACTTGGCTTGTAAAGCTAAGCCGCAGAGCGAGCAGGAGAGAAGCGGGTTCCGGGCGTGCAGTTGGAGCAACGCCCTTGAGCCGCTGCCCCTCGCCGCGCTATGCTTTCCCCATGACCGTAAACGGTGCGTGGTGGTGGCCCGGCAATTGCCTGGGCTGACGCGCTGTTGTTTTTCCGTTTTCTGTGCGCCCAGGTGGAGTTTTGACCACCGGGCGCATTTTTCTTTGCTGTAAGGAGTCACATGCCCGACACTGTTTATACCGCCGTACACGAACTGAACGCCGACCTGGACACCCCCGTTACCGCCTACCTGAAAGCCGCGCAGGGCGAGACGGTTTCCTTCCTGCTGGAAAGTGTGGAGGCGGGCGAAAAACTGGGCCGCTACTCGTTTATCGGGGCAGGCGAACAGGGGCGATTTACCTACCGCGCCGGAAAAGTAAAGTCCAGCGGCGTATTCGGCGCGTTTGAGGGTGAGGTAAACGACCCGCTGGCGCGGCTGTACGCGGTCACGACCCGGCGGGTGGAGGTGCCGGTGGGGCTGCCCACCTTCATCGGCGGGGCGGTGGGCTACGCGGCCTACGACATCATCCGGGCGTATGAGACGCTCCCCGACGCCAACCCCGACGAGCTGAACGTGCCCGACGCGCACTTTATCGCGCCGCGTGGCACCGTGATTTTTGATCACCTTAAGCATCGCCTGATCGCGGTGGCGACAGCCCCGACCCAGGCCCAGGCCGACGCGGAAGTCGCCCGACTGGTCGCCCGGCTGCGCGGCCCGCTGCCGGAGGTGCCCGGCCAACAGCCCGCCGCTGCGCCGCACTTTTCCAGCAACCACACGCCGCAGGAGTACATGGACGTGGTGGCCAAGGGCAAAGAGTACATCCAGGCTGGGGATATTTTTCAATTCGTGCCGTCCCAGCGGTTTTCCGCCGAGCTGGGCGACCTCCACCCGTTCGCGCTGTACCGGGCTTTGCGGCGGGTGAACCCGAGTCCGTATCTGGGGTACTTGCAACTGGGTGAGGTGACTTTGGTCGCCAGCAGCCCCGAAAGTTTGCTCCGGAGCGACGGCGTCAACGTGACCACCCGCCCAATTGCCGGGACGCGGGTGCGGGGACAGACGCCCGCGCAAGACGACGCCCTAGCCGCCGAACTGCTGGCCGACGAGAAGGAACGCGCCGAGCACCTGATGCTGGTGGATTTGGGCCGCAACGACGTTGGCAAGGTCAGCGAATATGGCAGCGTGAAGGTGCAAGACGCTTTTTCGGTAGAGCGTTACAGCCACGTAATGCACATCGTTTCGGGCGTGACCGGCAAGCTGAGGCCAGGGCAGACGCCGCTGCACGCCCTTGCCAGCGTATTGCCGATGGGTACGGTGTCGGGCGCTCCCAAAATCCGCGCCATGCAAATCATTGATGAGCTGGAACCGGTGCGGCGCGGGCCTTACGGCGGCTGCTTTGGCTACGTGGCCTTTGACGGCAGCATGGACATGGCGCTGACGCTAAGGACAATGGTGATTGCGGGCGGCAGGGTTCATATTCAGGCGGGAGCAGGCATCGTGGCCGACAGCGTGCCGGAGCTGGAGGAGCAGGAGACGCGGAACAAGGCGGCGGCGCTGATGCGGGCAGTGGAATTAGCCGCACGCGGCCTCTAAGTGGTCAGCGGTGAGCGGGTCACAGCTTTCCGGCGGGCCGGGGAGCGCCCGCGACTTGGTGATTTGGCAAGAAGGGATGCCGGTGGTAGAGGCGTCTTATGTCCCGAGTGCCCGCTGGCCCGGCACCTCAGAGTTTCCTGGTCCGACCAGACCGCTCCACTGTTCAAGCCGCTCAATTCCCTCATGCGCCGAATTTCCCGGTTCATGAGACCTTTTGCAAAAGTCGCCCGGTTATTCTGATTAGGTTTGCGGCTCCTCGCTCTGCTCGGCGAAAGCAGGGATTCGGGGCGGCGCTACCCCCACTTCCGCAAGAGGTCTATTCAAGTTCAGGAGGCCCGAAAATGACATCTCCCACCCCACTTTCCACTTCGCACCCCCCACTCACCGTTTTGCTCATCGACAACTACGACTCCTTTACCTACAACCTTGTGCAGTATTTCGGTGAACTGGGCTGCGAATTGACCATCTGGCGTAGCGACCAGTTCACCCTGGACGACGTGCACAAGCTTAACCCCGACGCTATCGTCGTTTCGCCCGGCCCCGGCACACCGCAAGAGGCAGGCCAAAGCGTCGCCGTGATTAAGGAACTCGGCGCACATTACCCGATTCTGGGCGTATGTCTGGGCCACCAGAGTATCGGCGAAGCGTTCGGCGCGAAGGTAGAACGTGCCCGGCAACCTGTCCACGGCAAGACCTCGCAGGTGCGCCACGACGGTAGCGGCCTCTTTGCCGGATTGCCGCAAGGCGTGCCCGTCACCCGTTATCACTCGCTGGTGGTGCGTGACCTGCCGCCCGAACTGGTGGCGACCGCCTGGACATCCGACCCGCAAGAAGAAATCGTGATGGCCCTTCGCCACCGCGAATATCCCGTCTATGGCGTACAATTTCACCCTGAGAGCATAGAAACCCAGGCCGGAATGGACATGCTGCGTAATTTCCTGACCCTGGTGCGCGAACATAGAGGCGAGCCGAAATGACTAACCCTCCACCAGCCTCCCTGCCGCAAACTACGGGCCATAAGCCACAAGCCGCCGCCGCCCCCATTCACGCCCGCCTCATGAACGGCGAAATTCTCTCGCAGCCCGACGCCGCCGCCTTCATGCGCGAGGTCATGTCGGGCGAGATGAGCAGCGCCCGCCTCGCCGCCGCGCTGGCGGCCCTGCGTGTGCGGGGCGAAACCGCTGGGGAAATTGCCGGATTTGCTCAGGCTATGCGCGAAAATGCCGTGCACGTCAACGTGCAGCCGCGCGAGGTGCTGCTGGACATCGTGGGCACGGGCGGTGACGGGGCGCATACCTTCAACATCAGCACCACGGCGTCGTTTGTGGTGGCGGGAGCGGGGGTACCCGTCGCCAAACACGGCAACCGCGCCGCCAGCAGCCGTAGTGGCAGCGCCGATGTGCTCGAGGCCCTGGGCGTCAATCTGGACGCGCCGCGTGAGGTCATCGAGGACGCCATTAACACGTTGGGGGTCGGCTTTATGTTCGCCCGCAACTACCACCCGGCGCTGCGCCACGCCGCCCCTGTGCGTTCGGATTTGGCGGCCCGCACGGTGTTTAACATCCTGGGGCCGCTGGCCAACCCGGCGGGCGCGACCCATCTGGTGGTGGGCGTCTATCAGCCGAAGCTGACGCGCACGTTGGCTGAGGTTCTGCGGCTGCTGGGCAACAGCGGCGCGACGGTGGTCTACGGCGACGGCCTGGACGAGTTCACGGTTTGCGGCCCCAACACCGTTTCGGGCCTGCGCGACGGCGAAATTGTAGACCGCATCATACACCCGGAGGAATTCGGCGTCAGTCTGCACCCGCGTGAGGCGATTGTGGGCGGCACCCCCGCCGAGAATGCCGAAATTACCAGGGCGCTGCTCACGGGCGGCGGCACTCCGGCCCAGCGCGACATTGTGGCGCTGAACGCGGGGGCGGCGCTGCGGACGGCGGGCAAGGTGGACAGCATCAGGGAGGGCGTGGAGATGGCCCGTGAGGTGATGAAAAGCGGCGCGGGCTGGGACGTTCTCCAGCGGTACGCAGCATTTACGCGGAGCTAAGTACGTTGAACCTAACATTGCGAGATTCCGGGAAAGCACCGGAACCTCTCCATTCCCGCTCCAACGTACTTTCTTCTGCTACGCGCTCCGCGCGGTTTATCTACAAGATAAACGCAGTGTACTTAGCAGAGAACCTGGGCGGCACAGGCTCAAGCGCGTCCAGGAGACAGTGGCCCAGCTTGGTCAGAGGGCTTTAGAGCATTGTGCAAAAAGGTGGTGCTCTTTTGACCATCTTGTTGCCGAGTGGAACGAGTGAACAAGAAAGAGCAGGACGGAGAATGAAGGGGGGGCGGTGTTTTTCCGACGTTCCCTTCATTCGGAGAACGGCTCTAAGTGGCTTATACAGATTGCCGGTCTGTGCCGTTGACGGCCTGGTGCCTTTGCGGGTTGCCCGCTGCACGCCCGGAACCCGCTCTTCTTCTGCTCGCTTTGCTTAGGCCGGACTGAGGTTGGCGAACTTGACTAGCAGCTTTTTTGTCCCCGCGCTGGCAAAATGCACCGTGACCTCCTGCTTGTCACCCGTACCCGCCACCGCCAGCACCTGCCCCTCGCCAAATTTGGGATGCCGCACCTTTTCGCCGCCCCGGTAGGCCATGCCCGCCGTCATGGGGCTGGTGTTTTTGACGGCCACCGACCCGGCAGTGCTGGCCCGCACCGGCACCGTCGGGCGGTACTGTTTCCAGCTTTTGCCCCGGTAGTCGATGACCTGCCCGTAAGCGTCGACGGTGTCGAAGTGGCCGCCGAGTTCCTCCAGAAAGCGGCTGTCCTCGGCGGCGTTGGTCTTGCCATATTGCATGCGGTTCTCGGCGGCGGTCAGGAACAGGCGCTCCATGGCCCGCGTAATGCCCACATAGAACAGGCGGCGCTCCTCCTCGATGCCGCTTGGCCCCTCGGTGAGTGCGCCCCGGCTGGGCAGCAGCCCTTCCTCGGCCCCCACAATAAACACCACTGGAAATTCCAGGCCCTTGGCGTTGTGCATGGTCATCAGGGTAACGGCTTCTTCCGGCGCGGCCTTGTTCTCCACTTTGGTACGCATGTCGTCCACGCTCGACAGCAGCGCGGCGTCGTCCAGAAAGTCGGCGATGGTGCCTTCGTTGTCCTGCGACCATTCCTCGGCGGCGTTCAGCAGTTCGTCCAGGTTTTCCATTCTCACCTGGCCTTCTTGGCCCTCCTGGCGCAGCATGTCCAGGTAGCCGCTGGCCTCCATCACCGTGCGGAGAAACGGCCCCGGCGCGTGGGCCTCGGCAGCGTCGCTCAGGCCCTGCATCAGCGCGGCAAAGTCCACCACCTTCTGCGGCCCGCGTTCCAGAATCTGCTCGGCGTTGGCGCAGGCTTCCAGAATGCTGGTGCCCTTTTCGCGTGCCCAGTCCATCAATTTGCCCAGCGCCGTGTCGCCTATTCCGCGTTTGGGCCGCCCGATAATCCGCCGCAGCGCCACGTCGTCGGCGGGGTTGATGGCGAGGCGGGCGTAGGCCAGCACGTCGCGGATTTCACGCCGGTCATAAAAGCCCACCCCACCGACGATTTTGGCCGGAATCTGCACCCGCCGCAGCGACTCTTCCAGCTGGCGGCTCTGCGCGTTAGTGCGGTACAAAATCGCCATGTCGCTCCAGCCCTTGCCCTCGCCGCGCAGCCGCGTCAGCCACTCGGCCACGAAATCGCCCTCGCTGCGCCCGTCGGTAGCGCGGTGAAAGTAGACCGGGTGGCCGTCTTCCTTGACCGCCTTTAGGGTCTTATCTAAACGCTCGGCGTTGTTTTCAATAAGTTTGTTGGCGGCTTTAAGTACCCGTGCGCTGGAACGGTAATTATGCTCCAGCATATAGACTTTGGCGTCGGGATAATCTTTTTGGAAGTCCAGAATGTTCTGGATGTCGGCACCACGAAACTTGTAAATCGACTGGTCGGGGTCGCCCACTACAAGCAAGTTTCTATCTCTTGAAGCCAGCAGCCGCGTCAGTTCATATTGCGCCTTATTCGTATCCTGATACTCGTCGACATGAATAAACTTTGCCTTGTTCTGCACTTTGTCTAGAACGCCGGGAACTTCCCGAAAAAGCCTTACCGTCTCTGTAATTAAATCGCCAAAATCAATAGCATTTTGCGCCTTCTTGCGGCTTTCGTAACGCCTGTAACCTTCGGCGGCGGCTTCACGCGGAATTCCCGAGATGTAATGCTCGTGGCTGCGCTGTAAATCGTTCGGCGTCAGCAGATTGCTTTTGGCCCTATCCAGAATGCCCCGGATGGTGCGCGGCGTGGTTTCCGGGCCGATGCCGGGAATGCTGCCGATGATTTCCTTGAGCAAATCCAGCTGATCGTCGTCGTCGTAAATCACGAAACCGCGCTTCAGGCCGATATATTCGCCGTAGGCCCGCAGAATCCGCACGCCCGCGCTGTGAAAGGTGCTCATCCACAAGTCAGTCGCGCCCGGCACGAGGTGGCTGGCCCGCTCGCGCATCTCGGCGGCGGCCTTGTTGGTAAAAGTTACGGCCAGGATTTCGCCGGGCTGCACGCCGTAATGCTGAATTAAATGGGCAATGCGGTAGACCAGGGTGCGCGTTTTGCCACTGCCCGCGCCCGCGATGACCAGCGCTGGCCCGGTGAAGTGGTCGGCGGCCTGCGCCTGCGTGTCGTTGAGTTGCGAGAGAAGGTCAGAGTTAGGCGCGGAGGTCACTGAAAGAGTTTAGCAGGCTTGGTTATGTCGGGGGCGTAAAACAGTGCTTTCCCGTGAATCGCTGTGCTTCTCGCGCACCGGTAGTGTTCTGTTCCGCAGCTACTAGCCCCAGCGCCCCGTTACCAGCGCCACGCAAAAAGCTTGTCGCTGTCCTGTTCAGCAGCTTTCGGGGCGTCGCGGGGCCAGGTTCGACTAGCAAGGCTTTAGCCGGTTGCTTCGGCTTCGCCCCGCACGTTTGCGTCGGCGTCTTGCTTGAGCTTTTCGCGCCACTCGGTCGCAAGGTCTGGTCGCCCGGCGATCATCAGGCGCACGCCGTCGTCGGGGTCGGTGGCGAGCTGCTGCACTATCCCGGCAGTCAGTTCGGGCCGGATCGCTACGCTGCGGCGCACGCCCGCATTGGGGTCGGCGGCCAGCAACTCCAGAATGTTCTGCGGCAGCTGCTCGGCAAAGGCCACCGCCCGGCGCACTTCGGGGTTCTCGTCTTGCGCCAGGTGCCGCATTCGCGTCTCGCCCAGGTCGGGCCGCACGGCCAGAATGGTTCGCACGCTCGGGTCGGAGTCTTGCAGCAGGGTGTCTAGCACACTCTGGGCCAGGTTTTCGGCACTCGCCACATGCAGCCGGATGTCGGGTTCAGGGGCAGTTGCCAGGGCCAGCACCGCCTCATCGGGCAGATCGTTGCGGTCAAGCAGGGCGCGGCGCACCGCTTCCGATTCGTCGTGGGCCAGCTGCGCCAGCAGCTCGGGGCCAGCGTCGGGCCGCCGGGCCAGGGCCGCCCGCACGTCCGGGTCGGCGTCGTACTCGGCCTTGCTCAGCCACGCGGCGGGTACTTTCCAGGCTTGCAGCGCGGCGGCCCGCACCGGGCCGTAGGGGTTGGCCGCCAGCCATTCGCGCACGCCCAGGGGCAGGTCCACGCGGCGGGCCAGGGTCGCCAGCACGTCGCTGTCGCCGTCAGCGGCCAGCGTCAGCATGCAGTCGAGCGGCAGATCCAACCGCCGCGCAATGTTCGCCCGCACCATGCTGTGCCCGTCGGCGGCCAGCGTGCGAACCACCTCGCCCGGCAGATCGGTGCGGATGGCGACTGCTTTACGCACGTCGTAGTCGTCGTCGGCAGCCAGACTGGTAATCAGGTGCGCGGGCAGGTCGGGGCGCTTGGCGACCGCCTCACGTACCTGCCAGCCCACGTCCTGCGCCAGCGCTCCGAGTCTGTCGCCCTGTATGGCCGGATGCGCCGCCAGCTCTGTTCTCACCGTGTAGTCCTCGTGGCGGCCCGCGCCCTCGATGACCCAGGCCGGAACGTCGGGCAACCTCAGCAGCGCGATCACCCCTTCTGCCGGAAACACACTCAGCAGGCTGGGCCGCGCCAGCCGCAGCAGCGGTAGCCCCGGATTACTGATGACTTCGCGCGGAAAGCTGGCCGCCAGATTGCCTAGGATTTCCAGCGGAGTGTTGGGGTGCTGGGCGACCAGCGCACGCACGCGGGCGTCGGGGTGGGCACTGAGGCCCGAGAGCACGTCGGAAGTTGCCCGTGGGTTGGCTGCCGCCTCCAGCGCACCGGGCACCCCCAGAACCGTCAGGGTGCGCGGGTCAAGTTCGGAAAACGTCATGCCACAGATGATGGCAGACTCGGCCCGCCCGTGTGCTCATCAGCTGCGTTTCATGAGGGCCGGGTAGCGTACTGGTATGCGCCGCGCCTCTGTCCCTCTTGCCGCCCTGACCGCTTTGCTCAGTAGCTGCACCATCGGGGCACACTTTTCGCCCGTCACACCCTTCGAGCAGGCCACCAACGGCCTCTATGAGGGCGAAGGCAATGGCGTCACCGGGCGTGTGCCGTACCGCCTGACCCTGAGCGTGCAGGACAAGGCGGGCCGGGCCAACGGCGTGTTGCAGAACCTGGAAAGCAAAAAGACCTACACCGGCAGCGGCACCATTAAGGGCACATCCGGGAGCGCCCAGCTCGACATGAATTTCTATGAAAACGGCGACAAATACCGCGCTGCTCTACATGCCGAACTTTCGGACGGGCACATTATCGGCAGGATTCGCACCGTGCTGCTGGGCCAGGAACTGTTTCCCTACAATATCAACCTGAAAAAACTGGGCGGCGCGGCTCCTCAGCCCTGAGCCGGGGAGACAAGCAACGTTTCGAGCACCTGCCGTAGCTTGCCCGGCAGTTCGGTGGGGCGGCGTGAGGCGCGGTCTACATACACATGCACGAAAAACCCCTGGGCACAGGCCGCCGCCTCCTGCTGGCGGAACACCCCCAATTCGTAACGCACGCTGCTGCGGCCCAGGTGCGCGACCCGCAGGCCGATCTCCAGCACGTCGGGAAACGCTGCCGGGGCAAAAAACTGGCAGCCCGTTTCGGCGACCAGCCCGATCACCACGCCGCCATGAATGTCCAGTGCGCCCTGTTCGATCAAGTAGCGGTTGACCGCCGTATCGAAATACGAGTAGTACGTCACGTTGTTCACGTGCCCGTAGATATCGTTATCGGCCCAGCGCGTCGGCACCTTGACTCGGACAGGAAATTCGCTGATGGCGGCGGGTTGTGGACGGGTCACGCTTCAGCTTAGAGCAGTTCTCCGAAATGATGGGCACGTCGGAAAAACACCGCCGCCCCCTTTATTCTCCGTCCTGCTCTTTTTTTCACTCGTTCCACTCGGCAAAAAGATGGTCAAAAGAGCACGATCTTTTTGCAAAATGCTCTAAGCCACAAGATTTAACCTGGAACCTGGCAGTTCAAAAAGCATAGGCAGACTGAGCTTGGTCAACGACTGATACAGACACTCACCGGATCGCATCCACAACGGCCCGGTTCAAGCGGCAGTCCGGACTACCCCCTGACTTCTGCGGGCACCTGCTCGTCGGCAAACACCTGCCGTAAAAACGCGCCCTGAGTCAGCACGCGCTGGGCCGCCACGTAGTCCTGGCGCAGCGCCTCGTCTACACCCCGGCTAATCAGTTCGAGCTGCTCTTGCAAGGTGGTTTCGGGGTCATGGCCCTGGGCCTGCAACTGGGCGCGGGCGGGGGCCGAAAGATTCAGGTAGGCCCGCAGCGTGCCGGGCAGGTAATCGCTCTGCGCCTGGCGCACGATAAACGTGCTGCGGGTGTCCAGACTGGCGGTGTCGGCGTCGTGCAGGCGGCACAGCAGGGCCAGGGCGTACAGCCGGTGCGGTTCGGGCAGGCGCAGGGCCAGCGTCGCGGCGTCGTCCGGTGCGGGCGGTGTGCGGGTCGGGGCCTCTTGCGCGAGGGTGTGTTCCAGCCGCAGTTTTTCCAGCAGGTGACGGTGCTGCATCTCGCGCCGGAGCAGAGGGGCGCCGAAGACAAGTGCAAAAAAGCCGAGGGGAACCAGAACATGCTCCATACCAGACCTCCAGAGCGCAGCTTAAGCCAGCCCCGCATGAGTTTCGTTCACCTGGGGAACGGGGCGTGCGTGTTCCAGAGCTGACGCTTGCCCGGCACCGGCTCCATTACAATGCTGTTCATGTCGAGGATTTTGTCGGCGAGTTCAGGCGTGAGGACAGGCGCATAACCGGGCCGTCTCATTCAGTTGTGTTCAAGGGCAAGCGGGTGCGCGAGCTGTCTGGCGACGCTGCCGTGAGTGTGGTAGATGTATCTAAGGCGTACCGCAATGCCGGTGGACAGTCAACGCCGGTGCTGCGCGACATTGACCTGGATATCCGCAAGGGCGAGTTCTTTAGTCTGCTGGGGCCGTCGGGCTGCGGCAAGACGACGCTGCTGCGTATTCTGGCGGGCTTCGAGCAGGCCGATTCGGGCGCGGTGGTTATCGGCGGGCGCGACATGACCGGGATTCCGGCGCACCGCCGCCCCGTGAATACCGTGTTCCAGAGTTACGCCCTCTTTCC
>NZ_JAGLBG010000075.1:0-5481 GCF_018260405.1 Deinococcus sp.
CAACCCCCTCAAGATGCGCGGCCTGCCGGTGGTGCCCGAGCTGACCCCCGAGTTCTACGGCCTCTCGGAAGCCGACTTGCAGGAGCAGGTACAGGACGGCCCCTTTAGCGGCCCGCTGCGCGACGTGATCGGGCAGTTGCACGACACCTACTGCGGCAGCATCGGCTTCGAGTACAACTACCTGCCCGCAAACGAGCGCCAGTGGTTCCAAGAGCGCCTGGAAAGCAGCCGGGGCCAGGGCCGCTACGCCTTTAGCAACGAAGAAAAACACCGTCTGATGAACAAGCTCAACGCTGCCGAGGGGCTGGAACTGTACCTCAAGAACAAGTACCCCGGTGCCAAGCGTTTCGGTTTGGAGGGCGGCGAGAGCTTTATTCCATTGATGGACCGCATCATCCAGCAGGCCGGGGCCAGGTACGGCGTCAAGGAAGTCGTGATCGGGATGGCGCACCGTGGTCGCCTGAACACGCTGGTTAACATCTTCGGCAAGCCCAGCAGCGTGCTGTTCGACGAGTTCGATGGCAAGAAGAAACTGAGCGACGACCCCGACGTGGCGGGCGACGTGAAGTATCACATGGGCTATTCCAGCGACGTGAAAACGGTGGGCGGCCCCATGCACCTGGCGATGGCCTTCAACCCCAGTCACCTAGAACTCGTCTCGCCGGTGGTTCACGGCAGCGTGCGGGCCCGCCAGGATCGCCGGGGCGACAGCAAGCGCACCGACGTGCTGCCCATCACCATTCACGGCGACGCCGCTGTGTCCGGGCAGGGCGTGGTTATGGAAACGCTGAACCTCTCGCGTCTGCGGGGCTTCGCCACCGGCGGCGCGGTGCGCATTGTGATCAACAACCAGATCGGCTTTACCATTTCTGACCCGCGCGACACCCGCAGCAGCCGCTACTGCACCGACATTGCCAAGGTCGCCAACGCGCCCGTGCTGCACGTCAACGGTGATGACCCCGAGGCGGTGGCCTTCAGCGGTGACGTGGCCCTGGCCTACCGCCAGGAATTCGGCAAGGACGTATTTATCGACCTGATCTGCTTCCGGCGCAACGGCCACAACGAGAGCGACGAGCCGCGCATGACCCAGCCGATCATGTACCGCGAGATCGACCAGCACCCCGGCACCCGCGCACTGTACGCCGCCAAGCTAGAACAAGAAGGCGTGTTGCAGCCCGGCGAGGGTGAGAGGCTGGTGAATGACTTCCGCGACCGCCTGGACCGTGGCGAAACGGTGGTCGAGGAAATCGAGAACCTGGAGCAGAGTAAGCTGGCCGTGGACTGGAGCAGTTACACCGACACCCACTGGACTGATGACACCAGCACCGCCGTGCCACGCGAAAAACTCGAAGAGCTGGGCACCAAACTGGCGACGGTGCCGCAAGGCTTTACCGTTCACCGCACCATTGACCGCACCGTCATGAAACCCCGCGCAGCGATGGCGAAGGGTGAGCAGCCGCTCGACTGGGGGATGGGCGAAATGCTGGCCTACGCGACTCTGCTCGACGAGGGCTACGGCGTGCGCCTGGTCGGGCAGGACTCGGGGCGCGGCACTTTTGTGCACCGTCACGCCGTGCTGCATAACCAGAATGCCCAGGACCCCATGAACGAGGACTACATGGCGCTGGCGAACCTTTCGGACGATCAGGGCCGCGTGGAAGTGATCGACAGCACACTCTCGGAAGAAGCGGTCATGGCCTTTGAATACGGCTTTTCGACCAGCGAACCCAAGGCCCTGGTCGCCTGGGAAGCCCAGTTTGGTGACTTTGCCAACGGTGCCCAGGCCGTGATCGACCAGTTCATCAGCGCGGGCGAAAGCAAGTGGCAGCGCCTCTCGGGCCTGACGCTGCTGCTGCCCCACGGCTACGAGGGCGCAGGCCCCGAGCACAGCAGCGCCCGCCTGGAACGCTACTTGCAACTGTGCGCCCAGAACAACATGCAGGTCGTGGTGCCCAGCAGCGCCGCGCAGATTTTCCACCTGCTGCGCCGTCAGGTTCTGCGCCCTTACCGCAAGCCCCTCATCGTCATGACCCCCAAGAGCCTGCTGCGTAACAAGCTCGCCATGAGTCCGCTGAGCGATCTGTACGACGGGCAATTCAATGAGGTGATCGGCGACGCCGGGGTGCAGGGTGCCCGCCGCGTGGTTATCAGCAGCGGCAAGCTGCACTGGGAACTGACCGAGGCCCGTGACAAGGACAAGGAAGGTTACGCGGGCACGGCGCTGGTGCGTCTGGAGCAGCTCTACCCGTTCCCGAGTGACAAACTCCGCGCCGAACTCGCCCGGCACCCCGGCGCACAGGTGGTCTGGGCGCAAGAAGAACCCGAGAATCAGGGCGCGTGGCTGATGATCTGGGAAGACCTCGAAAAGAGCCTGCAACCCGGCCAGCAGCTGACCCATGCCAGTCGCGCCCGCAGCGCCAGCACCGCTACCGGATACGCCAGCGTGCACGCCAAGGAGCAGGCCGCCGTGATCGCGGGGGCACTGGGTGAACCCGTTAAGCATGAGGTCGTGCAGGAGCAAAAGGAATTGGCGGTCGAGGCCCAGCAAGAAGGCTGAATACTGCTCGGCTTAACTCTATATAAAGCCCCCCAGAGACGGGGGTTTTTTGCTCATGCTTGCGGGCGGCGCTGAATTTCTTATCCGGACTGCAGGGCAACCGCAAAGTCGGAGACTGCATAACATTTGATAAGTAGCCAGTAAGCAGGCTGGCTATTTTTACTGTATCCATCGGCCAAATACTCTCGGCATGGCGAAGCGTGATTTTCAAACGAAAAGTTTCACTTTACATTTGAGGGACTTTGCGGTTGCCCTGATCCGGACTGCCGGGTAATACGGACTGCCGCTCCATTGCGCTACACTCGGGAAGGGCGCCGCCTGCGGCTGCACACCGCAAAACCCGTCTGTCGCAACTATCCGAGCTGACTCGTAGACGGGGCATGTACCGGTTCAGTCGAAGTCCACCGTCCACCACGCTTCGCGCTGGGCGGCGAGGCGGGCGCGGGGGTCGTTCATGCTTTCCAGGGCAGCGGTCAGGCCCTGCCAATCCTGCTCACTCATGGGGTCGATGCTCAGCGCCCGCTGGTAGAATTGCGCGGCTTCCTTGGGTTTACCCGCAGTAATCGCCGCCTGCGCCGACACGCCCAGTAGGCTCATCTGGGTCTGTTCGAGCCGGGCGCGGACATCGTCGACCCACGGGCTGTCGGCTCCGGGCAAAAAGGTGCCGTATTGGCTGACCAGTTCCTTGAGTTCCTCGAAACCCAGGCTGCCCTGCTCGGCCTGTCCGGCCAGCAGTTCGTATCGCTGCACGTCGTAGTCGGGTTTCAGATCGTCGGCCAGGGCATATTTGCGGTTCTGGCTGACGACCGCCTCGTTGTTCAGGCTTTTGCGCAGGCGGTGCAGCGTCGTGTGAAACAGGCTGCTGGCCCGCGACTCGTCCTTCTCGGGCCACAGCGCCTCGGCGGCTTCCCAGCTGGTGACTTCCTTGTGTTCCAGCAGGTAGAAAAACAGTTCCAGCGCCTTGCGGCTGACCCAGGAGACCTGCTGCCGCTGCCAGAACACCTGCGCGGTGCCTAGTGCCTTGGCCTGCGTGCCGCTGTCGGCCTGCACGTTTAGCCCGCTGCGGCGCATCCGGGCATCGACGGCAGTGGTCAGGTCGGCGGGTGTAAAAGGCTTGGGCAGGTAGTCGTCGGCCCCCAGATTCATGCCCCGGCGCACGTCGCTGCGCTCGGCGTGGCTGCTTAGCAGAATGAACGGCATGGCCGAAAGGTGGTCGTGGTCGCGAACCTTTTCTAAAAATTCCAGGCCAGTCATGTAGGGCATGACCACGTCGCTGATAATCAGGTCGGGCGTAAACACCTTCAGCATGTCCAGCGCCTCGACGGGATGGTTGCTGGTTCTCACTTCATGTCCGGCGCGAGACAGAATGACGCTGATGAGTTTTACGATGGCGGCGTCGTCGTCGACGACCAGAATGCGCGGCATGACAAGAGTTTATCAGTTCGCCTAGTCATATGCGGGCTGCCTAATAAACAGTTTCTGACCAGCGTCCTGAACGCTCTTCAGGGAAAAATGATTGAAAAGGCGTAACAATCCTTTATGCCGTTTGAAAGACTTATAACATGACCACATGATTCCCCCGCTGACAGTGATTCAGGCCCAGATCCTGACCCTCGACGATTCCTGCGCTCAGGCCGAGGCCCTGCTGGTCGGCGGTGGGCGCGTGCTGGCGGTGGGCACCCGTGAAGAAATTGGGGCCATGGCCCCACGCGCCGAAGTGCTCGATTACCGTGACCTGCTCCTGACGCCGGGTCTGGCCGACGCCCATATTCACCTCGTGATGTACGGCGCGTCGCTTTCTCAGGTCGAACTGTTCGGCGTGAGCAGCGTTCAGGAGGTGCAGCGCCGCATTGCCGTGCGGGCGGCCACGACTCCCGCCGGGCAGTGGATTGTCGGGGGCGGTTTTCTGACCAGCGAACTGGGCCTGGAAGGGTACCCGACGGCGGCGCAACTCGACGAGGTCAGCCCTCATCATCCGGTGCTGCTTCATTCGCGGGATCATCATATGAGCTGGGTGAACTCGGTCGCGCTGAACGCGGCGGGCGTCACCGAAACCACGCCCGACCCAGAAGGCGGGCATATCATCCGGCCATTGGGGTGCCTTCAGGAAAATGCCCAGGCGCTGGTCTTGAACCAGATGCCCGAACCGACCGAGGCCGAGTGGCTAGCCGCGGCCAGGGCGGGGGCTGACGATCTGGCGGCGCGGGGGTATGTCAGTGCTCATACGATGGCCTTCGAGGACAGGGCCGCGCCCTGGGCCTTGCAAACCCTGGCGGCACGCGGCGAACTGCCGCTGCGGGTCTGGGCCTGTGTGCCGCATCAGCGCCTGCATCTGGCCCGCGAACTGGGTCTGGGCCTGAATCCCGGGGGGCTATTCCAGTGGGGCGGGGTCAAATTCTTTGCCGATGGGGCGCTGGGAAGCCGTACCGCCTGGCTGCACGCGCCCGGATTTGCCGACGGCAGCGGCACCGGCATTGCTCTTGACCCGCCCGAGGTGATTTATGAACGCGGGCTGGAGGCGGTTGCCCAGGGCCTGACACCGGTCACGCACGCCATCGGTGACCGGGCCAATACCGAGGTGCTCAACGTGTATGACAGGTTGCGGCCAGCGGCCCAGGCCCGTGGCATCCGGCTGCGTATCGAACATTCCCAGCATCTGCGCCGTGAGGATTTTGCCCGGATGCGGGGCCTAACCAGCAGTGTGCAGCCCCTGCATCTGCTGGCCGACGGCCCCATGATCCGTGAGTTGCTGCCGCCGCTGGCCGACACCACCTACGCCTTCAGGTCGCTCCGGGAGGCTGGGGCCATTCTCGCGTTCGGCAGTGACGCTCCGGTGGCGAAGCCGGATTACCGCGCCAACTTTGCCGCCGCCGTTACCCGCCTCGATGAAACAGGGGAGGCTGTGGCCCCCGCCGAAGCCCTGA
>NZ_JAGLBG010000075.1:5491-12967 GCF_018260405.1 Deinococcus sp.
GTGGCAATGCGCGGGCGCTGGTGCTGTAAAGCGCTGTGCCTGCAAAGAGACAAAAAACCCCGCGCTAGGCGGGGCTTTACCAGGTTGCTCCTTGGAGCCGAGGGTCAGAGTCGAACTGACGACCTACTGATTACGAATCAGTTGCTCTACCACTGAGCTACATCGGCCGACTCACGCGGCAACGCGCACGGATAAAAATACGGGATTAGTCGGGCCTTGTCAAACTTTGCCAAGCTGCTTGCGTACCGCTCCGGCCAGATACAGGCTGCCTGCCACTAGTAGCGTTCCATGGGGCGGGGTCAAGGCGAGGGCCTGCGCGAGGGCCTCATGCGGGTCGTTTACCGGCTGCCCGCCGTACTGCCCGGCCAGTTCTCCTGGCGGAGTCGCCAGTTCGCCCGGAGCGGTGAACACTCGCAGTGAGGCGACTTCCAACAGCGGCGCGAGGGTGGCCCCGGTGTCCTTGCGGGCCAGATTGCCGAACAGCAGTACGTCGGCACGCGGCACAGCTTTGGCCAGGGCGTGGGCCGCGTGTGGATTGTGCGCCCCATCGACCAGCACCACCTTGTCGCCGACCTCGAAGTGTTCCAGGCGGGCTGGGTTGGTGGCGCTCAGGGCGGCTTCTATCCCACCTTCATAGCCCAGCGTTCGCAGGGTCGCCACCGCCAGCGCCGCGTTCTGCTGCTGGTGTGGGCCATTCAGCGCCGGGGGATGGGGCAGGGCGAACAGTTCCGTGTGAGTCTGCGGCGTGAACAGCGGCGCTCCGGTATCTGCCGCGACCTGCCGCACGACTTCCAGTGCCTCTCCGGTCGCAGTGGTCAGCAGCGGCACGCCTGGGCGGGCGGCCCGGGCCTTGTCGCGGGCGATGTCAGCCAGGGCAGGGCCGAGCGCGGCTACGTGGTCAAAGTCGGCATTGGTCAGGGCCACCGCCACCACGTTGTCCAGCGCCTGGGTCGCGTCCGAGACGCCGCCGACGCCCGCTTCCATCACCGCCAGTTTCACGCCCACTTCGGCAAAGACCTGACAGGCCAGGGCCAGCGCCAGGTCAAAGAAAGCCCCGTCGGGGGTGTGCGCTTTGGCCCAGACCACGAACTGGGCGGTGAGCTGCGGCGTAATTTCCTGGCCGTTTACCCGAATGCGTTCCTCGAAGGCGTGCAGGTGCGGACTGGTGAAACGGCCCACGCCTACGCCCGCTGCCAGCAGCCCCGCTTCCAGCATGGCGCAGGTGCTGCCCTTGCCATTGGTGCCGACCACCCGGACGCTCTGAAAGTCCGCATCGGGTCTGCCAAGGCTGCCTAGCAGCGCCCGCGCCGCCTGTGGCCCCCGCTCGCGTCCGGCCCGGGTGCGCGAGTAGAGCCAATCGTAATCGGGCACAGTGTGGTCAGACATGAAGCCCGATGATAGATGATGGGCGGTACGGGGCAAGTGTGGCGCGTGGGGGGCTGGTATTACTGGCGCTTGCGGGGGCGTTGGCCTGCTGGCCGAGCCGTTGAGCGCAACGTGACCACGAGGAAAGCCAGCAGGTCATTAGGCGCAGTGGTGAATTCCAGACTATCTGTGCCCGGCGACTCCGGCAGCAAACTGGAATCACCGGGCGACTGGACGAATCTTCAGCTATAGGTGCAGCGGGTTATTACGCCGTGCAGCGCGGGAGAAATGAACCAACCAAATCGGACAGTTCCGGCACGCGAGTCCGGCTTTTCCTACAAGCCACAGGCCACACGCCGTAAGCCTCACTGTTGCGGCATCGTCAGCTTCAGCGCCGCCTCGTGCAGCATTCGCGCCCCGGTTTCCAGGCTCAGCTCGTCCAGCGTAAAACGGGGGTGGTGGTGCGGCCACCGGCTGTCGGCCTCGTCGCTGCCACTGCCGACATTGAAGTACGCGCCGGGAGCTTTTTCTAGGTAGGCGCTGAAATCCTCGCCGCCCATCGTCGGTGTGGACACCATGAAATGCTCCTCGCCGACCTCAGCCAGGGCAATTTCGCGCAGCTGCTCGGCCACCCAGTCGGTATTGATCAGGGGACGGTAACCGAATTCGTACTTCAGTTCGTAAGTCGCGCCGTGAGCGTCGCAGATGCCCTTGATGACGCGCTCGATGAGCCTGGGGGCCTTCTGGCGTAGTGCGGGGTCGAAGGTTCGCACCGTGCCCATCAGCTCGGCGGTATCGGGAATCACGTTGTGGGTGGTGCCTGCCTGGAACTTGGCAATGGTCACGACCAGCGCGTCCTGCGCTCCCACATGGCGGCTGACCACGTGCTGCAAGTTGGTAATGACCTGCGCCCCGATGGCGATAGGGTCGATAGCCTCTTCGGGGTGAGCGCCGTGGCCGCCCTTGCCCCTAATTTTCAGCTCCAGCATGTCAGGCGAGGCCATAAACGCGCCGGGCTTGACCGCCACCATGCCCGCCGGAAGCTGACTGTTGAGGTGCAGGCCCGTGACCACGTCTACGCCGTCCATCAGCGAGGTCTGGGTGACCAGTTCCTCGGCTCCACCAGGGCCAAACTCCTCGGCGTGCTGAAAAATCATGCGAACTTCACCGGGCACATCTTCAGGGTGGTCGCTCAGCATTTTGGCCGTACCTAGCAAAATAGCGGTGTGGCCGTCGTGTCCACAGGCGTGCATGACCCCCTCATTTTTGGACTTGAACTCGAAGTCGTTTTCCTCGGTAACCGGCAGCGCGTCGATGTCGGCCCGCAGCAGCACGGTGCGGCCTGGCTTGCCACCCTTGAGTACGGCCAGCACGCTGGTGGCGGTGGGACGGGTGACGGTCAGCCCCGGTATTTTCTTTAGCTCGGCTTCAATGTACCCCGCCGTCTCATGCTCCTCGAAGCTCAGTTCGGGGTGCTGGTGCAGGTGCCGACGCCACGCTACGAGTTGTTCACGCAGGTTGGCGGCCCGTTCCTTGGTTGCTGTCATAGAAATGAGTCTAGCGCCAGGAAAACAAAACGGTTGAGGCGCATCCCACCGCAATTGGTCATCTGGGGTGCCAGACTCCAGTGCCGGACAACTTGATTTTTTCGCCGTACCCCCTGGCAAAAGCTTGCTCTGAGCGGCGATCTCGTCTAGGACGGGGAAGGCGTTGAGCATAGCTGCTGCTCTCTAGCACTGGCTAGCGGTCAGAAGACAATACGGTAGACACAGCGTTCTCTTAAGCGTCATCCGAGGGGTGCGCGATGGTCTTTTTGTGTTCCAGACGTTCTTAGGCCCAAGTTGTCGGGTACTGAATCGCATTGCCTTTTGGCTCCTGGGGCGGCCGGAGATTAAATTGCCCCGTACCTAGAGCAGTTCTCCGAATGATGGGCACGTCGGAACAACACCGCCGCCCCCTTCATTCTGCGTCCTGCTCTTTCTTTCACTCGTTCCACTTGGCAAAAGGAGGGTCAAAAGAGCACCATCTTTTTGCAAACCGCCTTTTTGCAAAATGCTCTAACTCAGCAACTTTTCTGGCCGTTGGCGCGTAATAGAAGCTGTGAAGACAATCCGTACCCGCCCCATTCAGAAGACCCGCACCATCGACGCCGGAAAACAGCCGCAAAAAGGCGGTCTGAGCCTCAGCAAAATTATGTTCTACGCGCCGATGGCACTGGAAGTCCTGAACCTCATTCGCCAGAGCCAGAAGAAAAGACAGGGCAAGTTCTACAAGGCCCGAAAGCGCGACAAGGCGTTCGACTTCGTGCTGGATCAGGCCAACCGGCGCCTGCGAGGTAAAAAGACGCACAAACGCGGCTGGTTCTGAAGTCAAGCCAGATAATGCTGGGTAGAGGGGGCATCATGACGCAGCTCTGCCCAACGAGAAGGCAAAAAGGAGCCGCTGGTGGATGTGGACTCAGCTGCCCCGCAGAGCCGATTCGGGCGCCTTCCTCCGATACGCGGAACGGTCACCGGTACGGACTGCCGACTCAATCCGGTTAGCTCAGATTCAATCTGGGCGGAGGCGAGAAGGAAAAATACAACTTTCGCGGTGTGGCGGTACAGAGGCGGCACCTTCTTGATCAGAGAGGCGCAGTGGCTGGGGCTACAGGCGGACGCCAGAGGCGCTGGCCTGTTTTGGTTCTGGCCTGTTTTGGTTAAAGTGGCCGCATGTCCCCCCAAGCAGCCGCCCCCCGGCCCGAGGCCAGTTTCCGCGAACGTGTTCTGGCACTGGTGGCCCAGATTCCCGAGGGCCGGGTGATGACTTACGGGCAGTTGGCGCTGCTATCGGGCCATCCCGGCGCGGCGCGGCAGGCGGGCTTCGTGCTCAATTCGTGGGTGGGCGGGCCGGGCAAAGGCGAACCGGAACTGCCCTGGCAGCGGGTCATCAACGCCCAGGGACGGGTCAGTACTCACAAGGCGGGCTTCGGCGACCTTCAGGAAAATCTGCTGCGGGCCGAGGGCATACACTTCGACGACTCGGGCCGCTGCGACCTAAGCAGGCTGCAATGGTGGCCCGAAGAAAGGGACGCGTCTGCGCCCAGCCTGTTCTGAGACCTGTTTCAGGCACCGGGCAAACTGTCCACCCGGTAAGTCGTATTCTGTAAAGCATGACGAGCGGACGTAACAATCATTGGACAAGCGGCAATGCCCAACCGTGGCTTTTGGGTGTGACAGTGGGCCTGATTCTCGGCCTGATCCTGTTGATTGCAATTCCTAAGTCGCTGGGCGGCGGCTCGGCGGCAGCTGACACGGCGGCGGCGAGCACGATGGGGGCAGCGAGCGCAACGGCAGCAGGCAGTGGTGCGCCCGCCACGGGGGCCTCGACCAGCAGCGGGGATGCGGCGGCTACCGCTCCCGGCACGGCCTCTGCGGGTGGGGCCGCTGGAGCCGCCGCGAGTACGGGCGATAACTCTGCGGCGGCAGGCAGCACCACAGCAACCGGTGCCACGGCAGGCAGCCAGGCGTCTACAACTGACGCTGCCACCACCGGCGCCGCACCCACTGCGGGTGGAGCCGGTGACGCCGCCGCTGGAAAAGCCAAATTTGCCGAAGCCACCTGCGCGGGCTGCCACGGCGCGAATGCCGAGGGCGCGGTCGGCCCGGCCCTCAAAGTCACCAAAGACTGGACTGAGGAGCAGTTCGCCGCCGCCATACGTGAAGGCCACGCTCCCGAAAAGACCCTCAGCAACCTGATGCCCCGCTTCACCACCACGCAGGTCACCGACGCCGACCTCGCCAACCTCCACGCTTACTTCAAGACTCTGAATTAGCAATAGTTTGGATTAACAATAGTTTGGACGGTTTTAAACTCCTGCCCTGCAAAGTGCGCGGTAGAACAAAGTTTTTAGCTCCCCCCTCCCTGCGGGGAACTGGTACAGCTCGCACCGCGAGAGGTTGCAACTCGCACTGCGCCGAGCGGGGGGGGTAACGTACAAACGAGATCGCCGCTCAGCTAGAGCTTTTTGCCAGGGGGTACGGCGAAAAAATCAAGTTGTCCGGCACTGGATTTCTCGGCCCTCCATTAGCTCAGAAGACGGCATCAACCAAGTACAACGTTCTGCTGAGGGTTGTGGCTTTCTTTTCGCAAAATACTCTAACTTCGGTGTCGTTAACCGCGTCATCAATAAAGCCCCCGGCCTGGGCTGGCCTCCTCCGTCGCGGGGAGGCTTTTGCTTAGGCCCTACTGCGCCAGATGGCGCATGTGGCGCAGAAATGAACGCGCAACAATGGGCGGGTTTGCAGGAGGTCGCTATGTATGAGGTCGCTATGTATGAGGTCACTATGCAGGAGATTCAAGATACGGAAGACGGAGACAGACGCAGGCCCCACATTCACAGGTAGGGAGGAGGATTTTCCCGCCTGGACGGAGTAAAACCAGATGAACGGGAAGCACATCACAAAATTAGGATTTGAAAGCAGGGAAATCGGTCTGGCGCTGGCTGCCGCGGCTAAGCGCGAAGGCGCCGGAGCAGGGCGGCAGGACATTCTGAGCGAACTGAAGACGGTGCAGGCCTGCCCAGCCGAGTACGCGGCGGGCGGAGTCTATGCCGAACTGGCGGCGCTGCTCTTGCAAAAGCAGGCCAGCGCGGAAGCCGGGCGTGGCGTGGCCCTGCGCGGTGAACCACTGCCCTACGGCATCTGGGGCGGCGACCTGATCGAACCTGGGGCGCGGGCCCAGATGGACGTGGCGATGCGCCTCCCTATTGCCCGCACTGGGGCGCTGATGCCGGACGCCCATGTGGGGTACGGCCTGCCCATCGGCGGCGTGCTGGCGACCGAGGGCGCGGTCATTCCGTATGGGGTCGGCGTAGATATCGGCTGCTCGATGATGCTCAGCGTGTTGCCTATGGTTCCTGGCTCTCTGAGCACTGAAGAAGCAAAGGCGCTGCTGCTGAAGCACACCCGGTTCGGCGCGGGCGTGGGATTTGATAAGCGCGAACGCGAGGATCACGAGGTGCTGCACGACGCGGCCTGGCAGGCTCAGAACCTGCTGCGCCACCTGCACGATAAGGCCGTGAACCAGATAGGCAGCAGCGGCAGCGGCAACCACTTCGTCGAATTCGGCACCATCAGGCTGCCTCAGCCCGACGTGGGTCTGGAAGCCGGGGAATATCTGGCGGTGCTGTCTCATAGCGGGTCACGCGGTTTTGGGGCGCAGGTCGCGGGGCACTTTACGAGCGTCGCGCAGAAGCTGCACCCCCGCCTCGACCCCGCTGCCCAGAAACTCGCCTGGCTGCCCATAGACAGTGAGGAAGGTCAGGCCTACTGGCAGGCCATGACGCTGGCCGGGCACTACGCCCTCGCCAACCACGAACAGATTCACGCCCGCCTGGCCCGCGCTCTGAAGGTCACGCCGCTGGCTCAGACCCGCAACAGCCATAACCTCGCCTGGAAACAGCAGGTCAGCGGCCAGGAACTGATCGTGCACCGCAAGGGCGCGACCCCCGCCGAAGCCGGGCAGCTGGGCCTGATTCCGGGCAGCATGGCCGACCCCGGCTATCTGGTGCGCGGGCGCGGCCACCCAGACGCCCTGGCGAGTGCCAGTCACGGCGCGGGGCGTCAGCTGGGACGCAAGGCCGCCGGACGCACCCTGGTGAAAAAGGACGTGCAGGCGTACCTGAAGCGTGAGGGCGTGACCCTGATCGGTGGCGGCATAGACGAGGAGACGAGGCTCCGCAGGCCTACAAGCGCATAGGTGACGTTCTGACCCGCCAGAGTGATCTCATTGACGTGATCGCCGAATTCCGCCCGCGCGTGGTGAGGATGGACACCGGGAGCGAGGACGGGTAGGACGGCGTCCCAGGGTGTTCGGGGTGGTATCTGTTCCGATTGAATCCAAAACGGCCCGGTTCAATTGGCCGTCTGTACTAGACCCCTTAAACTGTCCTCCCTGCGACTTTCGTAGGAGGTCTGTTAAAGTTAGCCTTTCCCCAGTTGCTCGATCAGGGCCACGCCGAAGGCCACGCCCCGGGCAAAGTGCTCGCGCAGAATGTTCTCGTTGGGCGCGTGAACCCGACCCGCGTGGTTGCCGATGCCCGCCGCCACACACGGCACCCCCAGCGCCTGG
>NZ_JAGLBG010000076.1 GCF_018260405.1 Deinococcus sp.
TGAACGACAAGACCCCCTACGGCCAGGGCCTCGCCGACGAAGCCGAGAAGGAACTGCGGGCCAAGGGCGCGACCATCGTTCAGAGCGAAGGGATCGACAGCCAGGAGCGCGACTTCACAGCCGTCATCACCAAGATTCAGACCCTCAAGCCCGACGCGATCTACTTTGGCGCCGTGTACGGCCAGGCTGGCCCCTTTGTCAAGCAGCTGCGCGACAAGGGCATCACCACCCCGATTGTCGGCGGCGACGGCTATGACAGCGAAGACCTGATCAAGCTCGCCGGAAGCGGCGCAAGCGACATCTACTTCACGACCATCGCCCCCCCGGTCGAAGTCGTGCCCGCAGCCAAAACAGCGTCCGTTAACTTCCAGAAAGCGTTCGGCACTGCGCTCCAGGGTTACGGCGTCATGGCCTACGACGCCGCCAAGGTCGTGCTCGAGGGCATCCTGAACGCTTCCAAGGCAGCGGGCGGCAAGGTGCCTACCCGCGCCCAGGTCGAAACCAGCATCCGCAGCGGCAGCTACCCTGACCTACTGACCGGGCCCGTTAAATTCGACAAGAACGGTGACCGTACCACGGCCAAGATGTACGTGATCGCCGTCAAGGACGCCAAGCGCAGCACCGCTGGCACCATAAACGTCATTCGCAAATAATCAATGGTGCGGACAGTTTTAAAGTTCCATCTGCAAAGTACAACCAGCACGAAGTTTTTAGCTTCCCACCTGCGGGGGACTCGTGCAGCTCGCGCCGCGACAGGTTGGAACTTGCAGAGCGTGAAGTGAGGGGGGGGTAACGCAGTAACGCAATTGGCGTGCCAAGCCGCTTATTTCGGATTTCCCCTCTCCCAAGGTATGAAACTGTCCGAGCCGTTACGTAATACGGATTCCGTTCAATTCCGGCACAGTCGGAACCACACCGACTGCGCCCCTGCCAGCAGCTTGACGAGTTCATACCGCGAAAGCCGTAGCGGCTGTTCCTCCTCGCTTCTTGTTAGAACAGGCTCGCTTGACTTGAAAAGCTGCTAAGCAGAGCAAGCCTAAGCGCTGTTTTGGGTGCAACAGCGTCCTGACCAGAACGGCACTCGTGAAGGGGCCTGGACGCACCCGTATGGGTCTTAGCTGCTGCCCCGAGACCCAGAGCCGGGTTCCGATGCACCCTTCACCGCATTCGACAGCTCATCTTTGGAACATCCAGGGGCGTGCGGGCTGATAGCCTGTAAGCTCCTGAATCTCTTTGTCTAGGATACGGCTTTTCTGACTAGGCCGCCGGATGAGTGCCTTCAGACTCCATAATACAGGTGACCAAGTGGACCTACAGACAGTCATGACCATTCTTTTGCAGGTGCTGGTGGGTGGCCTGAGCCTCGGGGTGCTCTACGCCATCGTCGCGCTCGGGTACACCATGGTGTACGGCGTCCTTCAGCTGATTAATTTTGCCCACTCGGAAGTGTTTATCACGGGGGGCATCGTCGGGTATTTCGTCTTTCATGCCCTTCAGGATTCGTCCATGAACGGTTACCTCAAGCTGGTGCTCGCGTGTCTGGCCGCCATGATCGTTTCGGGAGCACTGAACGTGGTTATCGAGCGGCTGGCCTACCGCCCGCTGCGCGGTGCCCAGCGCCTCGTACCGCTGATCACCGCCATCGGCGTTTCGCTGATCCTTCAAGACACCCTCAAATTCGTGGTCGGCCTGACGGGGATGTTCGACCTGAGCGTGACGCTGCCCAAGGGCTTTACCAGTCCGCTGACCAAATTCGCCGGAATCGATATCACCTCGCTTAACCTTCAGGTCAAGGACGTCATCCTGCTGGTGGTCGCCACGCTGATGCTGATCGGGCTGAACTTACTGGTCAATCACACCCGGCTGGGCCGCGCCATCCGCGCCGTGGCGCACGACCGCCAGACAGCCGGACTGATGGGCATCGACAGCAACCGCATCATCAGCCTGACCTTTTTGATCGGTGGGGCCCTCGGCGGACTCGGCGGCGTGATGTACGCCATGAAATACCAGGCACTCAACGCCTACAGCGGCATGGCGCCGGGCATGAAAGCCTTTTCGGCGGCGGTGCTAGGCGGCATCGGCAGTATTCCGGGGGCCATGCTCGGGGGCATCGTGCTGGGCTGGGTCGAAACCCTGCTGGGCGTCGTGAGCCTCTTTTCCGCGCTGCCGGGGCTGCACTGGCTCAGTTATATCAAGGCCGAATACAAGGACCTGGGCGGCTTTCTGGCCCTGATTCTGATTCTCTTCATTAAGCCGACCGGTCTGCTCGGCAAGTCCTCCACGGAGAAGGTGTAACGCATGACGACCCTACCGACCACGCCCGCCCCGCTCAAGGTGCGCCCCGGCGGCGGCGACCGCACTTGGGCGCTGCTGGCCTACACCGCTATCACGGCGGCCCTGCTGATTTTCATGCGCAGCACGATCGCCGACGGCCCCATGAAGCTGCTGCAACCCGTGCTGTTCGGGGCCTTCTTGCTCAGCATGCTGTTCGCCTACCAGTGGAAAGCCGCCAACTGGGCCAAAACCATCGTGTACATCACCGGTATCGTGTTCGTGCTGCCCTTCATGGGACGCGAAAACGCTTCATATTTCGATCTGGTCATTCAGATTCTCATTTTCAGTGCGCTGGCGCTGGGGCTAAACATCGTGGTGGGGCTGGCGGGTCTGCTTGACCTGGGGTACATCGCTTTCTTCGCGGTGGGCGCTTACCTGTGGGGCATCTTCGGTAGCCCGCAACTCGGGCAGATTACCGGCAACGCGGCTTACGCCCACGGCCTGAATCCAGCGTACTTCTGGCTGTTCATTCCTCTGGCCGTAGCCCTGGCCGCCCTGGTGGGCGTGCTGATCGGTCTGCCAGTGCTGAAGCTCAAGGGTGATTACCTCGCCATCGTGACGCTAGGACTGGGCGAAGTGATCCGCATTTTCGCCAACAACCTGCCGATCACCAACGGGCCGCAGGGCATTGACGGTATCGAGAGTGCGCCGGTGCCCTGGCTCGACAAGATCGCCGGGTCGCTGGGCTTTGCGCCGGAACAGCACAAGCTGTTTTTCCTCTACATTCTGGTGCTGGCCGTCATCTCCCTGATCGTGCTGGTCAACCGCCGCCTTGACCGCTCCAAGATCGGGCGGGCCTGGATCGCCATTCGTGAAGACGAGATCGCGGCGCAGGCGATGGGTGTGCCGCTGCTGCGTACCAAGCTGCTGGCGTTCGCCTCGGGGGCCAGCTTCGCCGGGGCGATGGGCGTGATCTTCGCGGCCAAGCAGGCGTTTATCGACCCCACCAGCTTCAACTACTTCCAGTCCATTGGCGTGCTGAGCATGGTCATTCTGGGCGGCATGGGCAACATTTCCGGCGTTATTTTGGGAGCGGTGGTGGTCACCATGCTGAATTTCACGGTGCTGCCCACGCTGTCCGAAGTGCTTCAGGCGCAGTTTCCCAACATCAACCAGAACCTTGACCCCAGCAAGTACCAGCGCTTTATCTTTGGGTTCGTGCTGGTGTTTATGATGCTCTTTCGGCCCGAGGGCCTGCTGCCCAGCGCCCGCCACCAGGTCGAGATGCACCAAGACGACCCACCCGCAGGCAGCCTGAGCGCCGACAACCACCTGCAAGAAGGCACCGGCGAGGGCGAGGTGCTGTCGCCCGGCTTTGCCACGCGCGGCGAGAACGAACGTACAGGAAGTGAGAAATGAGTCTGCTCGACGTACAGAACGTCACCAAGACCTTCGGTGGCCTGACTGCCGTCAACGACGTGACCTTTCAGGTGCCCGAACGCAGCATCATCAGCGTGATCGGACCAAACGGGGCCGGAAAGACCACCTTCTTTAACTTGATTACCGGCATCTATACGCCCGACACCGGCAACATCAAACTGGGTGGCCGCGAACTGATCGGTCTGCGCCCCGATCAGGTGGTCGAGGCGGGCATTAGCCGCACCTTTCAGAACATCCGCCTGTTTCCCAGCATGACCGCCGAGGAAAACATCATGCTGGGGCGCGGCGTGCGCCTGAAAAGCGGGTACTGGGACGCCATCTTACGCAGCAGCAAGTTCAAACACGACGAGCAAGAAGCAGTGGACACTGCCCGCCTGATGCTGGACTTCGTGGGCCTGAGCAAGTGGCGCAACGAACTTTCGACCAGCCTGCCCTACGGCGACCAGCGCAAACTGGAAATTGCCCGCGCCCTGGCCACCACGCCCAAGCTGATTCTGCTGGACGAACCCGCCGCCGGGATGAACCCCCGCGAAACCGAGGACCTCAAGGCCCTGATCCGCGCCATTCGTGACGAGTTAGGCGTGACCGTGGTACTGATCGAACACGACATGCGACTGGTTATGACTCTCTCGGAGTACATCACGGTGCTGAACTACGGCAGCAAGCTGAGCGAGGGCCTGCCCCACGAGGTTCGTAACGACCCCGCCGTTATGGAAGCCTACCTGGGACGCGGCACTGCGGCGGGCGAGTATGGCAAGGAGGCCCAGGCATGAGCGCAGACAACATAACGGCTGGCGCGGCCCCGCTGCTGGAACTGCGCGATGTCCACACCTATTACGGCCAGATTCACGCGCTCAAGGGCCTAAACCTGACGGTCAACCCAGGCGAGATCGTCGCGCTTATCGGTGGCAACGGGGCGGGCAAGACCACCACCCTCAAGACCGTTTCGGGCATGATGAAGCCCAAACAGGGCCAGGTTATCTACCAGGGCCAGAACATCAGCGGTATTCCCTCACACACCATCATGCAGCGCAGCATGAGCCATGTCCCCGAGGGCCGCCGCATCTTTCCGCAGCTGACTGTGCGTGAAAACCTCGAAGTGGGGGCTTTTACCATCACCAACCGCAAGCTGATTGAGCAGCGGGTGCAGGAAGGATTCGCGCTGTTTCCGCGCCTCAAAGAGCGCGAGACGCAGCTGGGCGGCACCATGTCGGGCGGTGAGCAGCAGATGCTGGCGATTGCCCGGGCCTTGATGGTTAGCCCCAAGCTGCTGCTGCTGGACGAGCCGAGCATGGGTCTGTCGCCGCTGTTCGTGGAAGCCATTTTCGACATCGTGGAGCGGCTAAACCGCGAGCACGGCACCACCATTTTGCTTGTCGAGCAGAACGCGAACATGGCCCTCGCCATTGCCCAGCGGGCCTACGTGCTGCAAACCGGCGAGATTCGCCTCTCGGGAAACGCCGCCGACATCGCCTCCGATGAGAGCGTGCGCAAGGCTTACCTGGGCGACGAATAGGGCGCAGAGGTATAGAGAAGAAGGGCCGGGACTCAGGTTTCCGGCCCTTTTCCTTTGGGAACGCTTGCCTAGAGGTCGGCGCGGCGTTCCCAGGCAAAGCGCACGAAGACCACAACCAGCAAGCCACTCCCTGAGCCAATGACCGTTGCTACCAACCCTGACTGCAACGCGACAGGCCGGGCAGCACCCAGGATGGGGCCTGCCCGCGCCCCGACCGCACCAGAATTAAGCGCAATCCATTAGACCCTGCGGCCCTCAGACCGACCGCACTGCGAATTTCGCGCAAGCTCTATTCGTCCGGGACCTCTTCATCCTGTTCGCCCAGCGCCGTAATCTCGGTGTGCTCATCGGTGACGCGGTACTCGCCCTCAGAGGCGATATAGTTGGCGGCCATTTTCAGGGTTTCGCGCACCCAGCCATAATCGTTCGACAGGGTAGCCACACCGATCACTTCCCAGTCGTGGGCATCCAGACCGTCGAGCCGCGCCACCGTCAGCGGAAAGCGCGACTTGAGGCGCTCGACAACAGGCCGCACCAGTGCCCGCTTTTCCTTCAGGTTACCGACCCACGGCATTTCCAGGCGCACGGTAAGCACGCCAACGTAGCCCAGACTCATGCCCCGTTTCCCCGGCCCACCTCAGAGCATTCCGGCCAGGAAACCCTGCGTGCGTACGGTACGCACCAGATCCATGATGGTGTGATGTGAGGGATCGTAGTGCACCTCGATCTGACCCACGTCCGGCACGGCTTTGCTTACGCCGGGCAGCGCGAGCAGCGCCGCCGCCACCTTTTCCCCAGCTTCTTTGTTCATTCCCCGGACACCCAGGAGTACGCGAGTCGGCTTAGCAGTCATGCCCGTCATTATGCGCCAGGGCCTCTGACAGAATTGGCAAATAAAATAGCTCGCCTGGGGCCGTGCTGGCCCGCGTGCCCAGGTGAATAACGGCGTAATCGCCCAGGCGGTGGGCTTCTTCGGCCTCGGCTACGGGGCGCAGCGCGGGCGGCACGTTCAGGTGAACCTCGTACACCGCGCAGTCGTAGGCACTCTTGACGGCGGCATGTACCAGACCGCGCAGCATTTCTGTGGGGGCACCTTCCAAGGCGCTGAGGGTACGCACCAGCACAACGGGCCGGTCGCCCTGCCACACGCTCTGGGCAAAGATGAACCCCTGAATCTCGCCGTCCTCGGCCACAAAAGAGTGTTCGCTGCGCTCGTAGAACTTGAGGGCCGCGAGGCTGGTGTGTAGCCGCCCTTCCTGTTCGCGTTCGGGCAGTGCCCCAAACGCGGGGTCGAGCTGCAACTGAATCTGCCGGTCGAGCGCCTGAAGCGCCGCGTAATCGGCGTCGGTAAAAGTGCGGTAACGCATAGGCTCAGGCTAGCGCCTACTCGGGGGTGAGGCCCAGGGACAGAGGGCGGCCCAGCGTTACAAAGTCAGTTGCATAAACACCAGATCAAGCCAGCGGTCAAATTTACGGCCCACCTGCTTCATGTGCGCGACCTGCTCGAAGCCCAGCCGCGCATGAAAGGCGATGCTGCCCGCGTTGTCGGCGTCGATTCCGCCAACCAGAACGTGCAAATCCATCTTCCGCGCCTCGGCGATCAGCGCTTGCATCAGCCGCAGGCCGAGGCCGCTGCCGCGCTGCCCCGCCCGCACATACACACTGTGCTCGGCAGTGCCCGCGTAGCCCGCCTTTTCGCGGAACGGCCCAAAGGTGGCAAAACCGTCTACCTGCCCGCCCTGTTCGGCGACCAGCACCGGCCACCCGCCCCTGGTCTTATGGTCGTACCAGTCCAGCCGGGATTCGAGCGAAACGGGTTCGAGGTCATAGCTGGCCGTGGTATTAAGCACCGCCTCATTGTAAATGTCGAGAATCGCCGGAACGTCTTCACGGGTGGCGGCGCGGACGAGAAGGCTCATGGCACAAGCATACGCCGAAGAAAAGAGGATCTCCGGCGTATGGGGACTAGTACAGGCTGAACACAGGAGGTCTAGTGCAGCACTCCCTTCAATGCACTGGCCTGCGGCGCAAACATCGGCAGCGTCTTGAACGCCAGATACAGACCGAGCAGCACGATGACCGCGTAGGCCGCGCTGAACCACGGCCCGCGCTGGCTTTCGACCTGGGCGTCGGGCCGGGGCTTTAGCATCAGGTGGGCCACGGTCAGCACCACGCTACCGAACACGAGGGCCACCAGCGCGATGGGAATCCGCATCGACTCGTTCTTGATAAGGTCGAGCGCCTGCGACTGGTTGCCGATGGTCTTGCCCGCTACAACTGACCCCAGGCCCACCGAGAACAGGTTGTTAAGGGCGTGAACGATCACACTGCTCCAGAGGCTGCCGGTATGCTGCACCACCCGCGCCAGCACGTAGGCCAGCGGCAAAATGCCGACGATGGCCGCCGGAACGCCGTGCGCCAGTCCAAACGCGCAGGTCGTGGCTATAGCCGCCACGCCGAAGCCCGCCGCCCGTTCCTGCCCGCGCATCATCAGGCCCCGGAAAGCCACTTCCTCGGCAAAGGGAATCAACACACCCGCCGCCAGCATCAGCACCCACAGGTCGGGGCCGTGACTCAGGAACTGCGGCATACTGCTGACTGCCGAAGGCACCAGCGTGATGTAAGCCAGCGCAAACGCCCGTGATGCCAAAAAGCCCAGTGCAAACGCGGCCAGCGCCAGCCCCCAAGCCGGGGGAGTACGCCAGCGGGTATCGGCGGCCAGCGCCTGCATGGTGGGCCGGAACAGCAAAAAAGCCAGCAGCACCGTTACTACGAAACTGGCGAGTAGCGAGGCCCCCAGCGGCCAGCCCAGACCGATATGCACCGCCTGACCGTTGATAGGCAGGTACATTCCGGCGCACAGCACCGAAACGACGTTCTGGGTCACCAGGAGCATCAGCGCGGCGCGGTTGCCGTCCACCGCCCGGATGCGGGGGCCAGCAGGCGGGGGCTGAACACCATAGTTGGCCGGGTGATCTCCAGGCCAGGGCGCGGAAGTTGGTCCATCTGGTGCAGTCATTACTCTTCAGACTAGCGCGGGCTTTGCCGGGCCGCCCTCATGCAGGCTTATGACGAAAGCTCACCTGCCCCGGCGAATCCGCACCGCCTTGGTCGCGGGCTGTTTACGAAGCCAGTGCAGGAACTTGCGCACGTCCTCATGCTGGCGCAGCCGTTCGAGATCCGGGAATTCATTTGCCAGTTGCGCGTTGGTCAGGGTGGCATGTAAAAACTTGTGGCAGGCTGGGCACAGCATGACGGTGGGCAATTCGCTGACCTTGACCCCCCGCCGCCGTCCCTGCGAACGCGGCACCAGGTGATGCTCGGTTAGCAGCGGCGTCTGGCGTTCGCACAGGGCGCAGACCGGGGCAGCGGCCTGCGCGGAAAAAGGCCACGCGGATTCAGGGCGCCTGCGAACCATTTCAGGCGGTCAGGACTGCAATCGCCTGTTCCAGCCCCTGGTCGGTGACCTGATGGTGCAGCACAAAACGCACCGAGTCCGGCCCCAGCGCACTGCACAGCACGCCCTGCTGCGCCCAGCGGTCGACCCGTTGCTGCGCTCCGGGCAGTTGCGCGTAAACGATGTTGGTCTGCACGGCGGCCAGATTCACGGCGTACCCGGCGCCTGCCAATGCCTGGGCCAACTGGCGCGCGCGGCGGTGATCCTCGGGCAGCCAGCCGGGGCCGTCGCGCAGAGCGATCAGGCCAGCCGCCGCCAGGATTCCGGCCTGCCGCATCCCGCCACCCATCATCTTGCGGTAGCGGTGCGCCGTGGCAACGTGTTTTCGGGAACCGGCCAGCACGCTGCCCACGGGTGCGCCCAGCCCCTTGCTGAGGCAGAGGCTGACCGTGGTGAAGTGCCGCGTGATCTCGGAAACCGGCGTGCCCAGCGCCACCGCCGCGTTAAAGACCCGCGCCCCGTCGAGGTGCAGGGGCAGGCCCTCGGCGTCGGCCACCGCCCGGATTTGCCCGATGACCTCCAGTGGCAAGACGGTGCCGCCCGCCTTGTTGTGGGTATTTTCCAGCGAAATGAGGCCCGTGGGCGACTGATAGACACTGCGGCGCACTGCCAGGCGCACCTGTTCGGGGTCGGGCACGCCGAGCGGCGCAGGCACGAAGCGGGGCACGAGGCCGCTGAAGGCCGCCATCATGCCCAGTTCCCACTCGTAGATGTGCGATCCCTCGGCGCACACGACTTCCTCACCCCGGCCCGCGTGCAGTGCCAGCGCCACCTGATTGCTCATGCTGCCCGACGGCATGAACAGCGCCGCCTCATGCCCGGTGAGCCGCGCGACCTCGGCCTGCAACGCGTTGACCGTGGGATCTTCGCCGTACACGTCGTCTCCGACGGGGGCCTGGGCCATGGCCTCACGCATGGCGGCGGTGGGCACGGTGACGGTATCGGAGCGCAGATCAGCCAGAACAGACATGGAACCAGCATAGCCAACAGCTCCCCTTCAACAAAATGACCAGTAGTCAAGTGAGAATCTGCTAAAAAGACTATTCATGACGGTCTTCTAAAGGTCCAGTATGGACGCCTTTAGAACAGTCTCAAATGTGATCTGAGGGCGTGCGTCAGACTCTGGTCATCGGGGACTTAATCCCCGCATCACTTCTGGAGGAACTACTATGACTACCAACGAAAGCCTGATCCGTCTGTCCGATGTCCACACCGATCTGCAACTCGACACCAACGTCTATAACCCCGTCGGCGGCACCGCTTACGGTTACAACGGCGAGAAGATCGGCGCAGTTAAGGACGCCCTGGTCGAACCCGGTACCGGCAAAATTCGTTTCCTCCTGGTTGATGTGGGCGGCTGGTTCAGCAGCAAGGAAGTCCTCGTGCCCGTCGGCTACGCCCGTATCGACGATAGCGGCGTGTACTTTGACAACCTGACCAAAGACCAGGTCAAGGCCATGAGCGAGTACCACGAAGGCCAGGCCTATACCAATGACATGGTAGACAGCGACGAGCGCGTGCTGCGCGGCGTCACCGACATGGACACCGCCGCCTACCGCGAGCGCGTGTTGACCGGCAAGGACACCGACGTGACCGCCTTCCGTGAGCAGGCCTACAGCACCCCCGAGCGTCTCCAGCTGCTCGAAGAGCGCCTGACCGTCAACAAGGACCGCTTCAAGGCTGGTAGTGTGCAGATCGGCAAGCGTGTCGAAACCCACACCGAAACCATCAACGTGCCCCTTGAGCGCGAAGAAGTGGTCATCGAGCGTCACGCTGTCACCGACGGTCAGCCTGTGTCCGGCGCCGTGCTGGGTGCTGCCACCGCCACTATGAGCGTTGACCTCGAAGCCGAGCGTGCCAACGTGAGCAAGCAGGCCTTTGTTACCGAAGAAGTTAGCCTGGGCAAGCGCACCGTGACCGAGACCCAGCAGGTCACCGAGACCATCGGCAAGGAAGTGCTGGAAGTCAACAAAACCGGCGACGTGGTCTTGGACGACGCTGCCAAGAAGCTGTAAGCTAGCGCCAAATGAAGGGGCGGGGAATTTCCCCCGCCTTTTTTGTGCCATACCATGAAGGCCAGAGGAACAGACATGGACGATAAAAATAAACTTAACCCCGGTGAACGTCTGGTAGAAGGCAAGGTTCCAGGGCAAGACACCAAACTGGGTACGGTACGGGGCGAAAGCCTGAGCAGCCGACAAAGCAGCGTTACTCCGCTCGATACCCTGACCCTGCACGAAGAACGCGCCGTGATCGACGTGGTCAGGGAGCAGGCGGGGGCCGTCACCATTCAGAAGGTGCTGCGTGAGCGCCAGGAGACTATTCCGGTGACGCTCAGCTCCGAGGTGCTCGAAATTACGGTGAGGGAAGGCGCGGGCAAGGTCATGATGAACGGCGAGGTGCTGAAGCCGGGGCGCACCTACGAAGTGCTGCTTCAAGATGAACGCGCCGAAGTCCTTAAGCACGTTTTTGCCGTGAGCGAAGTCGATGTGAAAAAGAAGATGCAGACTTTTACCCACACCGAAACAGTCACCCTGCGCCGCGAGGAACTGGATATCCGCGATCCTAACGGGCTGGTGCAGGACGTGACGCTGGGGAAAGACCTGAAATAAAGCCGTAAGCGCGGCCCTCACCAGAAACGACCAGTGTCTGCCGATGCTGGTTTTTTGCTGCCATAATCTCGCCAATGAGTAAAGCAGCAAATCACACCATCAGGCAACTCGGGACGCAGACCGGGCAAACCGTGACCCTCAACGCGTGGCTGACCGACAAGAGCGGCAAGGGCAAAATCCAGTTCCTGAAACTGCGTGACGGCAGCGGCTTCGTGCAGGCCACCGTATTTAGGGGCGACGTGTCCGAGGAAGTGTTCGAGGCCGCCAAACGCCTGACCCAGGAACAGGCCATTACGGTGACCGGCGAGGTGCGGGCCGACGAACGCGCTCCGGGCGGCGTCGAACTGAGCGTGCGTGACCTGGCGGCCATCAGCGAAAACGTGGGCGAATACCAGATCACGCCCAAGGAGCACGGCACCGATTTCCTGATGGATCACCGCCACGTGTGGCTACGCCACCGCCGCCCCTGGGCCATCTTGCGCGTGCGTGACTGCGTGCAGCGGGCGCTGACGGAATTTTTTCATCAGGAAGGCTTTATCCGCTTCGACGCGCCCTTTTTTACGCCCAACGCCGCCGAGGACACCACCGAGCTGTTCGAGATCGACCTGTTCGGCGAGGACAAGGCGTACCTCTCCCAGACTGGGCAACTGCACGCCGAGGCGGGCGCCCTGGCTTTTGGTAAGGTGTACACCTTTGGGCCGACTTTCCGCGCTGAAAAGAGCAAAACCCGCCGCCATCTGCTGGAATTCTGGATGATCGAGCCGGAAGTGGCCCCCAGCAACCACGCCGAGAATATGAACTTACAGGAACGCATGGTCAGTTTTATGGTCAGGCGCGTGCTGGAAGAGTGCCAGACCGAGCTGGAGTTGCTGGGCCGCGACACCTCCAAATTGCGCGGAGCCGCCGAGGGTCACTACCCGCGCATTACCTACACGGAGGCGCTGGAGATTATCCGCAGGCACATCGAGGAACGCGATCTGCCGCCCAATGTGCAGGCCGATGTGCAGCCTGTCGAATGGGGCAACGATCTGGGCGCACCGCACGAAACGATCCTGGGCTACCACTTTGACCGCCCAGTGATGGTCGAAAAGTATCCGGTGGGCATCAAGGCGTTCTACATGCAGCCTGACCCCAGTGACCCAAAAGTGGCCCTGTGCGACGACATGATCGCGCCCGAAGGCTACGGCGAAATTATTGGCGGCAGTGAACGCATTCACGACTACGAACTGCTCAAATCGCGCATCGAGGCCGAAAAGCTGCCGCTCGAAGACTTCGACTGGTATCTGGACCTGCGGCGCTTCGGCAGCGTGCCACACGCGGGCTACGGCATGGGGCTCGAACGGGCCATCGCCTGGATCACCGGCATCGACCACATCCGCGAGGCCATTGCGTTTCCCCGTATGCTTACGCGGATGCGCCCCTAGAGCAAGGTTTCAACGGTCTGAGTGCCCTTTTCATTTTCGGGGCATTCAGACCACTTAACTCTCCGAATACGCTGGTCCTAAGCCATGCACTTTAGTGCAAGTCTTTCAGAGAGCCAATCTAATGAGGTAGAGGAAGCAGGGCAACCGCAAAGTCAGCTTAATGTGAATGGGTGAATGATTCCTCGTCTCAGAAGGTAGATATTCCTAGTCTT
>NZ_JAGLBG010000077.1 GCF_018260405.1 Deinococcus sp.
CCACCGCGCCCATCAGCTTGAAGGGGTCCTCGCCCGAGGCCAGCAGGCGGCGCAACTGGGTCACTGCCTCGCCGGGTCGTCCGGCGGTGGCGGCTCCCAGCATGGCAAAACTGTCGCCTGGCGGCTCCCGCCCGACGATGCGCTGCACAGCCGCCAGCGAAAACGGGCCGTCCAGTATAGCCAGTTTATTCAGTTCGCCCGCGATTGCGGCCAGGTCCGCGCCGAACACTTCGGCCAGATAGGCGGCGGCGTCGCGTTCCAGCGCCAGCTTTTGCTTTTTAGCCCGCTGCACGACCCAGCCCGTTACCTCGCCCGCTTTGCTGGGAGCAGGAGAGGCGATCACCTCGCCCGCTTTTTCGTAGGTTTTAAGGCGTGTGGCGGGCGGCGACTCGTCGAGCACCGCCACCGTGACCGCCGCCGTGGTCAGCAGTTCCAGCAGTGCCTTGTCGGGCTTGACTCCCTCCAGATCGACGATCAGGCCACCATCACCAAATAGGCCGGGGGCGAGGTGTGGTCCGAGGATTTGGGAGGTGACTTCCTCGCCGCCCAGTCGCAGCAGTTCGCGGGGATTGAGGCCACGGGCCAGCAGCGTGTCGCGCAGGGTTTCATCCGCCAGGAAGCGGTTGCCGGTAAAAGCGATCAGGCTCAAATGGGATTCACCTCCTTGGTCTTGCAATCCGTGTTTACGTGGCCTGGTGACGTGGTGACGTGGGCTTAGTCGCGCAGTTCGCCCAGGCCCAGGCTGGCACGGGCCTGGGCGAGCGTGTTAAGCATAACCCCGGCGGTCTGGGGGCGGCTTTTCAAATCCCGCTGAAGGGCCGAGAGAATCAGCGGGCGCAGCACGGCAGGCCCCGGTATCTGGGCGCGGTTTTCGGTGATGCCCACCAGCCAGCCCAGGGCGTCGTCGTAAGGTGGGTGTCCGGCCAAGCAGTCAAACAGCAAGACGCCAACCGAGTAGAGGTCGCTGCGGGGGTCGCCCCGTATTCCCTGAAACTGTTCCGGAGCCATAAAGTGCGGCGTTCCCATGCGGGTGCCGCCGTGAATGTCGAGTGGCAGATGCTGGGCATGGCTCATTCCAAAGTCAATGATCCGCACCGCCCTGGCACTGGGCTGTCCACCCAGCAGCATCACGTTTTCAGGCTTCAGATCGTGATGCACCACGCCGCGCGAGTGCAGATAGGCCACCGCTTTTAAAATGCCCCAGACCACCGAAGTCGCGGCGTCCGGATTCATGGGGCCGCAGCGTGCAAGGTCGCGCAGTGTGCCCCCAGGAATAAAGGGAAACACCAGCTGGGTCGGGGTTTGCCGCAAGCAGGGGATAATCAGCGGGTGGCGCAGCGCCGTTACGATCTGGCCTTCATGTTCAAAGCGGGCAACGGTAAGGGGGTCTTCGCTGACCAGCGTTTTGATAAAGACAGTGTAGTCCTGACACTTGCCTTTTTCGAGTAGCACACCGCCGTGTTGCCCAAGCACTTCGGTCGAGCGCAGGACCGCTTGCGGTGAGAGTGGGCTTAATTCAATGTCCAAGGTCGTCTGGTACTCCCTAATTCACCTTCAGCCTAACCCAAGGCGGCGGCGTTATGCCCTAGCTTCCCTAGCAGCTACCATCTCCGGTGCTCTAAAAAGAGTCCGGCCAGACCGTGTCTTTTCTGGTTGACCTTCACCTTCTAGTTTAGAACTCCTGGCCTGCGTCTCATTGTTTGCTGCTGAACAGTGTGCCCGCCGGGCAATGGTTTCGGAAAGTCGCGTTTGCTGTGGGAGGCATCGGGGCTGAACGCCTGTTAAGCAGGCAGGAACCCGCATGAGACAGGAAAAAGCTCCCACGCCCAGTCAGGGTGGAAGCCACCGCAACAGGAAACTTAGTTTACGTTGACGCGGACGCTACTGGCCAGACCTCTGATGGTCGCTTCGTTGCGTGAATAGTCTTTGAGGTTCCCGGCGATGGTCATGACCAGAACCCGTCCGCCGACGCTGGTCATGAGCAGTTCGCGGCGCAGGTCGTCGCCCTGCCCAGGGGTAGTAAAAACGAACTGCGCCCAGGGCTTACCGCTGAGCTGCACCATGTTGGATTTCAGGCTTTTGAGACTGGGAATCTGCGCCTTGATGACGGCTGGAAACTGTGTCACCAGCTTATCGACCTCGTTGGGGGCGAGTTTACCGTCGCGCCACTCGAACGCTACGCTGACCTTGCGGTCGTCGGTCAGAAAAACGGCGTCAGGGCGCCCCGCCGCCGAGGGAAAAGCCTTCCTGATTCCTGCATCGGTCAGGCTAAGCAGATTTGGGCTGGACTCGACAGTGACAGGAATATTTCCCAGTTTCACCGGGACTGCGGCGGCCAGACCAAGCGAAAACAACAGAACCGAAAGGGTGCGCTTCATTGAAGAATAAGCTAGCCCTATCCCCCCTCCACCTAATGAACGTTGTATGAGTAGCATGGAGTGGCTGTCATTTTGCCGTCATGTTTCCTCTGCAACGCTTCGCTAGCCCACGCCTGCTCCAGAAATGACCGCTGGACCAGCTTATAGGGATTCAGACTGAACCGGGCCGTTTTGGATTCAATCCGGACAGAAACGAGTGGGAAAAGATACGGGTTTCGCGGTACGGACTCGCAAAGCTGCCCACCAGAGGCGTATCGGGTGCCTTTCTAAGGGTACAGGTCTAGGGGTACCGAAATTGAGCGCAGTCTGTATTGTGCCGACTGCTGTATGTCCTAATGCTATGGCAGCGCGTCTGTGGCTGGTGAGGCGGCTGGAACGTACGCCCTTGAACCTAAAAAACCCCGCCAAAGCTGCGGGGTCACTCAAGGCTGAAAACCTCAATGCTGCGAAGTTCAGCTGGTTTTATTGTCTTTGGGGGCTGTGGCGCTGCTGGAATCCGCCGAAGTATTCGGGGTGGTGTTGGTCGCAGGGGCCGTGCCCTGATTGCTCTGGGCCGGAGTGCTGTCTGCGCTGCCCGAAGAAGCGGGGTTCGTGCTGGCGGCGGCGGCCGAGCCAGGTTCCACGGTAGCGCCCCAGGTTGCCCCGGTGGTGGCGGCCTGGGTAGACTTGGCCGCACCGGGGGCAGGCGTCTGGGCGGGTTCCTCAATGGTTTCAATCCACGCGCTGCCGACGATGTCACGCACCTGCTTGCTAAACGAGTGAAGTTGCTTGGCCGCGTCGGGGCTGATGGCCTCGACAGCGTTCAGGACACCCTGACGCGCCGCAGGAACACGCGCCAGCACGACAATCCCCGTGCCCAGCAAGGCCAGGGCAGTCAGGCCGCCGTCCATGCCGCTCTTTTTAGGGGCAGGACGCAGTTCAGCTATCAGGCGCTGGGGGTTACGCCCCACCTGTTTTTCCAGACGTGCAAATTCGCGCTGCACCTGCTGATGAACCGGAGCAATGCGCTTCTCGATGGCGGCTTCCAGCTTCTTCTGGTTCCAGTTCTTCTTCTGGGCACGCAGTTCTCTTTCGGCGTCGCGGCGGGCACGGGCAATGGCGCGTTCGACGTCGCGGCGCTGGCTTTCCAGGCTGTGGCCAGCCGTATCGCGCAGCGTACTGGCGCGGTCGCTCAGCTCGGCCAGGGCCTGCTGACCCTTACGGGTTGCCCCCTTGACGGCCCTATCGGCCAGCTTACGGCGGTCTTCCACCGTGTCCAGCAGATCATCTTGCAAGGCCCCAAGCTTGGGAGCGTACTCGCGGCGGGCCTGCTCTGCCGCCTGTTCGGCTTCTTTGCGCAGCTGCGCGGCGTGTTCGGCGGCGGTGCCCACCAGGCTCTGGGCGGTGCTCAGCAGAGAGTGCGCCCGCTGGGGCGCGTCTTCACGCAGGCTGCCCCAGGTGTCGCTGGCCTGGTGAGCGGCGAGGGCGGCGGCCTCGTGCGCCTGCTCGGCGACGCTGCCCAGGGCGGGCTTGACCGTTTCGTTCAGGGTGCTTTGGGCGCTGTCCAGGGCGTCACGGGTGCCCAGCACGAGGTTGCGGCGCAGGTCACGGTTCAGGGCTAAGGCGGCAAATGCGCCAAGCAGCACGAGACTGCGCTTGCTGACGCCTCCAGTAGATTCGTTGGTCATTGATCTCTCTCCTTTTAGAGCCCTTTTGCGGGGGTCAATGCACCCATTGTGGCCTCAGGCGCAAACAAAAATGTTTAGAAAACGTAACGCTGGGTTCATGTTCCGCCGCTGGCCGCCTGTCTCTGTCCCTCCTGCCCCCCTGTCTCCGGGCCGAGTGTAGTGGTCGCCCGACTGCCCCCCGGCCCGGCGCACTAGACTCTGCGGGTGACTCGTAAGGCCCGCACGACCCCAGCTCACCCGGACTCAGCCTACCCAGACCCAGCTCAGGCCGACCTGCCTGTGGCCGCCGCAGGGCCGCAGGGCATCGCCCGGTTGGAAATTCAGAATCTGGCCACCATTACGCGGCTTTCCCTGGAACTGGGCAGCGGGTTCTGTGCCTTTACGGGCGAAACGGGGGCCGGAAAAAGCATCATCGTGGACGCGCTGGGGCTGCTGCTGGGGTCGCGGGCCAGCACCGACCTGATTCGCACGGGCGAGGAAGACCTGCTGGTCACGGCCTTCTGGCCGCGTGGCAAAGATGAACTGACCGCCAGCCGCCGCGTCAGCCTGCACGGGCGCGGCACTACCCGGATCGACGGCGAGGTCGTGACCCTGCGCGAGTTGCAGCAGTGGTCGCAAGACCGGCTTACGATTCACTGGCAGCACTCGGCGGTCAGCCTGCTCTCGGCGGCCAATCAGCGGCAACTGCTCGACAGACAGGTGGCGGGGGCAACGGCGCAGTACGCGGCGGCTTACCAGCAGTGGCGCGGCGCGGTGGCCCGACTCGAAAAATTGCAGAGTTCCGAGCGTGAGCGGGCGCGGCAGCTCGACTTGCTGTCGTTTCAGGTGCAAGAAATCCGTGAGGTCGCGCCGCAGCCCGGCGAGGAAGAACCGCTGACTACCGACCTGACCCGTCTGGCAAACCTCGACGCCATCGCCCAGGCGGCGGCGGGCAGTCTGGAACTTCTCAGCGACGGCGAGATCAGTGCGCTGGGCTTGATGTCGCAATCCGTGCGGGCGCTGAATGCTGGGGCCAGATACGACGAGGCGACCGCGCAGTTGCAAACCGAGTTGCGCGAGGCGCTTGATGCGGTGCAGGCGGTGGTCAGCGAACTGCGCGTCACTGCCGAGAACAGTGCCGCCGACCCGGAGGAACTGGCCCGCGTAGAAGCGCGGATCGCGGCGCTGGGCAAACTGAAGACCAAATACGGACCGGGCCTCCAGGACGTGCTGGACTTTCAGGCGCGGGTCGCCGACGAACTGGCCGAACTGCAACGCGACGAACAGGACGCTGGAACCTTGCACGAAGACGTGCTGGCGCTAGAAAAGGCTGTGCGCGAAGCCGGAGCGCGACTTGACGAGGCCCGCCAGAAAGCCGCCGGGCCGCTCGCCGGGCAACTGCTGGACGTGATCCGCGAACTGGGCATGCCCCACGCCCGCATGGAATTTCGCCTGCAAACGCTGGAGACGCCCGGCGCCTCTGGCCTCAGCGACGTGAAACTGCTGTTTACTGCCAACCCCGGCGAGGAACTGGCTCCACTGGCCGACGTCGCCTCGGGCGGCGAACTGTCACGCGTGATGCTGGCGATCAGCACGGTGCTGGGGGCCGAAACGCCGTCGGTGGTCTTCGACGAGGTCGATGCCGGAATCGGTGGCTCGGCGGCGCTGGCAGTGGCGGCGCAGCTGGCGCGGTTGGCAACCGGGCGGCAGGTGCTGGTGGTTACTCACCTGGCCCAGATTGCGGCGCGGGCCGATCATCATTACAAGGTCGAAAAACAGGTTGAGAACGGGCGCACGGTCAGCCGGGTGCGTCTGCTCTCGCCGGAGGAACGCCTGGAAGAAATCGCGCGGATGCTCTCGGGCAACACCTCGGAGGCGGCCATGAGTCATGCCCGCGAGCTGCTTGAACCTGCCAGGGCACAGGCTGCCGGGGCGCAGGCCAAAGCCACAGCAAAGGCCGGAGCCAGAAAGGTCTGAGCCTTCCGTGTGACCGAAGCTCTCCGAAACCTGAAGGCGCGGTTCAGCGCTTGATCAGTTCCTGGCATTACAGTGCTCTCATGAAGCGTTCTCTTTTTGCACTGGTCGGCCTCAGCGCCGCGCTCCTTACGGCCTGTACCGGCCAGGGTCCCAGCAACTTCAAGGTGCATGAAGTCGCGCTGTACGGCGGCACGCAGCAGCGCGTCGTATGGGTCTACGGGGCGCTCGGCAGCGGCGGCGGCAGCTCGGTCAAGCTAGGCGGCGCGGCGGTGCAATTGCGCCCGCAGGTGCAAGACCCCCTAGCCCTGCCCGGCACTCTTAGCGTGGAAGGACAGGCCACCTACCGCGTGCCCACGCCCGGCGCACCGCAGAAACTAAGCGTCACGCTCGGCGCGGACGGCCTGTTCAACGTAACCCCGCTTAACGGCGCGTCGCTGGCGGCGGTCTACTACACCGACGGCGCGAGCTGGAGCAGACTGGGCGCGGCCTCTGGCCCGCTGAGCGGTGTGGTCAGTGGAGCACCCAGCAGCGGCCTGCGCGGGGCCGGGCAGCTGACCGACGCCGAAGCCGACGCGCTGAGCCGTGTTATGGCGACCCAGGGACCGTTGACAGTGGCGGTGCTTAATGACCCTGCGCCCAGCCTGAGCGCCGAGCCGACGCCCAGCGAGAGGCTGAGCACCAGCCTGTATCTGCTGCCGGGCAGGGTGGATCCTGTGCCGACCCCTGCTCTTACAGTCACGCCAGGGTTACCCAACCCCAGGCCGCAGGGAGGCCAGATGACCGGACAGGCCGTAAACTTTACTGAGGTGGCCAGCGGTAACAACGCGGCGGCCACTGCGCCAAAGGTGCAACTGGCGACCACTCCCGAGCAAATCCGGGCGCTCTATGCCCTGGCCTATGGCCGCCAGAGCAGCGTGCCTGCCACGCCGCCCCTGGAGGCTGGACGTTCGCTGGTCGGCATTTTCCTAGGGCAGCGCAATACCGGGGGCTATGGCGTGCGCGTGACTGGCGCCGAACTCAGCGGCTCTACCCTTACCGTGCGCGTCGCCGTCAGCTCGCCCCGGCCCGGCATGCTAACCACGCAGGCGTTGACCAGCCCCTGGACGATTATTAGCATTACTGGGCGGCCCAGCGAGATCGTGGTTGTGGACGACAGCGGTCAGCTTACCTTTCCCTAAGTTTGACCCTTGAGTCTGTCTAACGGGTCTGATTGCCGAGTCCGGTTGCGGGCGATCTATAACCCCTGGCCCGCTGCTGACCCTCGCCGCCTACACTGGGCGGCATGTTAGGTCTGATTGGCATTGATGTAGACGGCACCCTGGTCGGCACTGGCAATGTGGTGCGCCAGGATGTCTGGGACGCGCTGGCTCTGGCGCGGCAGCGTGGTGTGCGCCTGGCGGTGTGTAGTGGCCGCCCCGCCATCGGCAACGCGCTGGACTATGCCCGCAGGCTCGACCCGGACGGCTGGCACGTCTTTCAGAACGGGGCCAGCGTGGTCAAGGTGGACACTGGCGAGAGCCTGTCTGAAGCCTTTCCGCCTGCCGAGTTGACACGGCTGCTGGCGCTGGCCCGGCAGCAAAAGCGCCTGCTGGAGGTCTACACCGACGACGAATACGCCATTACCGAAACGGGCGAACAGATAGCCAAGCGCCACGCGGCGTTGCTGGGCCTGCCTTACTCGCCACTGGCCCCGGAAGACCTGAAAAAGACGGTGGTACGGGTGCAGTGGGTGGTGCCCCACGCCGAGAGCGGCGAAGTATATGCCCAGGATTATACCGGCCTGGAACTGCATCCTGCGGGCAGTCCCGTGATGCCGGATGTCAATTTCATCAGCGTGACGAAAGCCGGGGTCAACAAAGGCAGTGCGCTGGGCCGGGTCGCGGCGGGTTACGGCCTGACGCTTGACCGGGTTATGGCGGTTGGTGACGGCGAAAACGATATGACGGCCCTAAAAGCCGTGGGCCATCCGGTGGCGATGGGCAATGCCGAGCCGATGCTTAAGGCTATCGCGCAGACCGTGGTGTCCAGCGTGGACGAGGGTGGGTTGCGCGAAGCGGTCGAGCTGGCGCTTACCCTGTAGAGTCTGGGTTTGTCGGCTACCTAACCGTCCAGCACCGTATTGATTGCGTCCAGAATCCGTTCGCCGTAGGCCACGATGCGTTTTTCGCCCAATCCCGGCACGCCGCGCAGTTCGTCCAGCGTGCGGGGTTGCCGGGTCGCCAGCGCCGTCATAGTGGCGTTCGGATAGACCACGAAGGCGCTGTGCCCGCTCTCACGGCTCAGTTCGCGGCGCAACTCGCGCAGGGCTTCCTCGACTTCCGAGTTGGGTTCAGCATGTTCGGGTGGGTCTAGCAGTGCGGGGACTGGCGCGGCACTTTTGTGCTTTAGGCGCTCCAGAACCGCGTTGTTGTGCCGCGCCCCAGCTTCGTCTGGGCCTGGGCCGGGACGGATGGCCGCTGGCGCGCCGCTGGCGTAACCGCGAACGACCTGCAACACCTCGTCGCCGTAGTCGGCCAGTTTGCGCTGCCCGATACCGCTGACCGTGCCCAGCGTGGCGTGACTGCTGGGGCGCAACTCGGCGATCAGTTTCAGGGTGGCGTCGGTAAAGATCACGTAGGGCGGCACGGCCAGGGCGCGGGCGCGTTCCAGTCGCCAGGCTCGCAGCGCCCCGAACAGCGGCGCGTCTTGGTCGCTCACCGGGGCGCGGCCTGCCCGGTCGCGTTTTTTCAGCGTCTTCTCGCGGGGCAGCAGGGTGTCCTCGCGCAGCATCAGCCGCGTTTCGCCCCGGAGCAGGGCGCGGGCTTTAGGCGTGGCGCTCAGGCCAAAGTGATCGTCGGCATTCAGGTAGCCCAGGCTGATCAGCTGGCGAATCACGCTGCGCCACATCTTTTCGTCGTGGCTGGCTCCCACCCCGAACGTCGGCAGCTGATGGTGTCCTAGCGCCAGAACCTTCTCGGTCTGTTTGCCCAGCAGCACATCCGTCAGATGCACCGAGCCGAAGCGGTTGCCGGTGCGAACGGCGGCGCTCAGGGCCATCTGCGCCTCGCGGGTCAGATCGCGCGACTGTGGGGGATTCAGGCAGGTGTCGCAGTTGCCACATGGCTCAGCCAGCGTTTCGCCGAAGTAAGCCAGAATCACCTGACGGCGGCAGCTCGCCGTTTCGCAGTACGTGAGCAAGGCATCGAGTTTGCCCGCCTCGGCCCGCTTCACGTCCTCGGGGGCGTCGCTCTGGGCCAACATCCGGCGCACGTTGACCACGTCCTGTAAGCCGTAGACCATCCAGGCAGTGCTGGGCAGCCCGTCGCGTCCGGCGCGTCCCGTTTCCTGGTAGTAGCCTTCCATACTCTTAGGAAGGTCGAGGTGGGCCACAAAGCGCACGTTCGGCTTGTCGATACCCATGCCGAAAGCGACGGTGGCCGCCACGATCACGCCTTCCTCGTTCAGAAAACGCTCCTGGGTTTCGCTGCGCTGCTGCGGCGAGAGGCCCGCGTGGTAGGGAAGGGCGTCAAGGCCCTGTGCGGCCAGCCACTTCGCCGTTTCCTCGACCGACTTGCGCGACATACAGTACACGATTCCGGCGTCTGAGGCGTGTTCGGTGCGAATAAAGTCGAGCAGCTGGCTCTTTGGGCTTTCCTTGAGCGCCACCCGGTACTGAATGTTGGGACGGTCAAAACTGGAAATGAATTCGGGCGCGTCCCACAGGTGCAGCACGCTTTTGATGTCGGCGCGGGTGCGGTCGTCGGCGGTGGCGGTCAGGGCCACACGCGGAATGTTCGCAAAGCGCTCGGGCAAAATGCTTAGGCCCTGGTACTCGGGCCGGAAATCGTGACCCCACTGGGAAACGCAGTGCGCTTCATCCACGGCAAAAAGGGCTATCGGGGCGCCGCTGAGAAGTTCCAGCATGCGCGGCAGCAGCAGGCGTTCTGGGGCCACGTACAGCAGGTCAAGTTCGCCGCTTTGCATCTGTTGCTCGACCCGGAAGGCCTCGGGTCCACTTAGGGTCGAGTTGAGAAAGGCGGCCCGCACCCCGAGTTGCCGCAGGGTATCGACCTGGTCTTTCATCAGGGCAATCAGCGGCGAAACCACGATGCCTACGCCCTCACGGAGCAGGCTGGGCAGCTGGTAGCACAGGCTCTTGCCACCGCCAGTGGGCATCAAAACCAGCGCGTTTCCGCCGCCCACCACCTGCTCCACGATGCTTTCTTGCACCCCCCGGAAGGCCGGGTAGCCCCAGATGGTGCTCAGCAGGTGCAGGGCGCGGCTGTGAGTGGGGTGGGTAGGTGCAACAGGCGCAGTCATCCAAGCCAGCATAGCGCGTTCTGCTGGCAGCAGAATAAGGCGAGGAGCGCCGGTGTCTGGTAGTGCTGGTGCCCAGACGTGTCGAAATACGTGTTCTCCCTTGACACCTCTGGCAAGCGGGTCTACCCTGAGAGCACTATTACTGTTTTTCAGCGTCATCTTCAACTCTCCCAGCCTGGTTGCAGGACTGGGCGCGTTGTGCTGCCGCACCCGGAGGACCCTATGAAAAAACTGCTTCTCACTGCCGCCCTGCTGACCAGCGCTTGTACCTTCTCGGCGGCTTCCGCTGCTGGAACCCTGGTGGTGGCAGGCAACGGCGAACCCGTCAGCCTGGAATCGGCCAACATCACCGACGGCATTTCGATCAACGTGCAGCGTCAGATTTATGATTATCTGGTTGATTTTAAGGACGGCACCACTGACGTTATTCCCGGTCTGGCGACCAGTTGGAGTGCGAACCCCGACGCCACCAGCTGGACTTTTAAACTGCGTAAGGGTGTCAAATTTCACGACGGCACGCCATTTAACGCCGACGCGGCAGTCTTTAACCTCAACCGCTGGTGGGATAAGGACGACAAGTACGGTTTCCGTGATCAGGGCCGTAACTACGAGATCGTGGGCCAGTTGCTCGGCGGGTACAAGGGCGACAAGACCTCCGTTATCAAGGCCATCACCAAAGTCGACGACTCTACCATCCGCATCGACCTGAACAAGTCCAGCAGCGTGCTGCCCGACATTCTGGCCGCCGGTTACTTTGGTATCGCTAGCCCGGCGGCCATCAAGAAAGACGGGGCCAAGTACGGCACCCCAGCGGGCAGCGCGGTGGGCACCGGCCCCTTCATTTTCCAGACCTGGACCACTGGCGACCGCGTGACCCTCAAGGCCAATGCCGGTTACTGGGGCGTTAAGCCCAAGGTCGATGCCGTCATCATCCGCAGCATCAAAGACCCCTCGCAGCGCCTCAACGAGCTGAAGTCGGGCAACGTCGACATCGTCAACGACCTTACGCCCGACAGCCTCAAGAGCGTGCAGAGCGATAAGAATCTGGTTATGGTTAAGCGTCCGAGCTTCAACGTCGGCTTCCTGAGCCTGAACAACCGCAACGAGTACTTCAAAAATGACAAGGTGCGGCAGGCCGTGAGCATGGCGATCAACAAGAAGGCCATGGTCGACGCCTTCTGGAACGGTCTGGGCACCAGCAACGCCAGCTTCGTGCCGCCTGTGCTGGGCTGGGCCAACAGCAAAGCCGTACCCGCTGACTACAAGTACGACCCGGCAGCGGCCAAGAAACTGCTGGCCCAGGCCGGTTACCCGAACGGTTTTACCATTGACCTGTGGTACATGCCGGTCAGCCGCCCGTACTTCCCGAATCCCAAGCCGACCGCCGAAGCGATTGCCGCTGACCTCTCGACCATCGGGATCAAGGCCAACCTCAAGACCGAGGACTGGGCCAAGTACCTCGAAGACCGCAACAAGGAACCCGGTTTCGACATGTACATGATCGGCTGGACCGGCGACTACGGCGACCCCGACAACTTCTACAGCGCCTATTACGGTCAGGGCGGCAGCGACGACATCAACTGGAGCCCCGCCAACGTGCAGAAACTGCTGGAACAGGGCCGTGGCGCGGTCGGTCAGGCTGCCAAGGCCAAAATCTACTCGCAGCTGCACGACATCACTTACAACGCGGTCTACCGCATTCCGGTGGTTCACAGCACCCCGCTGGGAGCGTCCCGCAGCTACGTTAAGGGTTGGGTGCCCAGCCCGCTTGGGAGCGAAGCCTTCAACAAGATTTCGCTGGTTGGCAAGAAGTAAAGTTTGCTTGGGGAAAGGGCTTACCGTAGTGTCGGCCCTTTCTTTCGCTTTGGTAGTGTTTTCAACTCTACCGAATAGTTGGCCTCCTTATGGCAATATTCCTTCTGAACTTTGCCGGAACCTGAGCAACTTATACGGACTTGGGTTAGAGCATTTTGCAAAAAGATGGTGCTCTTTTGACCCTCTTTTTGCCGAGTGGAACGAGTGAAAAAAAGAGCAGGACGGAGAATGAAGGAGGCGGCGGTGTTTTTCCGACGTCCCCATCATTCGGAGAACGGCTCTAAATAGTTTGCAAAAACCGCTTACTTTGCGCGGACTTGTAGAGCTGCGCTGCAAAGCGAGTGAAAGCAAAGAGGACGGTTGGGCGTGAAGTTAGTCAACTGGTGCCTAGGCGGGTTGCTAACGAAACAGACGGCCATGTGTATAGGCTAAGCTGAGAGCAAGCTTCGCAAAGAGGGTCGTTGCTTCTAGGAGGGCTATTTTGG
>NZ_JAGLBG010000078.1 GCF_018260405.1 Deinococcus sp.
CTAATGCCCCGACGCCCCAACAAACCCTGAATTCCCTGCTGGGAACACTGCATAAATGAATTTCGTCCGGATTTCAAAGTGCATAGAGAACAAAAAACAATGTCCAGCACGGCCTATTTTCGGTAGCCGTTGAGGGCTTATCCATCACCAGCCCTCGATCTGCCGCCCGGCCTCGAACGCGGCAATTCCGGCTGCCACCGCCAGATTCAGACTGCGCCCCCTGCCTGGCTGCGGCAGCTTCAGCTTGGGCAGGGCGTCGCGCAGCCAGGCGGGCAGGCCGCGAGACTCGGGGCCAAACAGCAGGTAGTCGCCGCGCACGAAGCCAGCGCGGGTGTGCAGCTCCGTGGCGTGGGTGGAAAAGGCGAACACGCGGGCCTGTTGCGGCAGCCTGGCCTGAAAGTCGGTCCAGTTGGCATATTCGTGCAGCGTCACGCCCTGAAGGTAGTCCATGACGGCGCGGCGAAATTCGCGGTCGTGCAGGTGAAAGCCGAAGGGCCGGATCAGGTGCAGTTCGGCCCCCAGCACCGAGCAGGTACGGGCCACGTTGCCCACGTTCCCGGCCTTCTCGGGTTCGTATAGCACGACGTGCACCAGCGGCGCAGACGACTCGGGACTGCTCACGCGCCTGCTGCACGCTGCGTCAGCCGGTGCCAGTGCCGATTGGTAACGTAATGCCGACTCCGGTTAAAAGGTTTGCAAAGCCTCTTGACCCGGCCCGGCTCGATACCGAGCGCCTGGCCCACGCGCCCGGTGACGGCCCCGTTAACGTTGAACTCGTCCAGGCAGCCGTGAATGTCGCCCACGATGTCGTAATGCCCGGCAGCTTCAGACATCCGCACGCTCCAGCAGCACGGTTACGCGGGTCTGGACATGCTCGGGGGCCAAACCCTCGGAGGTCTTGAAACTCACGCCGACTTCGGTTTCGGGCAGCCCCAGCAGTCCTGCCACCGTCCGGGCGATCTCGGCCCGCAGCGGCCCCAGCTTGGGCCGGTCAAGGGTGACCACCAGCGCCACGTTCACCGGCTGGTAACCGCGCTCGCGCACCAGTTCCAGCGCCCGTGCCAGGATCAGGCGCGAGTCTAGGCCCCGCCACTCGGCAGCGGTGTCGGGAAAATACTGGCCGATGTCGCCCAGCGCCAGCCCGGAGAGCAGCGCGTCGGCCACCGCGTGCAGCAGCGCGTCGCCGTCGCTGTGAGCTACAGCCCCGTACTCGGCGTGCGCAACAGCTACGCCGCCCAGCACAAGGGGCAATCCCGCCGCGAGGCGGTGGGCGTCCTCGCCATAGCCGATGCGGTACGCAAGAAAAGATTTCATGCGCTCAGGATAGAGGCCCAGGTTCATGGCCCGTCTTAACGACTTCTGCCGTGGCCGTGCCACGCGTGGCGTCGCGCAGGGCCGCCGTGAACGCCTCTACGTCTTCCGGAAAGACCTGTACCGGCAGGCTCACGCCGCTGGCGGTGTACTCTTCCTTGCCACGCAGGGTGTCGAAGGCTCCGAGCTGCTGGTACAGCGTGCTGAGGTGCTCAAAGCCCACGCCCACGCGCAAAGGCTGGCGCGGCCGCACCCTAAGCCTGGGAGCGGTACGCAGGCATTCGGCGGCGCTGCCCCCGTAGGCGCGGGCCAGCCCCCCGGTGCCCAGCTTAACCCCGCCGTAAAACCGCACGACCACGACCATCACATGATCGACGCCCTGCCCCTCGATGGCCCGCAGCATCGGGGCGCCCGCCGTGCCGCCCGGTTCGCCGTCGTCACTGAAGCGGTAGGCCGCGCCGATCTTGTAGGCCCAGCAGTGATGTGTGGCGTCGGCGTAGCGCTCCCGGAGGGCCGCGAGCTGAGCCAGCGCCTGGGCCGGTGCATCGGCGCGGTCGGCAAAGGCCAGAAACTCGCTGTTGTCGATCACCGTATCAAAACGGTGCGGCCCGGCCAGCGTGGTAAAGGGAGCGGGCAGCGCAGGTGGGGCAGAGTCAGTCACGGCGAGAAGGGGGTCAGTCATGGTGCAAACTAGTAGGGCGGGGGGTGGCCAGCGGCTCAGCGAATGGCGCGGGCTACGGCACGGGCCTGCCCTTTGTTGTGGTTTTTGATCGCCAGATAGGTCCAGATCATCTGAATCGGCCACAGCACGACCAACCCCAGCCCACCCGTCATCAGTCCGACGATAGAGCTGAGAATAATCATGACGATGCCGCCCACAATGGTGGCGTACAGCATGCCCAGGCCCCCGAACAAGAAGGTGAGGATCAGCCCCAGGATCACGCTCTTCTGATTGACCACCACGACGACTGGCGGGGCAGTCTGCGTTACCGAAAGCCGATTACGATCCGTCATGCTTCTCATTCTGACGGGGCGCAGGAACAGAAAGCAACGGCTGCCTAGAGAGAGCCTTCACCTGTTCGGGGTGCCGGGTCTGGGCTTTACCGGGTCTGAGCTTTACTGATACGAACGGCTGCCTGTCTCATTAACGACCCGCAAGGGCACCGAATGGCCAACTCCACGCCTGGAACCCGGTTCTCTTCTGTTCGCTGGGCAGCGCAGTTCCACGAGTCCGTGTAGTTACCGTCGATCCCACTTTTTAGGGGCGGATCAGCGCCGAAAATCGGGGTTCTCGTCCAGCGCCCTGATCCACGCCGCGATGATGTCGATGCAGGCTTTGACATCGTGCTCATCGACCATTTCGCTGGGGCTGTGCATATAGCGGTTGGGAATACTGACCACTGTGGTTGGTACACCGCCCCGCGCCAGGGTCAAGGCGTCGGCGTCGGTGCTGCTATAGCGCGGGTTGGCCGACAGGGTAAACGGAATATTCTCCTGCCGGGCCGCCCCGGTCATCTGGCGCACCAGCGAGGGGCTGCTCATCGGCCCCACTGCAATGTTGGCCCCACTGCCGAAAGGAACCTCCCCGTACTTCTTGACGCTCACGCCGGGCTGCCCCGTCTCGTGGGTCACGTCTACCGCCACGCCCGCCACCGCGTCGAGATGAAAGGCGCTGGTCTGTGCGCCGAACGCGCCGATCTCCTCTTGGCTGGTGCCCACCGCCACGATGCGGTGCTTCAGCGGCACGTCTTTAAGCGCCCGCAGCGCTTCAAGCACGATAAAGCCGCCCACACGGTTGTCCAGAGCGCGGCTGACCACCCTGTTCCCCACCATGATCGGCCCCTGCTCGATCACGCCGTAAGTCCCGACGGGCACTTTTGCCTTGACTTCCTCGGCAGGCAGACCGATGTCGATCCAGAGGTCTTCGAGTTTGCTGGCCTTGGTGCGCTCGTCGGTGTCCATGACGTGAATGGCCTTCTTGCCAATTACGCCGATCAGGTCGCCGCCGGGGGCCAGCAGCCGGATGCGCTGCGCCACCAGCACCTGCGGGTCCCAGCCGCCCACACCCAGCACGCTAATGAGGCCCTCGTCGTTCACATACGACACGATCAGGCCGATCTCATCGAGGTGGCCCATCAGGGCAATGGCCGGGGCGTTCTCGGGGCCAACTTCGGCGTACACGTTGCCGTAGTGGTCCTCACGGGTACGGGCAAAGCTGGCCGCTTCCTTGAGCCACACATCAGCGGCGCGGCGCTCATAACCGCTGGGGGCAGCCTGGGACAGCAGGGCGAAGAGGAAATCACGGTTAATGACACTCATACCCGCGAGTTTACGCCCGTAGACTGTGCAAGTGAACGCCACTTCCCCTCAACCCACCCCGCCCGAGTTCCACATTCAGACCAAAGTGCAGGACATTCCCGGCTATAGCACGCTGCAAAAGCAGGCGTTTCAGTACATCATCACCATCGAAAACCGCAGCGACCAGACCTGGCAGCTTATTGCCCGCCACTGGGATATCAGCGACGCGGCGGGGCGCAGCTTTACGGTAGACGGCGAAGGCGTGGTCGGCGAGCAGCCTTTTTTGCCGCCCGGCGGCAGCTACACCTACGACTCGTTCGTCACGGTCGAAACGCTGCCGGGGCTGATGCGCGGGTACTACGTCATGCAGGACGCCTGGGGAGCGCGTGCCGAGGTACCCATTCCGCCGTTCCGGTTAGACCTGGGCGAGCGCGTCCTAAACTAGACCTTGTGCGAACGTCGCCGCGAGGTCGGTTCAGGGGTTAAAGAGTTCAAGGGGCTAAGGGCCAAAACCGCCCAGGCTTAGAGCATTTTGCAAAAAGATGGTGCTCTTTTTATCATCTTTTTGCCGAGTGGAACGAGTGAAAAAGAAAGAGCGGGACGTAGGCAGCGCAACAGCCACCGGGAACCCGTACCCTCTCATTCCCCTTTCTCGCACAGCAGTTTCCCCACAAATACTTCCCTGCAAATACACCGCCTTTTCAACTGGCACCGCCAGCAGGTATTTTTAGAGGTGACCCCATGAAACTGAACTACAACGGTCAGGAAAAAGTCAAAGCTCCGCCCGCCGCCGTCTGGGCCTTTGTGCAGGACCCCGCCCGCGTCGCCCGCTGCCTTCCCGAGGTGCAAGACGTGCAGGTAACTGGCCCTAACCAGCTGGTCGCCACCGTCAACATCAGCAAGGGCATGTTGCGGGCCAAACTCAAGTTCGATATCGACGTGAAACCTGACCCGGACAGTCACCGCGTGAACGTGACCATCAAGGGCGGCGGCCTGGGCAACGCCGTGGACGTGACAGCCGGGGCCGACATCAAAGACGCGGGCGACGGCACGACGACCCTCGACTGGCAGGGTGAGGCCGACATGCGCGGGCCACTGGTCAACATGGGCGGGCGCGTGATGGAAGGCGAAATCGAAAAGATGATCAGCCGCACCTTTCAGAACATGGGCAGCATAATCGCCAGTGAAAACAACAAACTCGCCTGAGTCCCGGCCCTTTGTGCAGTTGGCGAAAGTCAACCTGTAAGGGCCAAAAGTGAACTGGTCGGGCCGCAACACTGGGGTGATCCCCGGAGCGGCCCGACCGTTTGCGTAGCTTCACTGGTTGCCCGGCCCTGTTAGCGGGCAGGCCCTTTAGCCCAGGGGGCCTCAGCGTTCCAAAATGGCGTCGGTTCGCAGCTGCGAGACGCTTAGTTCACGCGGCGGGTTCTTCTGGGTCCACCATTGCCCCAGAATCAGCCCCAGCGCACTGGACACCAGCATAATCACGGTCCAAAGCAGCCCGGCGTGCATGAACAAACCGTACAGCACGGTCAGCACGGTCACGCCGCCGTGCAGCAGCGTCGTTTCAAGAACCTTGTGCCGCACGCCTTGATGCTGCGCCACCGTAAGCAGGCGGCCACACCGCACGCCCGAGGCGAGAGCACACAGCAGGCAAAGAATCAGCATCAGCGTCATAGAGTCCAGCATAGAACTTAACTCTTGCAAAAGCCTCAACCGCCCTAAACTTTAAGGTGTCCAGCCCCAGACGCTCCCCGCTGGCCGGGATCAGCGGCGCGGGCAAAAGTGAAATACTCTACACATGAAACACTATCTGACTTTAGCGGGTGCCCTGTTAAGTGGGATTTTGCTGCTGGCCGCGTGCGGACCGACCGGAACGACCTCAGACGGAACCACAGTGGACAGCGGCGTAGCGATCAAGCCGCCTTCGGCCAGTGGCCTGACGACCACGGTGCGCCGCGCCTTGACCCTGGGAACGGGTGACAACAGTGTGCTGCTCGATATTTTCGGGGTAGTCAGTGCCACAGCTACGGTCAACGTGGTCAGCGGCCCAGCCGGGCTGACGGCCACCGTCGGCACACTCAGCAACCCTTCGAGCGCCGAAACCCTGGTAAAACTGAACATCGTGCCGGGCAGCGCCAGAGCAGGCGATCTGGTGACTTTCGGCGTAACCCTGAACGGCAAAACCGCCACCGTGCAGGTGCCCGTAATGGCCTTTACCACAGAGGCGATCAGCGCCGCAGGTCTGTCGAGCCGTTATCAGGCAGGCACCATGCGAACGCAGCCCGATGGCACGCTGCTGCTGAGTTCATCACTCAGTGGCAGCGTCACCGAGCGGCATAGCTTGGTCAAATACGATCCGGCCACCCACACCTTTAGCGTGATTGCCTTTCCGATCACCCTGCCGGGCGAGGCCATTACCAGCCAGACGACCATGCCCGACGGCACCATCTGGGTCAGCGTGCGCGGCCTGAGCGCCGAGGGCAGTTACCTGATCGTGCGCAGGCCCGACAGCACCTTCAAGACCTATCTGGTCGGCGCGCCGAACGATACAGTCAACAATCTGACCACCACCAGCGACGGGCGCATCTGGTTTACGCAGAACAAAGCGGCCAGCGTCAAAGCCCTGACACCCGCGACCGGCAGTGTCGAGGCCTTTGCCGTGACCGAGAAAGCCGACTCGCTGGTTCGTGGCACAGACGGAAAACTGTACTACGCCGCCTTCTATGCCCGTCCGGCAATCGTGCAGCTTGACCCGGCAAGCGGACAAAGCAAGAGCTTCAACGTGGGCGACGCCGGAGTCAGCCTGCCCCTTGCCCTGACGGCGGCCAGCGACGGCAGCATCTGGTTTACCGAGTCGCGAACCGGCAGTGTCTGGCACCTGAACCCCAGCACAGGCACCCAGACGCCGTTTACCCTGCCCAGCGGCGTACGGCCCACCGAACTGACTTTCGACTCGGCCCAGAACCTATGGGTCTCGGACGCTACCAACGCGCTGCTCTACACGGCCTTCAGCACTGACGGCAGCAAGGGCAAAGAAACCAACGTCACCGGATTCGGGGCCGTGACCAACAACGGCACCCCAGCAGGCCCCAGCGCCCTGACCACTGGCCCGGACGGAAAAATCTGGTATGTGGCCGCCGGGCAACTGGTGCATCAGCAGTAACGCCGAGGCCGCGACTCAGCGGTATTTCAGGGCTTCCATCAGCTCATCTACCATTTCCACCGTGTCGCCGCGCCCGGCAGCGGTGGCGATGTGCGCTTCCAGGTGGCCGCGCAGCACCACGTCACCTGCACCGGTCAGTGCGCCCTGTACGGCTTTAATCTGGCGCAGCACATCCACGCAGTACACGTCCTCTTTGTCCAGCATTTTGACGATGCTTTCGAGGTGCCCCCGCGCAATGCTCAGGCGGTGGCGGGCACGTTTGCGGGCGTCTTCGGGCATGCACAGGTGCTGGGAATCGTCGGGGCAATGGTCGTTGGGAGAGTGGTCGGCAGGACAGTGGTCGGCATGGTTAAGGTTGGCATGGTCAGTCATTTGAGGGTATCCAGAAGGGCGCGGGCAAGAGTAGCTTCGGCGTCCCGTTTGGGCAAAAGTTGCGCAGCAAACTGGCGCGGCTTAGTGTTCCGGGTACCTGAAGGAACGAGGGGCGCAGAGGCTGGCGCAATGGCTCTTTTTGGCGCGGCAGGTTGGTCAGGAACCCGCAGCGGTCGTAGCCGTTTCCTGGCTCCACGATATCAATGCTGGCCCCTGACCCGCTGCCCCAGCTCTGCTATTTGGCGCTGCGGGCGGCGTAATTGGCCTTGACCTGCTCGGCAAAGGCTTTGACTGCAGGATTTTGGCTGCCGTAGACCGCAGAGTTTGCCAGCGTGACCTTCACTTTTTTGTCCGCTGCGCCGCGCTCAGATCACGGTAGGGGTTGGGATGGGCAGCCCCGGCCCCATACTTCTGCCCTGTTTACCTCAGCCCTCTTTACTTCAACACTTTCAGAAGCTGGCGATACTGCGCAATTTCGTTACTTTGCACGCGAATAATGTCCATGCCCAGCCTGCGGAGGTCGGCGTTTTGCGTCCGCGAGGGAATCAGCCGCGCCATGTCAATCGCGCCCTGGTGATGCGGAATCATCCCTTCCAGAAACCATTTGTCCGCGCCGCCCGGCATGTCCATCTGCATGGGCATCGGCCTGGGCTGGTCAAGCTGGCCCGTCCAACTTTGCAGCCAGCCCTGCATGGTGGCGATCTCGGACATCTGCGCGTCAATCACCTTCTGCGCGGCGGCTTTCACGCGGCTGTTCTGGCCCATCGCCAGCTCGTGCTGGGCCATCATGACCGCCATCTGGTGATGGTCGATCATCAGTTGCGTCCATTTGATGTCAAACGCTTTACCGCGCAGAGGGCGCAGCGGCGTAAGCATGTCGGTCATCTGGCTTTGCACCGTATGGCCCGCGTGGTTCATGGGCATGACCGGGCCGGATTCGCGCCCGCCTGCCAGGGCCAGCCCGCCGAGCAAGGCAACCAGAACAAAAACCCGCTTCATCATGACAGTTCCACTCCGTAACCCTCGTCCATAATGGCCGCTACCAGCGCTTTGCTGTCGGCGTCGCCTTCAATGACGGCCTTGCCTTCCTGGAGGTTAACCAGCACACTTTTCACCCCTGGAACGGACTTGATGGCCTTTTCCACCGCGCTGACGCAGTGCCCGCAACTCATTCCGGTGACCTTCAGTTCAGTTTGCATAGGAGTATGCTAGACCCAGTGGGGGGGGATGTCAAGCCAGGAAGTGGTCAGCAGAAGGCGGCCAATGGGCAACTTCCGCTGGCGCTTAGGCTTTAGTCTGGTCTTCCCTATCTATCACTGAACACTTTCTAATCATTAGTCCCCCCTGGGGGGATAGAATCGCCCCATGAAGACCCTGACCCTGGAGATCTCCGGCATGACCTGCGCCGCCTGTGTGGGCCGCGTCGAGCGAGGGCTGAGCAAGGTGGAGGGCGTGCAGAACGCAAGTGTCAACCTAGCGACCGAGCGGGCCAGCGTCACCTTCGACCCCGCCCTGACCAGTGCCGCCGCGCTGGTGGAAAAGGTGCGCGACATCGGCTACGACGCGCCCGCCGCCGAACTCAGTTTTCCGGTGGCGGGGATGACCTGCGCCGCCTGCGTGGGCCGGGTGGAACGGGCGCTGAGCAAGCAGCCAGGGGTGCTGAGCGCCTCAGTGAACCTGGCGACCGAGCGGGCCAGCGTGAACTATCTGCCCGCCAGCGTTTCGCCCGCCGAGTTGAAGAATGCCGTGACCGACGCGGGTTACGCGGTTCCGGAAGAACAGACCGCGCAGCCCGTCTCCCGCCTGAACACCGAGCGTGAGCGCAAGCAGCGTGAGTTAGACGAACTTAAAAAGGCGCTGACCCTCGCCGCCACCTTTGCCGTGCCGCTGTTCGTGCTGAGCATGGGGCCGATGCTATCTATGCCGCTGCATATGTGGCTGATGCGTGTGCTGGGCGAGCAAAACCTCAACTGGCTGATGCTGGCGCTGGCCGCCCCGGTGCAGTTTGGCCCCGGCCTGCGCTTTTACCGCACCGGCCTCGCCGCCGTCCGCCACCGTAGCCCTGACATGAACACGCTGGTGATGCTGGGCACGTCCGCCGCGTTCTTTTACAGCCTCACCGTGACGCTGTTTCCGGGGCTTTTTCCGGTGGGCAGCCGCCACGTCTACTTTGAGGCGTCGGCGGTGGTCATCAGCCTGATTTTGCTGGGCAAATACTTTGAGGCGATTGCCAAAGGCCGCAGCAGCGAGGCCATGCGCACACTTCTGCAACTTCAGCCCCAGACAGCGCGGGTGCAGCGCGGCGCAGAAGTGCAGGAAGTCGCGGTAGACGCCGTGCGGGTCGGGGACACCGTGCTGGTGCGCTCCGGCGAACGCCTCCCGGTGGACGGCGAGGTGCTGAGCGGCAGCAGCTACGTAGACGAGTCCATGCTGACCGGCGAAAGCGTTCCCGTGCAGAAAATCCCCGGCACAAAGGTCACCGGCGGCACGGTCAACGGCACCGGAGCCTTTACCTTCCGGGCCACCGGAGTGGGTGCAGACACCGCCCTGGCGCGGATTATCCGCATGGTAGAGGACGCCCAGCAGAGCCGCCCGCCGATTCAGGGTCTGGCCGATAAGGTGGTCGCGCAATTTGTGCCGCTGGTGCTGGTTATCGCGCTGGTCACGTTTTTGGCGTGGCTGTTTGTGGGCGGGCCGTCGGCGCTCTCTAACGCGCTGATTCACACCGTCGCGGTGCTGATTATCGCCTGCCCATGCGCGATGGGCCTCGCCACGCCAGTCAGCATCATGGTGGGGTCGGGCCGCGCCGCGCAACTGGGCGTTTTGTTCCGCTCTGGCGAGGCTTTGGAGAGACTGGGCGAGGTGCAAACGGTGGCGCTGGACAAGACCGGGACAGTGACCCGGGGGGTGATGGAAGTCACGGATATTGTGCTGGCGCCTGAGGGCCTAATACGGGCTGAGCTCAATTCCGGCACACCTGCAAAAGCGCCAGCTGGGCCTGTGCCGGGCAGTTCTGCGAGTGCAGAGCGCGAAACCGCTCTCTTTTCCCACTCGCCTCTGCCCGAATTGAATCCGAACCTGCCCGGTTCAATTGGAATTCGTATGAGTGAAGCGGAACTGCTGAGGCTGGCGGCGATGGCCGAGGGGCCTTCGGAACACCCGCTGGCACGGGCAATTGAGCGGGCGGCTTTTGACCCCTCTCCCCTTGCCGGAAAAGCCGAGGGGAGGGAAAGGGGGGAAATCCAGACCAACTTGCCCGCTCAAATTCCCCAGCCCACTACGTTCCAGGCCCTCCCCGGCTACGGCCTGCGCACCCTCGTAGAAGGCCACAAAGTAGAAATCGGCGCGGCCCGCTTTATGGCGCAGTTGCACATCCCGCTAGGCGAACTCGGCGCAAAAGCCGATGAACTTGCCGCCAGGGCACGCACCCCCGTTTTTATCGCTGTAGACGGTCAGCTCGCCGGGCTGCTGGGCGTGGCCGACCCCATCCGCGAGGGCAGCACGCAGGCTATCGCGGCCCTCAAGGCGCAGGGCATAGACGTGGCGATGGTCACGGGCGACGCCAAAGCCACCGCCCAGGCCGTCGCCGCCGACGCGGGCATCTCACGCGTGCTGGCCGAGGTATTGCCCGAAGGCAAAGCCGAGTCGGTGGGCGAGTTGCAGGCGGGCGGCAGTGCCGGTCAGGGTCGGCGCGTGGCCTTCGTGGGCGACGGTATCAACGACGCCCCCGCGCTGGCAAAAGCTGACGTGGGTGTGGCCATCGGCACCGGCACCGACGTGGCCGTGGAAACCGCCGACGTGGTGCTGATGTCAGGCGACCTGCGCGGCGTGCCCAATGCCATCGCGCTCAGCCGGGCGGTGATTCGCAACATCAAATTGAATCTGTTCTGGGCCTTCGGGTACAACGTTATCCTGATTCCGGTGGCGGCGGGCGCGTTCAGCCGCTGGGGCCTCAGCCTCTCGCCCATGCTGGCCGCAGGAGCGATGGGCCTCAGCAGCGTGTTTGTGCTGAGCAATGCGCTGAGGCTGCGCGGGTTCAGGCCACCCCTGACCACCTGACCTTGCCCAGGTTGTTTAATAGTCTTATGCAGCACTTCACGCCGACCGATCCCACGCCCCGCGCCCTGGGTTTTGTCATGCCTGCCGAGTGGCAGCCGCACGCCGCCACCTGGATGAGCTGGCCCGCCGACGACGACCTGTGGTTCGGCCATCTGGCCGGGGTGCGCGGCGAATTCACGCAGCTGGTAGGCACCATTGCCCGCTTTGAACCCGTTCACCTGCTGGTGCGCGATGACGAGTCCGAGCAGGATGCCCGCGCCCGCCTCGCTGGAGCCAACGTCAAGTTTCACCGTGTGCCGCTCGACGACGTGTGGCTGCGCGACAACGGCCCGATCTTCGTGCAGCGCGGCCCGGCAGCCGGTAGCCTGGCAAACGCCACAGAGGTCGCCCTGCTCAACTGGAAATTCAACGCCTGGGGCGGCAAATTCGAGTGGGAAAACGACGACCGCGTGCCCGAATACGTCGCCAGCACCATGAACGCCGCCCACTGGGACCTGCCGGTGGTGCTGGAAGGCGGCGCCCTGGAAATCAACGGGGCCGGGGTGTGCCTGACCACCCGTTCCTGCCTGCTCACCGAAACGCGCAACCTGGGCCTAACGCCCGAGCTGTACGGCAACTGGTTGCGCGAGTACATGGGCGTCGACAAGCTGTTATGGCTTGGCGGCGGCCTGGAAAATGACCACACCGACGGTCATATCGACACCATCACGCGCTTTACCGACGAGCGCACCATTGTAACCAGCACCGAGAGCGACCCAGCCGACCCCAACCACACCGTCATGCAGGAGAATCTGGAAGACCTGCGCCAGATGACCGATGCCAGCGGGCAACCCTTCCGCGTCGTGGAGCTTCCACTGCCCGCCGACCATCTGGAAGGCGCCGAGGGCCGCCTGCCGCCCACCTACGCCAACTTTTATATCGGTAACGGCTTCGTGGCAGTGCCGCAGTACGGCGACCCCAACGATCAGAAGGCGCTCGAAATCCTGACTCCGCTGTTTCCGGGCCGCCAGGTTATCGGGCTGCCCAGCCGCCAGATCATCGAAGGCGGCGGCAGCTTCCACTGCATTACCCAGCAGCAGCCCGCCGGGAAAGTGTGGGACGGCAAAAAAGCCGTTCAAATTTAGAGCAGTTGTCCGAATGCTGGGCACGTCGGAAACACACCGCCGCCCCCTTCATGCTACGTCCTGCTCTTTCTTGTTCACTCGTTCCACTCGGCAAAAAGATGGTCAAAAGAGCCACCATCTTTTTGCAAAATGCTCTAAGACTCAGAGCAGTCTGGTTTCGGCAATGGGCGCTAAGAGTGCCCGGATCGGAGCGTAACTGCGGCGGTGCATCTCACTGACGCCCAGTTCCTGCAAAGCGGCGCGGTGCGCGGGAGCGCCGTAGCC
>NZ_JAGLBG010000079.1 GCF_018260405.1 Deinococcus sp.
TTGGCGTGCTGGAGAGTGTTCATCTCTTATTCTGCACCCAAAAACCTGAGTATGCAGAATTTCGTCCGGGTTTCAATATGCACTCCCTTGACAATCTCTGTATATCGGGGTATTCTTTTCTACATAACCGCTCCAAGTGAGCGGATTTTTATTTGGCCCTTTGGCCCGCGTCTTAGCCTTACAGTGAAGACATGACTTTGGCCGACGAATTTGCGAACAGGCTGGCGCAGTACGCGAAACTGCTCGTTCACACTGGGGTTAATCTGCCCCGGGGCGGCAAGTTGCTGATCGGTGCGCCGCTGGAAGCCGCCCCGCTGGTGCGTGAGGTGGTGCGGGCGGCCTACCAGGCTGGGGCGCTTGACGTGCGCGTGAACTACCACGACGGACATCAGGCGTTGGCGTTTTACCAGAACGGCTCGGGGGAGGCGCTGGCTTACCTGCCGAGTTGGGCCGCGCTGGAAGCCGAAAAGGCCCTGGAAGATGGCTACGCCCGCCTAAGCGTGGTGGGGGAAGACCCCAGCCTGCTGGCGGGCGTGTCGCCGGAGAAAGTCGCGGCCCGCACCAAACTGGTCGCTCAGGCCATGCGGCCCGTTTCCGAGGCGCTGGCGGGCTTTGCGGTCAACTGGTGCGTGGCTGCCATGAGCACCCCGGCCTGGGCCACGCGGGTGTTTCCTGAGCTGCCTGAAACCGGGGCCGTTGCCAGACTCTGGGACGCTATTTTCACAGTGACCCGCGCCGATCAGCCCGATCCGGTGGCCGCCTGGAACATCCATCTGGCCGAACAGGAACGGGTCTGCGCCCTGCTCAACCAGAAACAGTACGCCAGCCTGTACCTGAAATCTGAACTGGGCACCGACCTGACGGTGGGGCTGGCCGAACATCACATCTGGCAGGGCGGCGCGGAGACGGCCCGAAATGGGATTCGCGCCGTGCCCAACCTGCCCACCGACGAAGTCTTTACCATGCCGCACCGTGAGCGCGTGGACGGCTGGGCGGTCGCCAGCAAGCCCCTGAGTCTGCGTGGGCAACTGATTGAGGGCATTCGCGTGCGCTTCGAGCGGGGCCGGGCAGTCGAGGTTCAGGCCAAAACGGGCCAGGACACCCTGCAAAAGCTGCTGGACACCGACGACGGGGCCGCGCGACTGGGTGAGGTCGCGCTGGTCAAGGCCTCGGCTCCGGTGGCCCAGACGGGCAGGCTGTTTTTCAATACCCTCTTCGATGAGAACGCGGCCAGCCATATCGCACTGGGCCGCTGCTACCCGACTAATGTGCAGGGCGGTGAACACCCCGAGGCGCTGAAAGCAGCGGGCGGCAATGACAGCCTGATTCATGTGGACTGGATGATCGGCACGCCCCAGACCGATGTGGACGGCGTAACCGCCAGCGGCGAGCGCGAGGCGCTGATGCGCGGCGGGGAATGGGTGATCTGAGAACTGGTGAGTAGGTGGTGGTGAGCGGTGACTAGCCTTTAGGGTTTTCTACTCACCGCAGCCCACTAAGTACACTGCGTTTATCTTGTAGATAAACCGCGCGGAGCGCGTAGCAGAAGAAAGTACGTTGGAGCGGGAATGGAGAGGTTCCGGTGCTTTCCCGGAATCTCGCAATGTTAGCTTCAACGTACTTAACCACTTACAATGCAGTTCATGAGCGACCTTTATAACGCCGACGGCTTTACCCAGACGCCCTTCTTGAGCAGCGAACGCCAGACCAGTTTCAGCAGCGCCCCCGAACTGGGCAGCGCCACCGAACCGGGCAAGCAGTACCGCGCCGTGCTGGAAACCAGCAAGGGCCGCCTGGTGGTCGAACTCTACCCCGACGAAGCGCCCATGACGGTCAACAGCTTCGCGCACCTGCTGCGCCACCACTACTACGACGGCATCAAGTTTCACCGTGTGATCGACGGCTTCATGGCCCAGACAGGCGACCCTACCGGCACCGGCACGGGCGGCCCCGGCTACAAGTTCGAGGACGAATTTGCTGGAAACCCCCACCGCCACAGCGGTAAGGGCGTGCTGAGCATGGCGAACGCTGGCCCCGGCACCAACGGCAGCCAGTTTTTCATCACCTTCGGCCCCACGCCCCACCTCGATGGCCGCCACACGGTGTTTGGTAAGGTCGTCGAAGGACTGGACGTGCTCGACCGCCTGACCCGCATTCAGCCCGGCCAGCCTGGTACCCCCGACGTGATCGAGTCGGCCTACCTCGTCGAAAAATAAACTTTCGGTGATCCAATCAGCTCCGGCCCAGGCTGGGGCTTTTTTGTTAGACGGACTTTGTCTGTTTTGTTGCCAACTGCGTTCCCAACCCGGAATCACACCGGGTGGCCACCTCCACGCCCGGAAGCCGCTTTGCTGCTACTCGCCTCCGCACGCATTGAATCCAGAACGGCCCGGTTCAATCGGCAGTCTGTAGACCAACCTCGCTGCGACTTTCGCCGGAGGTCTAGTGTTCTATCCTGAGCTATGCCGCTACGCGTTCTGGCCCTCTGTCTGGGGAATATCTGCCGCTCGCCTGTGGCCGAGGCGCTGATCCGGCGCGAACTGGCTGCCGCTGGCCTAGACGCTGTAGTGGACAGCGCCGGAACCGGGGCGTGGCACGTCGGCAATCCCGCCGACCCGCGCAGCCAGAAGGTGGCCCACCAGCACGGCCTAGAGCTGACGGGTACGGCGCGGCAACTGGCTCCCGCCGATTACGGCGAGCAGGACATCATTCTGGCGATGGACCGGAGCAATCTAGAGCGTGCCCGGCGTCTGGCCCCACCCACGGCCAGGGCAAAAATCCTGCTGATGCGCGACTTTGACCCCGAGGCCCCCGGCGAGTGCGTGCCTGATCCGTATTACGGCGGCCCCGACGGTTTTGGGGACATGTACCGGATGCTAGAACGCAGCGCCCGCGAGTTTGCGCGGCGGGTGGCGGCGGGTCATTAATTCTGAAGGCTTGTGGGTGCCGGGCCGCCTGACAGACTAGAATCGGCCCCATGACTCCGGCTCCCAGAAAGCCCCCGGTGGGCGACAGGCAGGACAAGGGCCAGGACGTGCAGGCCATGTTCGCCAGCATCGCGCCGCGTTACGACCTGCTCAACCGCGTGCTCAGCCTGGGCATCGACCGGCTATGGCGCAGGGAAGCTGCCGCCGAGGCCCTGGCCCACAGCCCCCGTACTCTGCTTGACATGGCGACCGGCACCGCCGACTTCGCCATCGAACTTGCGACCCGTGCGCCGGGCCTCAAGCTGACCGCCAGCGACTTCGTACCCGAGATGCTGGACATCGGGCGTCAGAAGGCCGGGGCGCGGCACCTGGACATCAAATTCGAGGAAGGCGACGCACTGCACCTGCCGTATCCCGACGCCAGTTTCGACGCGGTCACCTGCGCCTTCGGCTTTCGCAACTTTGCCGACTACGCCGCTGGCCTCTCCGAGATGTGGCGGGTGCTGACGCCCGGTGGCCGCGCCGTGATTCTAGAGTTTCCGCCGCCAGCCCAGGGACTGTTCGGATCGCTGTTCCGCTTTTACTTTCGCCAGATTCTGCCGCGTATCGGGGCGGTGGTCAGCGGCAACGCCGACGCCTACACCTACCTGCCCGAAAGCGTGCTGGCTTTTCCCGACCCCGAGCGTCTTGCCCAGCTTATGCGGGCCACCGGCTTCCGTACCCGCTACAGGCTGCTGACCTTCGGCGTCGCGGCGATTCACGTGGGCGACAAGCGCTGAAGCCCGAGCAGCACGAAAGAAGAAAAACGGAACCCCTGGCTAAGCGGCTGGGGTTGCGTCTTTTCGTTCAGCCCTTATTCCAGGGCACCCAACCCGGTCAGGTGCCGCCCGACGATCAGGGTGTGGATGTCGTGGGTGCCCTCATAGGTGTCCACCGTTTCGAGGTTCAGCATGTGGCGAATAACCGGGTACTCGGTCGTGATTCCGTTGCCGCCGTGCATCTCGCGGGCCAGGCGTGCGCCTTGCAGGGCGACCCTCACGTTGTTGCGCTTGGCGTAGCTCACCTGAGCAAAATTCATCTGGTGGGCGTCCTTGAGCTGCCCCAACCGCCACGCCAGCAACAGCCCGGTGGTGTGGTCAGTTGCCATGCGCACCAGTTTGTCCTGCACCAGCTGGCGCGAGGCAATGGGCTTGCCAAAGGTCGTGCGGTCGGTGGTGTAGTCCAGGCTGGCCTGTAAGACGGCTTCCAGCGCCCCCAGCGCCCCCCAGGCAATGCCGAAGCGGGCCGAGGTCAGACACGACAGCGGCGACCCCAGGCCCCGGCTGCCCGGCAGCAGGTTTTCGGCGGGAATGCGGCAGTCTTCGAGGACGATTTCGCCGGTCACTGAAGCCCGCAGACTCATCTTGCGGGTGATCTTGGGCGCATGAAAGCCCTTGGTGTCGGTGGGCACTGTGAAGCCGCGAATGACGCCCTCGTCGTCTTTGGCCCAGACCACCGCCACGTCGGCAGCGGGGCTGTTGGTAATCCACATCTTGCTGCCGTTAAGCACGTAGTCGCCGCCGTCCTTGCGGGCACGGGTACGCATCGCGCCGGGGTCGGAGCCGCCGTCGGGTTCGGTCAGGCCGAAGCAGCCGATTAGTTCGCCCGAGGCCAGCCCCGGCAGCCAGCGCCGTTTTTGCTCCTCGCTGCCGTACTCGTTAATCGGGAACATAACCAGACTGCCCTGCACGCTGGCGGCACTACGCAGCCCGCTGTCCACGCGCTCCAGTTCGTACATCATCGCGCCGTAAGCGCTGTAGCTGGTGCCTGCGCCGCCGTACTCCTCGGGCACGGTCGGCCCCAGCAGGCCCATCTGCCCGAAACTTTTCATCACGTCTTTCACCGGTAGCTCTGCGCTGTCCCACCAATCGGCAATGTGGGGCAGCAGCTCGGCGTCGCAGTAGCTCCGGACAGTCTCGCGGATCTGGCGTTCGTCGGGTTGCAGCAGGTCAAATACTTTGAATTCGTCGAACATTATGTGTACCTCGTCGGAGGGGTGCCCCAGCAAAAGGGACAAAGAGAGACTGGCTAACTGGCTGGCTGAATTAAAGAATAAGGGAAAAGGGCGGCTCAGGACGGTTCGGGGGCTGTGCGGCCCAGCTCGGCCAGGATTTCGGCGGTGTGCTGGCCCGGCGTGGGCGGGGCGCGGCGCACCGGCGGGCGCACCCCCCCAAAGTCCCAGGGCGGCGAGGTAACGGTGGTTTCGCCCAGGGTAGGGTGCGGCACCGTCACGGCGACCCCTCGGGCCTGCACGTGGGGGTCTTCAAAGACTTCTTTGATGGTATAGACCGGGCCGCACGGCACGCCCGCCGCGTCGAGCCGCCGCGTGATCTCGGCCCGCGTGAAGCGCCGCAGCCCCGGCAGCAGCTCGGTGTTCAGGGCGGCGCGGTGATCCACCCGGCCCTCGTTGGTGGCGTAGTCGGGGTTGGCAAGCAGCGCGGTAAATTCCAGCGCCGCGCAGAACTTGCGCCACAGGCTGTCATTGCCCACCGCCAGATTGATCATGCCGTCGCTGCACTCGAAAGTGCCGTAGGGCACGATGCTGGCGTGATCGTTGCCCTGGGTTTTGGGAATCTCGCCGCCCGCGAGGTAGCGGCTGATCTGGCTGGTGCCCAGCGCGATCACGCCTTCGAGCAGATTCACGTCGATGCGCTGGCCTTCTCCGGTGCGCTCGCGGGCATACAGCGCGGCCAGAATGCCCTGGGTTATCAGTGCCCCGGCGAACACGTCAGCCACCGCTACGCCCACCCGCTGCGGGTCGCGGCCCTGCTCGCCGTTGTAGCTCATCAGGCCGCCCATGCCCTGCGCGATCACGTCGTAGCCGGGGCGGTCACGGTACGGCCCGCTTTGCCCGAAGCCCGAGATACTCGCGTAGATCAGGCGGGGAAACTCGGCGTGCAGCCGCTCCCAGCTCAGTCCCAGCCTGTCGAAAGTGCCGGGCCGGAAGTTCTCGACCACGATGTCCGCCGAAGCAATCAGGGCGTGGGCCGCCGCGAAATCCTCTGCGTTCTTGAGATCTAGCAGAATACTCCGCTTGTTGCGGTTGACACTCAGAAAATAGGTGCTTTCGCAGGCGTCGCCGCGCTGCATAAAAGGTGGCCCCCAGCTGCGCGTGTCGTCGCCCTGCGGCGGCTCGACCTTGATCACGTCGGCGCCGAGGTCGCCCAGCAGCATGGTGCAAAACGGCCCCGTCAGCACGCGGGTAAAGTCGGCAACTTTGAGCCCGGCAAGTGGCAAGGCAGCGGAAAAGTCTTGAGTCATGTGGCTGCCCGCCAGTCTACGCCCGTTCCAGCTGGTAGACCGTGCGGGCGTTGGTCTCCGTAATCCGCTCAAGTTCACTGACCTCCAGTCCACGTAACTCAGCGATGAATTCCAGCGTGTAGCGCACGTAGCCGGGGCGGTTGGGCCTGCCGCGTTTGGGCACCGGGGCCAGAAACGGCGCGTCGGTTTCGACCAGTAAATGTCCGAGTGGCACGGCTTTTGCCGCCGCCTGAATCTCGGCGGCGTTCTTATAGGTCGTGTTGCCCGCAAAGCCGAAGTAGGCCCCGCGTTCCAGACCATACTCCAGCATCCCGGCGTGCCCGCTGAAACAGTGAAAGATGACCTGTACGCCGGGACAGTTCCGCAGCACGTCCATGACGCCCCGGTGCGCCGATTCCTGGCCCTGCTTGTCGCGGGTGTGGATAACCAGCGGTTTGCTGGTGCACCGGGCCAGCTCCAGCTGCCACTCGAAGGCGGCGAGCTGCTGCGGGCGCTTGGAAGCGTCCCAGTAGTCGTCCAAGCCGCTTTCACCGATGCCGACCACACGCGGGTGCAAGAGCAGCGCTTCGATTCCGGTGCGCAGTTCGGGCGAGTCCTGATCCGTGTCGGTCGGGTGCAGTCCGGCGGTGGCCCACACGTCCGGAAACTGTTCGGCCAGGGCCACGGCGTTGCGGGCGTGTTCCAGGTTCGCGCCGATGCAGACCAGGCCACTCAGGCCCAATTCGCCGCGTGCCGAGGCCGGGTCTTCGAGGTAATCGAGGTGGGTGTGCGAGTCGAACATGCCCTGAACATACCCCCCCGGCGCCGCGCCGTTTCCCTCATGCCCGTCAGGCCGCGCCCATCACTCTCATGAGAGCGGCGCGGTAGAGTGCGTGGCGTGCAGAAGGTCGGTTTGTATTCGCTCGTGGCTCTGGTGGTGTTCGCGCTGGTGTTTACCCTGCTGCCTGCCGCCCAGCAGGCGAGTGACCAGACCGGGGCCACCCTGCGGGACGTGCAGCTCACGCTTTATCCGGCTCATGATCAGGACGCTATCTGGCAGTTTCAGGCGGGGAACGTGCAGAGCGACCCCCTGACGGGCGTGACCGAGCTGGCCGAACTGTCGGGCGGGCAGAGGCTGGTGCGCCAGAAGGACAGCGCCGGGCAGTACACCGGGCGAACCACGCTGGACGCCACCCTTAGCACGCCGCACCTGACGATTAACGCCCAGGACGACATCACCACGCCCCGCGCCCGCATTACCCTGGTGTCGCAGTGCGCCGATATCGACCTGAGCGGCACCCCCGAGCAGCCCGTGACCATCCAGCAGGGCGTGGGCTTTAGCGCTCCGCTGGCGGTGGTCGATTCGCCGTACCTGACGGGCCGCCTGGGCCACCTGCAAATGGATTTTCAGTTCCAGGTGCTGGGATCAGACCAGGACTCGCAGATCAGTGCGCCGCTCGACGCTACCGAGACTTGCCGGGGTGGTAGGCGGGTGCCGCTGACCTAGAACGCTCAAGCCGAGTCCTGCCCGCCTTTTTTGCCTTCCTGACCCTGAATTTCCCGTCTTCAAGGAGACTGCCATGAACCTGAACAAGAACCTGCTTCTGACCGCCGCCGTCCTCAGCTCTGCCAGCCTGAGCGTTCTGGCGCAAACTGCTGCCCCCGCAACCGAGAAGCGCGTGATCAATATTCAGGGAGCGCCGCGCGGCGACCTACGTAACGGCCCGCTGACTTTCACCGCCAACCCGGTCAAGGCGACCGTCAGCAGCCTTCAGATCACGGCGCAGCAGGCGGTGCTTACGGCCCCCAAAGGCACCCCGATCATCGAGGCCAAGGGCAAGCGGCTGGCTGATTTCAGCGGCAACATTCAGGTCACGCGTGGCCGCCTGAGCGCGGCGGGCGAGCAACTGGCGTACAGTGAGGCTAGCGGGCAGGGCCTGCTGAGCGGGAACCCCAGCGCGACCTTCGTGCCGGAAAAGAACGACAGCAGCGACCCCGTGAGCATCAAGGCCAGCCAGATGAGTCTGGACGTGGACAACAACGTTTCGACCAGCACTGGGGGCGTGCAGCTTATCAGCGGCAACCAGACGGGGCGAGCCGACAAGCTGATCTTCGATGAGGACCGCGAACTGGCCCAGCTGACCGGCACCCCGACCCTGACCCGCGCCGCCAAGAGCAATCAGAAGGAACTGGTGATTTCGGGCCAGGAAGTGCGGGCGCTGACCAGAAGCAAGACCCTGTACGTCAAGGGCGGCGTGAAACTGGTGCAGGGCACGCAGACCACCACCGGCGACGCGGTGTATTACGACGACAAGAAGAATGTGGCTTACGTGGTTGGCAATGCCGTCAGCGTGGACAGCAAAAGCAAGGTGACCCTGCGTGCCCCAGCCAGCGGTTATCTGGAGCAGCGCACCGACTTTGGCCGCGTGAGCGTCAAGAACTCCAGATTCACCATTCCCACCGATCCGTTCAAGCTGCGGACCGAAAAGTAATGTGACGCGCCGGACAAGGTTGCTGCTCTTGGCGCTGCTGGTCGGCCCGGTTTCGGCCTGGGCCGCTGGTCAGCCGGGCCTGCCCCCCTCAGCGCCGCCCACGCTGACGCCCGCGCCGATGGTGGCTCCGGTGGTTATCAAGTCGGGCAGCCCGACCCCAACGGTGGGTCAGAGCACGCTGAAGGTTCCTGCACCCTCGCCGGGTAGCTCTTCGGCTGCGCCCTCCCCGTTGGTCAAGCCGACTGTTCCGGCGCAACCTCTGCCCGGTACAGCCGCCCAACCAGCAGGCAGCCAGTCATCAGGCAGCCAACCATCAGGTAGCCAGTCACCAGCCGGAGCGCCCTCTCCGCTTCCGGCGGCGCAACCTGCCGACCCGGCCAACGCTGCCAACGGCGCAGATCAACCCGACACCGGCAACAACGACCCCACCGAGCACGAGAAGGCCGGGCGCTGCGTGGAAGGCTCCGAGCAGGCGTGCATGGCCCTGAGTCGCCAGGGCAAAGATGATAAAGAGCGGCGCATTCTAGTGATTCGCACCGGCATCAGCGACGACACCGGCATCTATACGGTGTGCAGCCCGCGTGACGACGAACCCGCTGACGCCCCCAATGTCGGGGTGTTCAGCGAGAGTGGGCCGGGCGGTATTCGCATCATCATCGACAAGAACGTGATCCGGGTGCCGCTAGCGATGGTCACGCAAAAGCCCCCCAAAGACGGTCAGGAAGGCAGCGACGGACGGGTCGAGGCCAGCGCAGGAACCGCCCAGTTTCTGGATCAGGCCCCCTCCGGCGCCAAGGATCGCCTCAGCCTGTGCGGGGTCGCCTCGCAGCCTAAACCGGTGGCAGGCACCGTCTATGTGACCCAGGGCAAGACCCGGCTGCGCGGGCAAAAGTTAGTCTACGACGAGACCGACGGCGTGGCCCGCATTGACGGCCCGATCACCTTCCGGCGCGACAACGACAAGGACCCGCTGTCGGGCAGCAGCCAGAGCATCGAGGTCAACGTGGACGCCGAAAAAACCGTGCTGGTCGGTGACGTGGTGCTGCGGAGCCAGGGCGGGCGCATCAGCAGGGCCGCCCGTGTGGAATACGACGATGCCAAAAACGAGGCGCGGCTCTATGCTACCCAGAACAACCCCGCCGAAAGCGTCAAGGGCGGCGACGTGCTGCGACTGAGTGACGGCTTGATCGTGTATAACCTCGACACCAACGAGGTCTATGTGGTTAAGGCGGGTGAGGGAAATATCAGCGGTGAATTTCAGGAGGGTGAAACGAACCTCTCTGCCACGGCTTCTGCGTCCGGGCCATCGGCTCCTTCTGCCGACCCGCATAAGAGCAGCGCCGATGAAGTCGCTGGTACTCAAGCTGCTGGCACTCAAGCTACTGGCAATACGACGACGCTTCCAGTCAAGAAGGCACCTTCGGTCAAGTAGCAAGGAGGGCAAAAAAGGCCCCGGCACATCTGGCGGCGGGGGCCTTTTGGCTGGCTGAGGGCCTTCAGCTTTCCAGCGTGCTCAGGTCGCCGGGGTCTTGCCCCAGGGCCTGTGCCCGCAGCACGCGGCGCATGATCTTGCCGCTGCGGGTCTTGGGCAGACTCTCGACTACCCGGATTTCGGCGGGCGTGCCAATAGGGCCAAGTTCGCGCCGCACGTGTTCAGTGATGCTGGCCTGCAGCCCGCGCCCCACCTGCTGCTCAAAGCCCCGGCGCAAGATGACATGCGCGATAATCGCTTCTCCCTTCAGTGAATCGGGAATACCGATCACGGCGGCCTCGGCCACGGCGGGGTGGCTGACCAGCGCGTCCTCGACATCCGCGCTGCCGATGCGGTGCCCGGCCACGCTAAGCACGTCGTCGCTGCGCCCCAGGATGCTGATATAGCCCTCGGCGTCTCTCATGGCGAGGTCGCCCGAGGTGTAGCCCGCCGGATTCTCGTTCCACATGGCGGCGTACTTTTCGTCGTTGCCGTACATGCCGCGCATCATGCTCGGAAAGGGCTTGCGGATAACCAGAAAGCCCTGCTGACCCTCGGGCACCGGGTCGCCGTTTTTGTCTACCACGTCGGCGTCTACCCCGGCCAGTGGTTTCCCGGCGAATCCGGGTTTGGCGGGCCAGCGGGCGTGCGTGCCGATGGTCGGGGCGCCCAGTTCGGTCTGCCACCAGTTGTCCACGACAATGCCGTGTGCGCCCTCGCCCAGGCCGCCGCAGACATGTTCCTGCGCCCAGCGCCATGCCTCGGGGTTCAGCGCCTCGCCCGCGCAGGCGACCAGCCGCAAGGTGCTTAGGTCATAGGGTTTCAGAACTTCCGCGCCCAGCTTCATGAACATTCGCAGGGTGGTGGGGGCGGTCAGCAGCACGTTCACGCCGAATTTTTCAATCAGCCGCCACAGCACGCCGGGGTCAGGAAAATCCGGCGCTCCCTCGCGGAACATGATGGTCGCGCCCGACACCAGTGGGCCGTACACGATGTAGCTGTGCCCCACGATCCAGCCGATGTCGCTGGTGCAAAAGAACACGTCGCCCGGCGTTACGTCCAGAAAGGCTTTGAGGTGATAGGACGTGCCCACCATGTACCCGCCGTGGGTATGCACCACCCCTTTCGGCTTGCCCGTGCTGCCCGAGGTATACAGCACGAACAGCGGGTCCTCGGAGGCGACGGTCACGGCCTCGGCCTTGCCCACCTTCATCAGGTCACTGAAATCCACCGTGCGGCTGTCGCGTTCGCGGTGCATTCCATCGCCGCGCTCGTGCAGCACGAGGTAATCCACGCCTACCAGGTCCTGAATCGCGGCGGCGGCGATTGAGTACAGGTCCACGACCTTGCCCCGGCGGTAGCCCACGTTGGCCGTGATAACCAGCCTAGCTCCGGCGTCCTGAATACGGTCGCGCAGCGCCCCAACCCCCAGGCCCGCGTATACCACGCTATGCACCGCCCCCAGCCGCGCACAGGCGAGCATGGCGATTACGCCTTCGGGCGTCAGTGGCATGTAGATGACCACCCGGTCACCCTTTTGCACCCCGATAGACCGCAGTCCCGCCGCAAAGCGCTCCACGCGGTCGAGTAGCGTGCCGTAGGTGTAGATGTGCGCCTGCTCGTCCTCCGAGATCCAGATCAGCGCGGCGCGGGTGCGGGCCTCGCCCCGGGCGTGACGGTCAAGCGCGTTCAGCGTGATGTTGGTCTCGCCGTCGGCAAACCACTGGTGATTTGGGCGTTCCCACTTCAGGGCCTGGGTGGGTTCGCGTGTCCACTCGTGTTGTCGGGCCTGCGATAGCCAGAAGGTGTCTGGGTCGCGGTTGGCCCGCTCGATATCAGGCGCGGGGTCGTACCGTAGCCGCTTCAGGACACTTTCGGGGGGCATAAGGCGTTCGGGTTGCGCGGGGCGGGGTGTGGCATCGGACATGGCAGTACCTCCAAAAAACTGAATTGTGCGTTGCCCTCAGTCTAGCCCCTGCCGCGTGGTCTGGGCGAATGTGTCCACGCCAGGAACAGTTTGATAAACGACCGACAATATTGATGACGAGCCTGTACGGACTGCTGCTTGAACCTGGTTATTTCAGAGGCTGTCTGAGGCCCTAACCATGGGAAATGTTTTAGGCTTTAACGGTGGAACGCGCAGCTTACCCTAGCGA
>NZ_JAGLBG010000007.1 GCF_018260405.1 Deinococcus sp.
AGCCCGACCCCGGCTCGCGCTTGTTGCACGGCGTGGTCAGGTCCTGAAAGTACACGCAACGGGTGCGTTGCAGCAGGTTGCCGCCCGTGGTCGCCATGTTCCGCAGCTGCCCCGAAGCGCCTGCCAGTAAGGCTTCGGACACAAAGGGATAGTGCTGGCGAATCAGCGGGTTGGCCGCCATAGCGCTGTTTTTGACCAGAGCGCCGACCCGCAGACCGCCGCTCGGCAGCTCGGTGATCTCGCTCAGGTCGAGGCGTGACACGTCGACCAGCTGATCGGGCGTGCGAATACCCAGGCGCAAATGATCGACCAGATTGGTGCCTCCTGCCAGAAAAGCGCCCTGGGCCGTGATTTTTGCCAGCGCGTCGGGCACACTTGCGGCGCGTTCGTAGGTAAAGGGTTTCATCGTCTGGCTCCGGCGGTGGTGGGAACGGGCAGCGGCTCGACCACCTGGGTAACTTGTGAGTCGGCGACTTCACGGATGGCCGCAACAATATTCACGTAGGCCCCGCAGCGGCAGAGGTTGCCGCTCATGCGCTCGCGGATTTCCTCGTCGCTCAGCTCAAAGGGCGCGTTCACGTCGGCAATCAGGTGGCTGGGTGTCACGTGGCTGGGCATTCCGGCGGCGTACTCGCCGAGCATCCCCACCGCCGAGCAGATCTGGCCCGGCGTGCAGTAACCGCACTGAAATCCGTCGTGTTCCAGAAAAGCCTGTTGCATGTCGCCGAGGTGGTCCACCGTGCCCAGGCCCTCAGCGGTCACAATTTCCGCGCCGTCATACGAGGCCGCGAGGCACAGGCAAGACAGCACCCGCTGGCCGTCTACCAGAACGGTGCAGGCTCCGCACTGGCCGTGGTCACAGCCCTTTTTAACCGACATAACGCCGAGGTGGTCGCGCAGGGCGTCGAGGACGCTGACGCGTGGATCGAGGTCGAGGCTGCGGGTCTGACCGTTGACTTTCAGGTGTACGTGCGTAGTCATAACTTGGCTCTCTCTTTGGGTGAGTAAACGGTTCGGACGGTTGAATAACTCAGGGCAGAGGAAAGCTGAAAGCAGCCGTCTGGAACGCAACAGAACACGAATTCCGATTGAATCTGGTTCTCTCGGATTCAATCCGAGCAGAGGCGAGAAGGAAAACCACGGGGTTCGCGCTCAAGGAGTTACGGTGAATGAGGGCTTTGGGTGAGTGGGGGAGGGAAATAAGCCCTGTGACAGGGGGGCCGTACATGTCAACTCACGTGGTCGGACAAGAGGCTTATAGCTCGGCGGGGCCGTTTGGGGTCAGGAGTAAGGCCCGTAGTTCGGTCTGCCGCGCCTCGTACACTTCGACCGCTTCCGTAGCCACCTCACCGGTAAAATCGATCCGTTTTAGTATGTCACGCAGCAAGTCGGGCTGTGGAGTCCCCAGACGCAGCCGCGTAAGCCGCACGCCCCGTCCGGGCAGGCGCGTGGCTGGAGCAGGCGTGTGCCAGCGGATCAGTGAAGGGGCTACGCCGCCCAGCGGCAGAGAACCGTCGGCGGGGACGGTCAGCTGCCAGCGGTTGTCGCCGCGTGTCAGCTCTAGCACCTCTGAACCCAGTACTCCTGAATCCAGTACCCCTGGACTCAGCAAAGCGGAGTCAGGCGGCAGCTGATCTACAGCCGCGACCCAGTGAATCAGGGCCGGGCCAGCGCTCAGCCGCCGCTGCATGGCGGGAGTATCCAGCTCGAACCAGCGCGGGCGCGGGGGCTGCGGGGCCGCCGGATTAAGCGCGATCACTTCCAGATAGCTGCTTCCCAGCGACAGCAGCAGGTTGTGGGTGCCGAAAGTGGGGTGCTCTCCTCCAGTGTGCAGCGGCGCTCCCAGACGGTTTTCGAGCCAGGCGCGGCCCTCTTCCAGCGTGCGGGCGGCGACCACCAGATGATCCAGGCGGGCGCTCATGCTCCCCTCGGGCGGCTCATGGCCTGAAGGTCGCCCAGCACGATGGCCGCCGCCTTTTCGCCGCTTTCCATCGCGCCCTGAATCCCGCTCATAGACGTCACTTCACTCGCCAGCACCACGCCGGGCAGGGGAGTCGCGTGACCGGGCAGGCGGCGGGCATAGTCAGCGGGCTGCTCGAACTGGGCGTGGGCTATGCGCTCGGTGCCCAGGGTTTGCAGGCCAGCCACCTCCTGCGCCGGATACCAGCGGCTCAGTTCGCCGCGCACGCGGGCATCGAGTGCTAGGTCGTCCAGCGCCACGTTGTCCAGCTCGGGCTGCCCCAGCACGGTCACAGTCAGCAGGTGCTGGCCTGCCGGGGCACGCGCCGGAATCACGTTGCTGAGCCAGTGGGCATTGTGGATATACCCGCCGTCGAGGTTGAGCAGCAGCCTCTTTTGCGAGTCCAGCCGGGTAGCGCTGGCGTAGTACAGGTAGGTACTCGCCACGCTGCCCCGGTCGGTGTCTGCGCCAGTCAGGGCCTGCGCGGTGCGGGGGTCGGTCGCTACGACCACGTGCCGGGCATCAAGTTCCCCCCGCGAGGTTCGCACCGTGACCTGCGGCCCGTGGCAGATCAGCCGGTCGACCCGCACGCCGCATTCGATCTCTAGTCCCACGGCCAGTTGCCCGGCCAGGATACTCATGCCGCCTTTTGGCAGGGCCGCCCCACCGTCTATCAGCATCCGGAAGTAATAGCGGAACAGCCGCGCCGACGTCGAGAGATCGCGCCGCAAAAAGATGCCCCCGAAAAAAGGCCGGAAGAAATGATCGATAGTCGCCCCGGAAAACCCTGTGCGCCTGAGAAACTGCTCGGTGCTCTCGTCGGCACCGTTCAGCAGTTCGTGGGGGGCTGGGCCGCGCAGTTGCAGGGCCAGCCGCGCCAGCCTGAGTTTGTCGCCGAAAGGAAGCAGCGAGGTCGAGATGGTGCCCGGAATGCCCGCGGGGTCGCGCAAGGGGTCGCCCACGATGTCGGCGCGTGTTCCGAGCCGCACCGCCGCCGCCGAGGGCAGGGGCACCAGATCGAGGTCCGGCAGGCTGAGGTGACGGCGCACCGCCGGATACGCCGGAAACAGCACCTGATACCCCGCGTCCAGCGTAAACCCGCCGATCTGCCGTGAACGCACCCGCCCGCCGACGGAGGGCGCCGCTTCCAGCACGCGCACCCGCTGCCCGGCGCGGCTGAGCACTCGCGCCGCCGTTAACCCCGCCAGTCCCGCGCCAATAACTAGAACATCTTGCATGGCTCAGGCTAAAGCACAAGTTGGGCGGCGTGAAGGCAAGTCCGGCACCTTCAGAGCGGTTGGCTTGCAAAAGCCAGGGTGTTTGTGGCCTTTTGTGCCGAACGAACACGCCGCCGGACGCGTCTGCGCCTGCTATGCTGCTGCCTAGCATGGAACGCACTTTTGCAATGATTAAACCCGACGGTGTGCGTCGTGGTCTGACCCCGGAAATTCTTATTCGCCTTCAGCGTAAGGGCTACCGCGTCGTGGGCCTCAAGCAGATGATGATAAGCCGTGAACTGGCTCAGTCGCACTACGCCGAGCATAAGGAGCGCCCCTTTTTTGGTGAGCTGGTGGACTTTATTACCAGTGGTCCCGTGGTGGCGATTGCCCTGGAAGGCGAAAACGCTATTACCGGGTGGCGCGGTATGATGGGCGCGACCAATCCCGCCAACGCTGCTCCGGGCACCATTCGTGCAGATTTTGCCACGACCACGGGTGAAAACGTGACGCACGGCAGTGACAGCCCTGAAAGTGCCCAGCGTGAACTGGGACTGTTCTTTGGGCCTGGCGAACTGCTGTCCTGATTGAGTGCCAAAGGGTTCGCTCAGGCTTGCGGTGTGAACCGGCCTGCTCCTGTACTATCTTTGTAAGCCTTTTGTAAGCTCAACCCTTCTACGCTTTTGTTGGTGAGTCAGCACCCGTGAGTTTGGAACTGTGGTCTCATACAGAGTGCCGTCTGTTTCATTGACAACCCGCCAATAGGCCGGGTGGCCAACTCCACCCGCGGAGTCCGTATGAGAGCGTTAACTGGGTACGGTCATTTCAAGGCCAAGAAACTGGGAACCGGACGTTTCTGTTCTCGGCTTTCTGGCCTTATTTTGGTGGTTTGTGGGGCTGCGTCTGGTGTTTGCTGAACGCAAAGGATTGACCTGTGTCTTCAATCCTTTAGTGATTATGACTATATGCTCTGCTAGGCAGTTCTTGGCTAAAGGGACGCAGGTCTGGGAAAAGGGTCCAAACCCGCTCTGCTTCTCAGCTCTACGAGTCCACTTCTCCCGAGAGCTTTTTTTGCTTACTTGTTCTGCCCTGAGAGGTGACGCCCTCATCACCCGGCAGGTACCCAGAGAGGCTTTCTTACTTGACCAGCCCCCGACCTTAAGAAAGCAGCCGCCAGAGAACTACGTATACCTTTGTCAGAGCCCCTTACCTAAACTTTTTTCAGATTATGCCCCAGACCCTACCCCAATCGGCTGAACATCTGCTCGAGCGTACTCGCGGTCAGGTGAGGCTGGTTGGCGGCGCAGCTTTTTTGCTGTACTTTTTGCTGGTTCATCTTCTGAAGATTCCGGCTCAGACAAGCGAATTAGAATCAGGGCGCTGGTGGGGCGTGGCTGGCGTTCTGGTCTATCTGCTTCTTAACACTCTAGGGCTTCTGAAAAACCGCCTGATCAAGCTAGCGACGTATATTCTGGTTATTCTGGCCCTGTGGTTCGGGGGCGGTCAGGCACTTAAGCATGGCCTGTCCCCGGCCCCGCTGGTGCTCTGGATCATGTTTATGAGCACCTCGTTCTGCGTCATGCTGGGTTCGGTCACCGGCACGGCTCTTTCCGTGCTTCTGGGGCTGGGACTGGGGGCCTTGGTGGTGGTCTACATGCCCATTCAGTCGATGCTTTTCTGGGTCACGAGCGGAGTCGTGCTGTTGGGGCTGTGTATCATCAATTTCATTTTTATGCAGTTTATCGAACAGAACGTGGTGCTGCACGATCAGGCCAGCGACAAACTGCGGGCCGCGCGGCGCGACGCTTTGACCGGTGTTCAGGGGCGTGCGGCGCTCGAAGAGGAATTGAGGCGGGCCATACGCCATGCCCACAAGAGCGCAACCCCGCTGAGCGTCATCATGACCGATATCGACCATTTCAAGCGTGTGAACGATCAGCACGGGCACAGTGCCGGGGATGACGTGCTGCGCTCGTTCGCCAAACGGTTGCGGCGCAATGTCGGGGGCATGGGAGGCAGCGTGGGGCGCTGGGGCGGTGAGGAGTTTCTGGTCATCATTCCCGGCATGGCCCGTCCCGACGCTATGGCGCTAGCCGAGCATCTCCGTGAGCAGGTCAGCATCAGCCCGATAGCGGGTCTGGAGGTCACAGCCAGCTTCGGCGTGGCCTCTGTCCGGCATGACGACGATATAGATACCTTGTTCGCGCGTGCCGACGAACGCCTGTATGAGGCCAAGAATGCAGGCCGTAACCTCGTCCGCTGAGGGTAGGCAGGCCAGGAACACTCACCTGGCCGAGGGGGGGGGGGCTAGTAACGCTGCGCGATGCAGGCGTTCTATTCCTCAAGAAGAGCAACGCCGCAAGGGGGCGTTTTTCCAGTTGCTGCCGGGTCAGGAGTCTGGGTCGCCAAACCCCGGTGCTTTCCACAGCCTACTGGCCGCTACCAACCTACCGCGTCATCAATAGCTATGAAAGCTGGCCAGAAGCTCTGGTCTCTGCTGGGCGGCGTACCCTCGGGTCATGAGCTGTAACCCCGAGGCCTGTTTCAGAACAAGTACGTTTTTTAGGGTGCCCGACGTAATCAGCAAAGCAGGCCCGGCAGGGGTGGTGAGCTGTTGCGCTCCCCGGCCTGCCAGAGCACCCGCGCTGAATTTGGGCCGTTCTATGGTCATGGTCCAGGCGATTGGGCGGGCGTCGCTGTTATAGTCCACATTCACACTCTGTGCCGCCAGTGGCGGGCGAGTTTTCCAGGTGACGCGGCGCATGCCTTTGCCTAGGCGGGGCCGGGTATCGGCGCTGGCATCATAGGAACCGGCAGCCGTGAACATGACCTGGCTGGTCAGGTCGTCGGGGGCGTACTTGGCGCAGGCTCCCAGCAAAGAGAGCGCCAGTAGAGTGGGCAGGGCAGGACGCACCCGAACACCATACGCGGATTCGGGACTGCGGTTTGGAATGGAAAGTTGGGTGGTCGGCACTGATAGTACTGATAAGGCCTGCGCTCAATTCCGTCACACCTGGAAAAGAGCCAGCTGTAGCTGTGCAGGCGGCTCTGCGAGTCCATACTGCGAAACCCCTGTCTTTCCCTGCTCGCCTCCGCCCGGACCGAATCAGGTACGTGGTAATTCAATCGGAATCCGTATGGCCCGCTCTACTGCCAGAAATAGTGTCGCTGCCGAAGTTTTGGCTTCATGCTGGTTTAACCGAGCATGCTAGAATTCAGTTTGTGTGTCTCCGGCAATCATCCCACATGTCCAGTACTGACTGGCAGAACACAACACGAACGCCACCCGTGAAGGCGGCGCAATTCGGTGTTGCGGTTGTGGTGCACTCGACTGGACTTGAACCAGTGGCCTTTGGCTTCGGAGGCCAACGCTCTATCCACCTGAGCTACGAGTGCATAGCTCAGGTACGCTAGCACTTCGCTACAAGGAGATCAAGTGAGTCGCAAACCTGTACAAACAGCCCTAATGGGCCTTCTCGCCGCGCTTATGATCGGGGGGAGCGCGGCCTATGTCTATCAGCAGCGCGGCAGCGGCGGTCTGACTGGCCCACAGGGCACTCCGGCCATCAAGGTCAACGGCAGCACCATCAGCGCCGAGGAACTCGCAACCCTGCGGCAGAGCAACCCGGTGCTGGGCATCACGACCGGCGTACTGGGGGACGATTTCAAGACCGTGGTGGCCGCCCGCGCCGTGCAGAACGAACTGTACAAGCAGGGGTCTAAGGATATTGAAGTCAGCCGCGCCGATGTCGATGCCCAGGTCAAAAAGACCCGTGAAGAAGCTAAGTTGACCGACAACAAGGCCTGGACTGACGCCCTGCAACGGGTGGGCCTTTCCGATTCCTTGTACCGTCAGCAGGTTCACGACGGCCTGCAAATTCAGCGCAAGGTAGACGCGCTCAAGGCGGCGGCTCCGGCGGCTACCGAAGCCGAGGCCAAAGCGTACTTTGGCCTCAACCGCGATCAGTACCAGACCGAGGCCCAGATCGTAGGGCGCGAGATCGTAGTGACCGACAAGGCCAAGGCCGACGACCTGCTAAAGCAGCTTAAAGGTGGAGCCGACTTTGCTCGGCTGGCAGGCGAGCACAGCACCGAGAACAAGGACCGTGGCGGCGCACTGGGACCGCTTGAAAACGGCGCTCCCAAGCCGGTTAGCCGGGTCGTGATCCCCACGGATGTAGCGGCGGCGGCGTTTGCCCTGACGGGCGGCGGCCTGACCGACGTGATTGCCAGCGGCGGCAAGTTCTATATCGTCAAGGTCGAAAAGTACCTGCCGCCCACGCCCAAGACTTTCGACGAGGCCAAAAGCGACGTGATGACCGCCGTCAGCAACCAGAAGAAGGATCAGGCGCTCGAAGCCTGGAGCGACGGTTTGCAGAAGGGGGCCAAGATCGAGTACGTGTCTCCCGACTGGCAGGTGGTTGATCCGGTGGTGGCGAGCGTCGCTGGGCAGAACATCAAATACTCGGAGCTGGTCGCGCAGGTGGTCGGGAACCAGCAGGTCGCCATGATGTTGCAGCAGATGCCGCCCGAGCAGATCAGCGGCATGCTGAACACCGGGTTCAAGCCGCAGATTGTCGAGCAGTTGCTGACGGGTTACGCAGCCCCGACCGTCGCCAAGAACCTGGGCCTGAATCTGGTGGGCAACCGTCAGGAAATGGCCGCCACGTTGGGAGCCTATGGTGCCCGCGATGTCAAGGTTACTGGCGCCGACGTGCAGAAGGCCTATCAGGAGAACATCAAGCAGTTTCAGACCCCGCCCAGCGCCACGGTCGATGAGGCCAGCTTTAAAGACCGCAATCAGGCTGCTGCGTTCCAGGCCGACTGGAACGGCTCGGGTGACTTTACAGTGGCTGCGACCAAAGCCGGGGCTACCGTGTCGGAACGCGGAACGGTCACCACCGCGACGCCGCAGGCTCCCAGTAAGCTGGACCCCAAAGTCGAGGCCGCCGTTTTCGCTGCCCCTTTGCGCAGCGTGGGTGAAGGCAGCCTGAGCGCCGTTGTACCAGTCGGTAAGCGGTTCTCGGTGGCGTATGTCCGCGACCTTAAGAAAGCCGAGACCAAGCCGCTGAACGAGGTTCGTACTCAGCTCGAGTCGCAGGTACTGAGCACCAAGAAGTCCACGGCAGCCCAGGAGTTCCTGAAAACTGAAGTGGCCAAGCTCAAGCCAGTCGATAACCTTAAGACGGTTCTGGCCGATCAGGCCAAGCGTGTGGCCGCCGCCGAAAAAGCGGCTGCTCCGGCAGCGGGCACAGGTACGACTGGTACAGGCACAACTGATACGGGCACGACTGGTACGGGTGCAGGTGGGGCCAGTGGCAGCGCCACCACGTCACCAACCACATCACCAACCACGCCGTCGGGTGGCAGCACTAAGTAAAAGTAAACACACCAGCATTTGCCGGGCTGACCTGCCACGCGGGTTCGGCCCGGGTTTGTTGTGCGGTTAGCGAACCGGGCGGCCTGCGCTGCTGGCAGGGCGTCGCCCATGAATCAGCAGGGCGGCGAGCAGACCGCCGATAAAGCCGAATAGGTGGGCTTCCCAGGAAATCATGGGGTTGCTGGGAAGCACGCCCCAGATGATGCCGCCGTAAAGCGCTACAGCCACCACCGCGATGCCGAGGGCCACCGGGGTGCGCTCCCACCAGCCCACGCCGATCAGGTAGGCCAAGTAGCCAAAGATCAGTTCGCTGGCTCCCAGATGCACGCTGCTGCGGCCAAACAGCCACACGAGCGTGCCTCCGATCAGGACGATCAGGAAGGTGGCGCTCACGAAACGCCCGACGCTGCGTACGGCGCTCATAAAGGCCAGCACCGCGAAAGGTACCGTATTCGCGATCAGGTGCGGAAAACCGGCGTGCACAAAGGGCGCGGTAAAGATGTGCCAGAAGGTATGCGGATCGCGCGGCTCGATCCCGAAGGAGTTCAGTTGCCCCCGGAATATGCTGAAGTCCACGATTTCCTCGGCCCACATAACGGCGATCATCAGCCCAGTGAGGGCGGCGGCCTGGGTAACGGGCGATTGGCGCTCCGGCAAAGGCTTGACAGAGGGGGGGCGCTGCATGACCTCAGTCTGCCGTGTCTGGAACTGAGAAGCCCAGCACTCAACAGGGAGCGTCTTGCCAGTGGCCACACCGCGAAACCCGCATTTTGTCTTCTCGCATCCGCCCGGATTGCCTTTGAAATAACTAGATTCACTCGGCAGTCCGCATAGGGTTCGCCAAAGAGCGTGATGAAAGCTGCTCTGGAACACGCCACAAAAAGCCGGAGCGTAAAGCCCCAGCTTATTTGAAGGCGGCGCTGTCTCAGGCCCGCTGGCTTTGCCTGATCGCGCCTTTTTCCTGTAGGTATTCGGCGATTTGTACGGCATTCAGCGCAGCACCCTTAAGCAGTTGATCGCCCGACACGAACAGGTCGATGCCGCCGTCGAACACGAGGCTCTCGCGAATGCGCCCGACTTCCACATCGTATTTGCCGCTAGCGGTCAGGGGCATGGGATAGAGCTTCTCGGCGGGGTTGTCACGCACTTCCACGCCCGGCGTGTGAGAAAGCAGTTCGCGGATTTCGTCGGGCGTGGCAGGTCTCCCGAGTTCCAGCGTGATGGCCTCGCTGTGAGTGCGTAGCGTCGGAATTCTGACCGAGGTGCAGCTGACCTTCAGGCTGTCGTCGCCCAGAATCTTGTGGGTTTCCCAGACTACTTTCATTTCTTCTTTGGTGTAGGCGTTGTCCAGGAACACATCGACCTGCGGAATCACGTTGAAGGGAATCGGGTAGGCAAATTCCTTATGGCCCGCCACGCCGCCGTTAAGCTGCACTCGGGTTTGCTCCAGCAGCTCGTCCATGCCTTTTTGACCCGCGCCGCTGGTCGCCTGATAGGTAGACACGATCATGCGCTTCACGCCGTATTTGCGGTGAATCGGGGCCACCGCCACGACGGCAATCGCGGTGGTGCAGTTGGGGTTGGCAATGATGCCCTGGTGCTTCAGCGCGGCTTCTCCGTTGACTTCGGGCACGACCAGCGGCACACCTTCGTCGTAGCGAAAGGCGCTGGAGTTGTCAATGACCACGCCGCCGCCCTCGGCCCACCTGTGCGCCAGCGCCTTGCTGATGCTGCCGCCCGCGCTTGCCAGAATCACGTCGGCGTCGATGGGGCCTTCGGGCGTCGCCTGCACGGTCAGGTTCTTACCCTTGAACGGCAGGGTCTTCCCGGCGCTGCGGGGCGAGGCGTACAGCTGCAACTCGTCGATCTGTAACTTGGACTTTTCGAGCACCTGCATCAGCTCGTGCCCCACGGCTCCGGTGGCTCCCACAATCGCTACGCGCATACCTTGCCCTCCAATAAAAAAACCGCCCGCGCATGTCTTGCGGGGCGGCTGCCTGTCACGACACCGCCCTCACGGGGTAATGGTGGTCGCGGCGGGCCTCATAGCTTCAGGCTAAAGGTTCTGGCGCAGGGGGTCAAGGGGCGTCGGCAAAAGGTAGTCCGGGCGGCGACATGCCCTAACCCCAGTCTGGACCATTTTATTTCTTCTTGCGCCGGAACAGTCCGAAGAGGCCGCCGCCCTGCCCCGGTGCCTTGTTGGGCAGCTGAAAGTCTGCCACCTTGATTTCGGGTTCGGGGAGGGGGGCCACTTCCCAGGCGTTTGCCTGAAAACAGAGCCGCTGTAGCGCCCGGCGGCGTACAGGGCGTACTTTTCCTCTTCCTCGGCGGTCATGGCACGTGGATCGCTCAGGGCCTGAAGCATGGCTTCGAGCGACTCATCCTCGCAGGCCCCCAGTGCCCCTGACTGAAAATGGCTTCCTTGCCATAAATGCGAGTTCTGACGGCCATGCTGACTCCGTTAGTGTGGTGAAATTACTCGGCTTTTTCTCCCAGGCGTCTTTCGGTGCCGGAAGTCAGTTTTTTGATGTTTTCGCGGTGCTGCCAGACCAGCAGCAGGGCCAGGAAAGACACCGACACAATCATCCACAGCGGCGCGGGCACCAGCCAGATCATGACGATGACGCCCGCCGCGCCCATGATGCTGCCTGCACTGACAAAGCGCGTAAGCCACATGCAAAAGATCGCCAGGACGAATGCGCCCAGCCCCACCAGTGGATGAATCATTGTCACCACCCCGAAACTGGTCGCCACACCTTTGCCGCCCCGGAAGGCCAGGAAAGGGCTGAAATTGTGCCCCACGACAGCGGCAATTCCACATAACGCCGCGAGTGGCGCGTCCAGTCCCAGCAGCCGCCCGATCACCACGGCCAGGACACCTTTAAGGATGTCGAAAATGGCGACCGCCAGCGCAGGCCCCTTGCCCAGCGAGCGCAGCACGTTGGTCGCGCCGCTGTTGCCGCTGCCCACGGTGCGGATATCCACACCGCGTGAGCGGGCCACCCAGGCGGCGGCTGGAATGGACCCGAGCAGGTACGACACCAGAACGGCGACTACGGCGATAGGGGACACGCCTAGTATTGTAGCGGTCGCTGCGTGGCGGTTAACGCTCAGCGCGGTACGCTGTAGCTATGGTTCAACGGCTTGATCACATCGGCATTGCTACCCCCGACCTCGATGCAGGAAGTGCACCCTATCTGGCGCTGGGGTTGTCGCCCGAAGGCGAGGACGAACTGGTTGAGTCTCAGGGCGTCAACGTGCGCGTGTTCCGCGCCGGAGAAACGATGATCGAACTGCTCGCGCCCGTGCGGGCTGACAGCGCCATTGCACGGTTCCTCGAAAAGAACCGCCCTGGCCTGCACCACACCGCCTACCGCGTCGAGGACATCGACGCCGAAATCGCGCGTCTGCGGGCGGGCGGGGCCACCTTCCTGACGGAGCAGCCGGGGCCGGGGCTACACGGCACCCGCGTAATCTTTCTGCACCCGAAGTGGGGCGCGGGCACCTTGATCGAGCTGTGCGAACATCCCAGGGGCGAGCATGGAGCGCACGGGCATTGAACGTCCCTCTGCGCCGAGGAAAGCCGCTCTGGTGGCTTCCCACTCTGCTGCTGGCCGGGCTGATCTGGTTTCTAAGTTCCAGGAGCAGCACCCCGGTTCCCCTACCGCATCCTATTGACTGGGTCGCGCACGCTTCGGCCTATCTCGCCCTGGGGTTTTCGCTGGGTAAGGCGAGCGGCAACTGGCAGCTGGCCTGGGTTCTGGCGGCCTGGTTCGGGGCACTGGACGAAGTTCACCAGGCGTTTGTGCCACCGCGTGAGGCGGGCATCGGCGACTGGTGGTTTGACCTGATCGGCAGCGGGCTGGGCAGCTGGTGGGCGGCGGGCCGGGTCAGCCGCCAGCCAGAGGCAGATCAGACAGGGGCGGGCCAGACAGGGGCAGGAGAGTTTGATACTGACGACGATTCCGGGCAGGGGGCCGGTCGCTATGACCCTTCTGACCGCTGGACGGCCCAGCCCGGAGAACCCCGTTCCGGCGAGCATTTGCCCTGGCCCAAGTACGATATCAATTTCGACGAGGCCCAGTAAGCTCCTTTTTTCGCTACATTCAGGTATGCAGCATGACGTGACCCTCAAAGACGCCGAGCTGACCCTGCGCCCGCTGACCGAGGCCGATATTCCGGCGCTGTGTGGGCTGGCGACCGAGCACAGGGACGAATTGGCATTGATGGGCACCCTACCCAATACGCCCACCTATTACCGCTCCGGGCTGGAGGCCCCCGATCAGCAGGTCTTCGTGATCGAGGTGGGCGGCGAACTGGCGGGCAGCACCCGCTTCGGCGACATCCGCACGGCGCACTCGGGGCTGGAGATCGGCTGGACGTGGCTGGCTCCGCGTTATTACGGCACCGGGATCAACCGCCGCATGAAAAAACTGATGCTGGAAGAAGCCTTTGAGCGCATGAGCATGCAGCGGGTGCAACTCAAGACTGGGAACCGCAATATCCGTTCGCAGCGGGCCATCGCGGGGCTGGGAGCCGTCAGGGAAGGAGTGCTGCGCCGCCATGTGCGCCGCGACGACGGCAGCATGCGCGACAGTGTGATGTTCTCGGTGCTGGCCGACGAGTGGCCCGCCGTCAAAGCGCAGCTTGTACACGGGTTGCGCTCCACTCTGATACGTCAGTAGTGCGCTAGCAGTTAGGGGCGGCGCAGCAGCGGATAAGGATTGATCGCGCCGCGCAGGGTATAGAGGCCGTAGTGCAGGTGCGTGGGTGTGCCTCTGGCATTGCCGCTGTCGCCCACGTAGCCCACGATGTCCCCGGCGCTGACCCATTGCCCGCGTGCGAGGTTGGGGTAGCGCTCCAGATGCGCGTAGTAGTGCCGCTGTTGTCCCGGCCCCAGAATCATGACCGTGCGCCCGCCGAGGTCGTTAGGGCCAACATTCAGCACGATGCCGCGCGTGGTGGCGTGAATGGGCGTGCCACGAGGCGCAAAGATGTCGATGCCCTCGTGGTGGCGGCCTCCGCTGCGGGCGCCGCCCCAGGTATCGACTAACCGTCTGCCGGGAAGCGGGTTGGGAAGCGTGGTCGGCGCGGGGGCATTGAGCAGTGCCGCGTACCGCTGCGCCCGTTGCACGCTGGGCCACAGCAGATACGCGGCACCCGCCAGCATAAGCAGCAACAGTATGGCCCTCAGACTTCGCCTCACCCTCACAGTGTGACGCAACAGGCGCGGCTAGGAATCAGGCAAAAGTTGTAGTTGTCTCGGGGACACTCGCCCAGCCCACGGCGCCTAACCTGAGCGTATGAAGTGGCTGACTGCCGGACTCCTTGTTATTGCCGCTGTGCTGGCGGGCTTGCTGTTGTACCGGAGTGTCGCGCCCAGCCCACTGCGCGGGGGCACGGCGCTGGATACGCCCGTGCGGGTTCCGGCGCTGCCCCTGCTTGATGACCGGGGGCAGGCGACCACCCTGGCAGCCTCGGACGGGCGGGTGCGGCTGCTGTTTTTTGGTTATGTGCACTGCCCCGACGTGTGCCCGGCGACCCTGGCAAGCCTGAAGAACACCTACGCGGGCCTCAGCGACGAGCAAAAAAAACACCTTCAGGTGCAGTTCGTGACGGTGGATCCGGCCAACGATACGCCCAAGCTGGTGCGTGAATATTTAAGCAAATTCGACCCGGCGTTTACCGGACTGACAGGCCAGTCTGCCACCATCGACGCGGCGGCCAAAGCCCTATATGTCGCCAATGTCGCGCCCATACCCGCCGACTCGGGCGCTCATGCTCAGCACAGCGCTCAGGCTGCGGCCCCCGCTACCTCTCCAGACGCCGCCGACGAGAATGTCAGCGCTGCCCAGGCCGGACGCATTCACGGCGACGAGGTGCGCGTGATTACCCCAGCGGGAGAGTTCGTGCGGGTCTACAACAATCGGGAGGCCATCGACGGCACCCTACAGCGGGATCTGCCCGGCTTGCTGCGAGATTACGGCGGCTGACCAAAGGGCTGACCAAGGGGTTACCCGCAGCTTCCAAGAAAGTGCCTGAAATATTCTGTTGTCAACAAAACCGCGCTAGACTCTGGGCATGACCGATCCTGCCCCCAATCTGGACGCGGCTCTGCGCCCCAAAACGCTGAGCGAATATGTCGGCCAGGTCAAGCTGAAAGACAAGCTGGGCGTGTACCTTCAGGCCGCGCGGGGCCGCAAGGAAGCGCTCGACCATACGCTGCTGTTCGGGCCTCCGGGACTGGGCAAAACGACCCTGGCCTACATCATTGCCTACGAACTGGGGGTCAATATCCGCACGACTTCCGGCCCCGCCATCGAGAAACCGGGCGATTTGGCGGCTATCTTGACCAACAGCCTGGAAGAAGGCGACGTGCTGTTTATTGACGAAATTCACCGACTGGGCCGCGTGGCCGAGGAACACCTCTACCCAGCGATGGAGGATTTCAAGCTGGATATCGTCTTGGGGCAGGGGCCAGCCGCCCGCACCATCGAGCTGCCGCTGCCGCGCTTTACGCTGGTCGGCGCGACTACCCGCCCCGGTCTGATCACCGCGCCGATGCGTAGCCGGTTCGGGATTATCGAGCACCTGGAGTATTACAACGCCGAGGAAATTGCCACCAACCTGCTGCGCGACGCCCGGCTGCTAGGCTTTGGCCTGGATGAACAGGCCGCGCTGGAAATCGGGGCACGTTCGCGCGGCACCATGCGGATCGCCAAGCGACTGCTGCGGCGGGTGCGCGACTACGCTGAGGTCGCGGGCGAAACGACCATTGAACTTGGCCGCGCCCACAGCGCCCTCGACAAGCTGGGCCTGGACAGCGCCGGGCTGGATGACCGCGACAAGAAATACCTCGAAGCGTTAATTCACCGCTTTGCGGGCGGCCCCGTCGGGGTAGACACCCTCGCTACCGCCATTTCTGAAGACGCCCTGACCCTCGAAGACGTGTACGAGCCGTACCTGATCCAGCTGGGGTTCATCAAGCGCACGCCGCGTGGCCGCATGGCGACGGCGCACGCCTACGAGCATCTGGGGCTGCCTGTGGGCGGCTCGGACGGCGACCTGGGGCTATTTGTCAACTGAGCGCCGCAGCGAATTCTGGCGGTCCTGGGCGAGCAGGCCCACTGCCCCCAGCAGCAGCAGCGCACTGAGCCACGCCTGCCAGCTGGGGCGCTGGGCGTGCTGCCCGAACCAGCCCAGCGAACTGATAAGCAGGGCGCCCAACACCTGCCCCAGCGTGACCGCCACGGTGCTCACGCCGATGCCGAAGCGGGCCGCCCCAATGATGTTTACAGTGACGTAAATCGCGCCCAGTGGCCCGCCGATAAACATCCAGGCGGCAGGCCAGTGGTCGGGGCGGTGACCATCTATTCCGCAGGCCCAGAGCAGCAGCAGCAGCGCCGCGCCCCCGGAAAAATTGACTAGGCTGGCCGCCAGTGGCACGCGCACGGCCTGCAACAGCCGCAGGTTGAAAGCCGCGCTCCCCGAGAGGCCCAGGCCCGCGCCCAGCGTGCCCAGTACCACCAGCCAGTTCATTTCAGTCCCCAGAAGCGCAGGCCCAGGCCCGCCAGCGTCAATGCCACCGCTGCCGCCCGCAGGCGGTTGACTGGCCGTGTGGGAAGCCCCAGCACCCCGAAATGGTCCATGGCGATGGCGGTGATCAGTTGCGCGGCGATGACCAGGGTGGTCGCCAGCGCCGCGCCGATTTGCTGGGTAAGCACCACGCTGCCGACCACGTAGGAGCTACCGATGACGCCCGCCAGCCAGGCCCAGGGCGGCGCACTTTTTCCGGCGGCCCAGTTGGGTTTTTGCCGACTGGCGGCCAGGAGCAGCATCAAAAGCGGTAGGCCCACGCCGTATGAAATGGCGGCGGCCAGCACCACTGAATGGGTTTGCCCCGCCAGGGCACTGTTGATGGCGAACTGGGACGGAAGCAGGCTGCCAGCCGCGACCAGCAGTGGAAGAGGTAAAAGGGCCGTAAGGCTGCGGGAAGTCATACCCTATCTTTAAACCTTCTCACTGATGTGAAGGTCAAGCCCGGAGGAGACTAGGATGAAGATAGGAGAATTTGCAGCCAGAAGCGGTATTTCGGCGCGGCTGCTGCGCTACTACGAGGAACAGCAGTTGCTCTTGCCCCGGCGCGGCGAAAACGGGTACCGCCAGTACAGCGCCGACATGCTGAGAAGTGCGGCGCAGATTCGCGCCCTGCTTGACGCCGGGATGCCGACCACCATTATCCGCGACATCTTGCCGTGTCTGAGCGCCACAGAAGACATTTATCTCCAGAAGCTTAGCCCCGAGACTCGCCTGCGGCTGGAGCAGGAGCGTGACCGTATCAGCGCACGCATCGTGTGTCTGGCCCGCAACCGCGACGCCATAGACGCCTACCTAAGCAGTGTGCCGCTGACCTGATACGGACTGCCGGTTGATTCGGGCGCGGCCCCGCGTTGTGTTAGCCTCGCCCTGTTATGAAAGGTGTCTTGCTACGGGTGAACCACAGGTGATTTCCGCGATGATGCTGGCGGTCATCGGGGTGGGGCTGCTGGCGGGGGTGCTGGGCGCGATCCTGGGGCTGGGCGGCGGCGTGGTGGTCGTTCCGGCCCTGGAATTTGTCTTGCCGCGTTTCGGGCACGATATTTCGATCAGTCAGGCTGTGGCCGTGTCGCAGGTCGGGGTGCTGGCGGTTGGGCTCAGCGGCGCGGCCAGCTACTTGCAACAGGGCCTGGTGCGGGCCAGGACGGGCTATCTGCTTTCGCCCTACACCATTGTCGGCGGCGCGGTCGGCAGCTTTCTGGGGCTGATCCTGCCTGCCAAAGCCGTGGCCACGGTGTTTGCCCTGCTGCTGCTGTACTCGGCCTACAACCTGCTGCGCGGCCTGAAGCGTATAGAAGTCGAGCGCGAACCCAGCCCACTGGTGCCGCCCGCCATGACCTTCGCCGGAATCATGAGCGGTCTGCTGGGCATCGGTGGCGGCACGGTGCAGGTGCCGGTGCTCAATCTGATGGAAGGCATGCCCATTCGTCAGGCGATTGCCACCAGCACGTTTATCATGGGCCTCACGGCAGTGGGCAATGCCCTGGTCTATCAAGCGGGCGGGCTACTGGATACGCAGCTGGCCGCCGGGGTGGCTTTCGGCGTGCTGATCGGAGCCAAAGCCGGGGCCGGGCTGCAAAGCCGGATTCCTGCCGCGCAGCTCAAGGTCTTTTTTAGCCTGCTGCTGCTGTTTACGGCGGGGCAGCTTCTGTGGAAATACTGGAGCCACGCATGAGCGCCCCCGAGCCGCACAAACAGAGCGAACTGGCTGGATTACCCACCTGGCTCTATCCGGCGGGCTTCTGGATCACGCTGGTTTTGCTGGGCGTGGGCGTCTTTTGGCCGCACCTGTCCTATCTGGGGGTTATTTGCATCGGCACGGTGCCAGTCTTGGCGGCGCTGTGGGTCGCGGTGTCCGCCTGGTCGCGGGACCGCCGCCTCAGTTACGCGGCCCTGGCGGCGCTCGGTGGCCTGATACTGGTGGTTATTGTCAAGCAGTTCATCAGGCGCTAAGCACCTGCCGGGTGAACAGTGCGGCATGACGTCCCTTTACCCCAAGTGGCATGAGAAGGCAAAAGGAGCTGCCAGGCAGAACGAGTGAACAAGAAAGAGCAGTTCTCCGAATGAAGGGGGCGGCGGTGTTTTTCCGACGTGCCCTTCATTCGGAGAACTGCTCTAAATCCGAAGCTGCCCGGTTCAATTGGCAGTCTGTATGACCACTGTCCTTGCGTTTACTTCAGCTGATACCCAACTGCCAGTTCCTGGTACGCCGCCACCTGAGCGTTTTTCCAGGCTTCGTCTTTGCCCAGTTCCTCGGCCAGAATTTCGGCGGTGCGGGGGGCTGCCTCGGCGCTAGCTCTGGCGTTTAGCAGCAGGGCGCGGGTGCGGCGGGCCAGCAGGTCCTCGGCGGTGCGGGCCTGCTCGAAGCGGATGCTCCAGCGCAGTTCGGCCTCGGTGTAGGGCAGCTCGGGGTGCAGCGTGCGGTCGGCGCCGGGCAACTGCTGAATGCGCTCGGCGTCGGTGCCGTACACCTTCCAGTGGTCGGGCCGCTCATCTTGGCTCCAGCCGTGCAGGTGCAGGCCGGGGGTCAGGGTCATGCGTTCCGGCAAGTCGCCCACCTTCTCAGCGCGGGTTACCACGTCCTCACCCATGCGGCGGTAGGTGGTCCATTTGCCGCCCGTAACCGTAATCAGGCCGCCCGCCGAAACCACGATGGTATGGTCGCGACTGATCGCTTTGGTATCGGCGGCGTCGGCAGGCTTGACCAGTGGGCGGAGTCCGGCGTACACGCTGCGCACATCCTCGCGGGTGGGGGCCGGGTCCATGTAGCGGCCAGCCGTGCGCAGGATAAACTCGACTTCTTCATCTAGCGCACGAGGCTCGAAGTCGGTGTTCGGAACGGCTGTGTCTGTCGTGCCAATCACCACATGGTCATGCCACGGCACGGCAAACAGCACGCGCCCATCGTCGGTGCGGGGAATCATGATCGCGCTGTTGCCCGGCAGGAATTTCTTGTCTACAACCACATGTACGCCCTGGCTGGGAGCCACCATGCCCTTGACGTCGGGTGTTTCCATGCGGCGGATGTCGTCTACCCACACGCCAGTCGCGTTGACCACTACTTTGGCGCGGACCTCGTGCAGGGTGCCGCTGTCTTCTTCCCGGAAAGTCGCGCCGATAATCTTGTCACCGTCTTTAAGCAGACCGATCACCGGGGCGTAATTCAGCGCTACACCGCCGTGATCTTCCAGGGTACGCAGCAGGGTCACGGCCAGGCGCGAATCGTCGAATTGGCCGTCGTGGTACAGGATGCCGCCTTTTAGCCCTTCTTTTTGCAGGGTGCTCGCCTTGTTCAGCGCCTGCTCCTTGTTCAGCAACTTGCTGCTGCCCAGGCTTAGTTTGCCCGCCAGCACGTCGTACATCTTCAGGCCAATGCCGTAAAAGGGTTCAGCCCACCACTCGTAGGCGGGGACCACGAATTCCAAGTCGTGCACCAGATGCGGCGCGTTCTTACGCAGTAGGCCGCGTTCGTGCAGCGCTTCACGCACCAGCGATACGTTGCCCTGCGCCAGATAACGCACGCCGCCGTGAACCAGCTTGGTGCTGCGGCTGCTGGTGCCCTTGGCGTAATCGTGGCCTTCGAGCAGCAGCACGCTATGCCCGCGCGTGGCCGCCTCGACGGCGCTGCCCAGGCCGGTCGCGCCGCCGCCGATAACCAGCACGTCCCACACCTTATTGGCTACGGCACTGGCAAGGGAAGTCTTACGGGGGTCTTGTTGAGCTTGTGTCATGTTCTGGCTCCTTGGCGGTTAAAAGGGAAAGAGAATCGAACCGCTTTGAACATATGTTCGCGCTTATTGAACAGATGTTCAAGAGCGAGGCTTCATTCTTTTGGGTCAGTGCCAGCGCCACAATGTCTAGCGCCTGAATGACCTCCCGCTGACAGGCCGCGAGCACACTGCGAAGGTGAAAAAATCCTGCTCCTTGATTGCCCTCGCCCTGACCCTCGGCCTCGCCAGCTGCGCCCCTACCGCCCAGCAGGGGGGAGGGCAGGTGAATCCCGCCGACGTGCTGTTCACCTTTAGCACCGTGGGCGACAGCCGTGAGGACCCAGCCGCCGAGGGGCTGAACGGGCAGAACAAGATATGGCTGCAAAATACCCGCGCCTGGACACGCATTATGAAAGAGTCCAACGCGCAGGGGGCCAAAGCCATGTTTTTCAACGGCGACATGATTATGGGCTACACCACTGACCGTGCCACGCTTGACCGCCAGTACGCGTTCTGGCGCGGCATGTCGGCCACGCTGATGGAGCAGGGCACCTACGTGGTGCCGGTGCCGGGCAACCATGAGGTGCAGGAAAAAGGCACCGACGCAGCGGGCAAGGGCTTTAAGCTGGCGCGAGCGGGCAATGAGGACGCCTGGCGGGCCAACATGGGCGACCTGATTTTGGACAAGCTGCGTTTTCAGGCCCTGACCGGCCTGGACGCCAAAAACTTCGACGCGGCCAACACGCCCCAGGTAGGCGGCGCTGACCCCGTGACCACCGACCAGAAGCAGCTGACCTACTCCTTCGACGCGGACAACAGTCACTTTGCTATCATCAACACCGACGCCACCGGCTGGGACAGCCACGCGCCGGTGGGCTGGCTGAAAGCTGACCTGGCTGCCGCCAAAGCCCGTGGCCTGAATCACTTCTTCGTGTTCGGCCATAAGCCCGCCTACACCTACAAGTACAACGACAAGGTGACTCCCAGCGGCTTTGATGCCGACCCTGCCAATCAGACCGCCTTCTGGGATTTGGTGGAGCAGTACGGCGCGACCTATTTCTCGGGTCACGAGCACATTTACCACGCCATGCAGCCCCGCGCCGACAAGGCTGGCAAAGCCTGGGAAGTCATCGTGGGTTCGGGCGGCAGTCCCTTCGAGGCCAAGCCCGGCGACAGTACTAATCCGCAGGACTACATGTACGCCTGGGCCACCGTGCAGGTGCTCAAGGATGGCCGTGTCCACGCCACCGTGTACGGCTTCGACCAGAAGTTCGGCACGACCCAGATTCTCAAGAGCTGGGATTTGTAAAGCTGAGGGCCAGAAGAAGAGTGGGGGCGGGTTGTTCCACTCTTCAAAAGGAGCAGCGAAGTGATGCGGGTCTGGGCACTTTTCCCAGACCCGCATCACCGCTCCTTCACTTCTTTTGTATTAAAGGTTCCAGCGACAGGCGGCCTTACTGGCTGTCCTCTTCCCAGTCACGGCTGCGTTCCACGGCCTTTTTCCACTTCTTGGTCAGTTTGGCGCGGGTGGCTTCGTCCATCTGCGGCTCGAAGCGCCGGTCGACCTGCCACTGGTGCGCGATGTCGTCGGTGGATTTCCAGAAGCCCACGGCCAGGCCTGCCAGGTAAGCGGCGCCCAACGCGGTGGTTTCGGTAACTTTGGGGCGCACGACCGGCACGCCCAGAATATCAGCCTGGAACTGCATCATCAGGTCGTTGTTGCTGGCTCCACCGTCCACACGAAGTTCCTTGAGCTTGGCCCCGGAATCCTTCTGCATGGCTTCGAGCAGTTCGGCGCTCTGGTAGACCACCGCTTCCAGTGCGGCGCGGGCAAAGTGGGCCTTAGTGGTGCTCCGGGTAATGCCGACGATGGTGCCACGGGCGTAGGGATCCCAGTAGGGTGCGCCCAGGCCCACAAACGCGGGCACCAGCATCACGCCGCCGCTGTCGGGTACGCTGGCGGCCAGAGCCTCGACCTCACTGCTATCGCGGATGATGTTCAGGCCGTCGCGTAGCCACTGCACCACGGCGCCGCCGATAAACACCGAGCCTTCCAGGGCGTAGGTGCGCTTGCCGTCAAGTTGCCAGGCTACAGTGGTCAGCAGCTTGTTCTGACTGGGCACGGCCTCGTCCTCGGTGTTCATAAGCATAAAGCAGCCGGTGCCGTAGGTATTTTTCGCCATGCCCCTTTCCAGGCACACCTGTCCAAAGGTCGCGGCCTGCTGGTCGCCGCCAATCCCGGCAATCGGCACCTGAGTGCCGAGCAGGCCCTCGGCCGTCTTACCGTAGACCTCGCTGGAGTTGCGCACTTCGGGCAGCACGCTGCGGGGCACGTCGAGCAGCTCCAGCAACTCGTCGTCCCACTCGCCGGTGTGGATGTTGTAAAGCAGTGTGCGGCTGGCGTTGGTGGCGTCGGTGATGTGCAGTTCGCCGCCGGTCAGGTTATAAACCAGCCAGGAGTCGATGGTGCCGAAGGCCAGTTCGCCCTGCTGGGCGCGTTCGCGGGCGCCTTCTACGTTATCCAGCAGCCACTTGACTTTGGTGCCGCTGAAGTACGCGTCCAGTACCAGGCCGGTTTTGTCCTGAAAAATCTTCTCGGTCTTTTCACGAATCGAGTCGCAGAACTGTGCGGTGCGGCGGTCTTGCCACACAATCGCGTTATGAATCGGCTTGCCGGTCTTGCGGTCCCAAATGACGGCGGTTTCGCGCTGGTTGGTAATGCCGATGGCGGCCAGGTCGCTCGCGCGAATCCCGGCGTTGCTGATGGCCTGCTGCGCCACGCCGATCTGGGTGCTCCAGATTTCGCTGGCGTCGTGCTCGACCCAGCCGGACTTGGGAAAGTACTGCTTGAACTCCTGCTGCCCCAAGCCTTTGATGTCGCCTGCATGGTCGAACACGATGGCGCGGCAGCTGGTGGTGCCCTGGTCGAGTGCAAGAATATATCTGGTGTCTGACATGGTGTTCTCCTTACTTAAAAGTGGGGTACGCTGGAGCCACTGCTGGCCTCCTGGCTCGCCCGAACTTAGAGCAGTTCTCCGAATGATGGACACGTCGGAAAAACACTGCTGTCCCCTTCATTCTACGTCCTGCTCTTTCTTTTTCACCCGTTCCGCTCGGCAAAAAGATGGTCAAAAGAGCACCATCTTTTTCCAACATGCTCTAGTTGCCGTTGAACTCAGGGTCAATGCCCTGGGCGCCGATATGGGCCTGACCAGCATGCAGCAGGGGCCGCCCAATGGCGAAGTCGTAGATAAAGGCCCCGACCAGCGCCCCGACTATTGGCCCGATGACCGGCACCATCCACACGTTCAAGTCGCCCAGGTTCTTGAAGCCTGCCAGCAGCGCAAAAAGGCGCGGGCCGAGGTCGCGGGCGGGGTTGATCGCGTAGCCGTTCATACCGCCGAAGCTAATACCAATGGCCATCACCACGAAGGCTACGGCCAGCGGCCCCCAAGTTGCCAGGGCAGAGTTGTTCATCTTGTCGCCGATAGCCAGAATCAGGCCCATCAGCAGCGCCGTGCCGACCACCTGATCGACGAAACCGGGCAGGAAGCCGGGCACCGCCGGGAAGGTGCTGAAGATGCCCGCCGTGTGGCTCAGACCGGGGTCTACACCCAGCCATTTGGCGTGGTACACCGCGAAGACGATGGCCGCGCCTAAAAAAGCCCCGAGCATCTGCGCCAGAATAAAGTAGCCGACCTTGCTCCATGAAAAGCGTCCGGTGGCCGCCAGCGCGATGGTCACTGCCGGGTTCAGGTGCGCGCCAGTAATGGTGCCAGCAATAAAAATCCCCATGAGTACCGCAAAGCCCCAGCCCAGGGTGATATTGGTGTAGCCGCCCATGACCAGTTCACCCGGAACGGCAGGCGAGGAGCCGAACAGTTTGACCATGGCGACCACGCCGCAGCCGAACAAGATCAGTACCATGGTGCCGAGCAACTCTGCAACGAATTCCTGTGCTGCTGTAAATTTCATGCTGCCTCCTTTTCTCCTTGGCTGTGCTGAACCGGGCTGCGCTACACGCAGTTGCGCTGCATACAGTCGCGCTGAAACAGCTGTCCCGGTACAGTCATGCCGGTAGAAGTGCCCAGGTCGGGCCTGGTGTGTTGTGTTTCAGCTCACGTTGTCATGGCAGATGAACGTTTGTCAAGAGCCTGTGAACAGATGTTCAGGGGTGAGCCGGGAGGTTTATGATCTGGGTCATGTCGCACAAGGATGCAGACAAGCTGATTTCTGTGCCGTTGCCTGCGCTGGCTGATCCTAACGTGGTTCAGGCGGTGCAGGTTGCGCGGCTGTATTACCAGCAGGGCCAGACCACCGGCGCAATCGCCAGGGAACTGGGGCTGTCGCGCCCCCGCGTGTCGCGGTTGCTGACGCTGGCGCGCCGCACCGGGCTGGTCGAAATCCGCATTCATGACCCTCAGGCCCACCCGCAGCACCTCGAAGCGCACCTGCGTGAGCAGTGGCCTGGTCTGCACCCGCAGGTGGTGGGCCTTCCCTCTGGCACCACCCAGGCCACCCGTATGGAGCGGGTCGCGCAGGCGGCGGCGCACTGGCTGGGCACCGGCCTGCGCCCACGCATGACCGTGGGGCTGGCGTGGGGCAATACGCTGGACGTGGTCAGTCACGCCCTGACGCCGCGCTCACTGCCGGATGTGGAATTCGTGCAACTCAACGGCAGTGCCAGCGCCTACGACTTTTCCAGCGGCTTCGTAACCGACACGCTGCTGCGCTTTGCCCGCGCCTTCGGGGGCCGCGCTCACCTGTTTCCAGTGCCGACCTTTTTCGACGACCCGGCGACCAAGCAGGCCATGTGGCGCGAACGCAGCGTGCAGCACGTTTTGGGGGTGCAGCGCCGCGCTGACCTGCTGGTGTTTAGCGTGGGCAGCGTGAATGCGGCGACGCCCAGCCACGTCTACACCGCCGGATATCTGGGCCAGGCCGACCTGCAACAGATGACCGGGCAGGGCGTGGTCGGCGATATCGCCACCATGTTTTTCCGGGCTGACGGACAGAGTCACGGCGTGTCTATCAATGCCCGCAGCAGCGGGCCCAGCCTGAATTTTATCCGGCAGCACCCGCAGACGGTGTGTGTGGTCGCCGACCCTGGCAAGGCCCTGGCTGTACGGGCCGCGCTGGAAGGCGGACTGGTGCGAACCCTGATCTTGGACGAGACGACGGCACGGGCCGTGCTGAATCCGGAGGAATAAGGACGCCCAAGTGAAGCTCGATTAACCGGGCGAAGCGAGAATGTTCAGAAGTACGCTGTCCTGGGAATAGAGAGGTTTCGGCACGTCATTAGAGCAGTTCTCCGAACACCCTCTTAACCAGAGGCGGGTCCTCTACCTCTGTTTTCGGAAGCCTAGAGCCTGCCTCTTTTGCCGGGCTTCCCAGGCGTGCACGCTGCTGACGATCAGGAAGGCGACCACCACCATCAATGTCCACGACAGCAGCTTTCCCAGGTGAACCGGGTGCCAGCCTGCCGCCTGCTGCGGATAGACCCACGCGCCCAGCCCGGTGGCGGCATTCTCGGCCAGAAAAACAAAGCCGCCAATCAGCACAAAGGCGAGGGGCAGCGGCATGTTCCACGTGCGTTCCCCGGCCACAAAACTCGCCCGTGTGCGCCAGAACGCCCCCAGCAGCGCCAGGCAGATGACAGAGCGCAGGTCGGGGCCGTAGTGGTGCGTAAAAAAATTGAGGTACGCGGTGCCGGCCAGCGCCGCTTGCAGGGCCAGGGGCGGCGCGTGGTGCAGGCTCAGGCGGCAGCGTTTCCAGGCCTGGGCCATGTAGCTGCCCACGCTGGCGTACATGAATCCGGCGTACAGTGGCATGCCCAGCACCTTGCTCAGGGCGTCTTCGGGGTAGGCCCAGCTGCCGTGCGCCACCTTGAAGACCTCGAGCGCAAAACCCAGCACATGAAAAGCCAGAATGACCCCGGCTTCCCGCCACGACTCGAACCGCGCCGCGATCAGCATAAGCTGCGCCAGTACGCAGCCCAGCAGCAGAAAGTCGTAGCGGGCCAGGCCCCAGTTGTTCAGCGGCAGCACCCGCGACAGCCCCAGCAGGGCCACCACTATGAAGGCGAGCGTGCAGCTCTGCGCTTCAAGTTTAACAAAGTCCAGCAGGTCGCGGGTCATCACCGAGCAGTCAAGTGCAGGAGACCGGGCAGGTCGTCCACCGAAAGTGTGGGCCGGGCGTCAAGGCGGCCAAAGCCTGGGCATTTGCCGCCATTCCCAAGCCCTCTTAAGTGTCCTCTGTTACCTCACATTTGTCTTTGCGCCACACTAAAAACCAATCAAATTGATTCTGCGAGGTAAAACCATGACGGTACAACTATGACTGGCCCCTACGACCAACCCCCGGTTCCCGCCACCGAACCCACCGACCTGCCCGCGCCCATTCCCGAGCGGGTACCTGGCAGCGGCGACACCAGCCCCATAGCCGACCCGCCCGTGAACCCCGACACCCCCGGCCTGCCCGATCCGCGCCCTACCAGCAACCCGGATACGCCCGGCCTGCCCAGCCCCATGCCTATGCCAGCAATGTAAAACGGCATTGGCAAGCCTCCAGCTCCGAAGTGGGTTGGAGGTTTTTATTGGTCTGGCGGCCTACTGGCCTTTTTTGGTCTGTTGCCAGAGAATCACGCCGTTGGCAATCATCAGGCACACCGACATGATGGCAAAGGGCACGTTTTCTTTCTGAAAAAACCGGATAGCCAGGATGCCCCAGCCGCACACCAGCGCAGTGGTCAGCCAGATTCGCCAGGCGGGGGTCTTCATCGTTCAGCCTTGGGGACCCGCGACTTCAGTCGTGGCGGGAAAAGGCTTTGCCCCAAAGGGGCAACTATGGCTAAATCTACTTGACTAATTAAACTCATATAGCATACTCCTCCTTGTGAAGATCACGTTGAGCGCGAAACTGAAGTTGCGGCACACCCCAGAGCACAAGATTGCTCTGGACGCCGTGACTTTGGCGTACCGTGACGGCCTGAACTTTGCTTCTCAAGCAGCTTTCGATCTGGGTAAAACCACCTCGGTTCCCAAACTCCACCAGGAAACTTACGGAGCCTTGCGGGAGCGCTTTGGGCTTGGGGCGCAGCTTGCCTGCACTGTGGAGCGCCAAGTCGCCGCCAGCTACAAAACGCAGTGGACGAAGTTGAAGCAGAACCAGAAGTCCCGTGAAAACGGTCAGACCAAGCGGCGCTACAAGGGTCTGGATGTTGCGCCCAAGTTTGTCAGCCGCACGTTGGAGTACCAGCATGGGCGCGACTACTCGTGGAAAAAAGATGGGCGGGTCAGCATCGGGACGCTTGACGGGCGTTTGCAGCTTGAGTTTGACGGCTACCAGAAGCACCTTGATTACATCGCTCAAGGCTGCGAAACGGGAGCCGCCAAGCTCTACTACCAGAAGTCTAAAAAGCAGTATTACCTGATTGTTGCTCTGAACATTGATCTTCCTGATCCGCCACCTACGCAGCACACCAACATCGTTGGTGTGGACGTGGGTCAGCGCTACCACTTCGTTGCCACCGACAAAGACGGGCAAAGCCTGTTTGAGAAGGGGGCGGCCATCCGCCAGCGAAAAGACCAGTTCGCTCGTACCAAGAAATCCCTCCAGCGTAAAGGCACTCGCTCCGCAACTCGCCGTCTGGTGAGCTTGTCGGGAAGAGAAAGACGGTTCGTCGCTGACAGAAATCACTCGCTGGCCAACATGCTCCTGACCCGTTACCCCAAGGCCATTTTTGGCCTTGAGGATTTGACGAACATCCGTGAACGCATAGGGGGACGTTCCAACCCGAACGCTAGCAAGAAGGCGAAACGGGCGAAGCGTCACCGCAGTCAGTGGAGTTTTGCGGAACTCCAAACCATGTTGGCGTATAAAGCCCCCTTGCACGGCTCTATGGCGGTGCGGGTGGACGCGAATTACACCAGCCAAGCGTGCTACAAGTGCGGTCATACCTCGAAAGGAAACCGTCCTGGTGCTGGCCTTGAGTTTGTTTGTGAGGTGTGTGGTCATAGGGGTCACGCAGATCGGGTAGCGAGTGTAAATATCGGTTTGAGAACGATGCTTGTCCGGCAAGACTGGATAAGTACGGGTGTCTTATCAATGCGCCCTGATGTGTCGGATGTTGAAGTCAAAGCTGCACGCCTTTCGAGGTACGCGGAATTGCGATGGAATCCAGACGCAAACCCGTGACCTTAGTCAGGGGTAGTTGATCGTTCAGTCCTCATGCGGTTCACGATACCCTAACAGTATTTAACAAAAGATACAGCGTCTTTTTGACGAGTCAGGCGGGTGCAAAACGTCGCGTAGGCCGGACTTGTCAAGCTGCGAAGCAGAGAATGGAACAGCTGGCAGTGATGTGCCGTCGCAGGCGTCATCCAGAGCACTGCCTTATTTGCCTACATTGGAAGCCAGCGCCGCTCTGAGGGCCGCCGCCGCGTTCAGGATGCCCTGGCCGCAGCTCCTGCGTAAATCGGGATCGCACCGGCCTCCTGGAAAGGGTGTGGCCGTCCGGGTCAGCAGCTCGCGTAATAGCGCGGGGGTCAGCTTTGGCCGCACGCTGAGCAGCAGACTGGCGACCCCCGTGGCGTGTGGCGCGGCAAAACTGGTGCCATTTGCCTCACGCTCTCCCCCTGCCCCCGACAGACTGCTGGTCACAATGCCGTGCCCCGGCTCGCCCCCCGGCGCGGCGAGGGCCACACTTTTACCCCAGTTGGCGTAAGCGGGGCGCTGCCCGCCAAGGTCTACGCTGGTCAAGGTCAAGACGTTGCGGCACCCGGCGGGCGAGTATCCGGCGCTGTCTTTGCCGTCGTTGGCGGCTCCGGCCACGATCAGCGCTCCTCTGGCCGTCACCTCGTCTATGGCCTTCTGAATATCTGGGTCGCAGCCCGTCAATGGAATAAAGTCGGCAAACAGGCTCAGGTTGATGATTCGGGCCGGGTTGGGGTTAGCAGGTACGCCAGTAACAGGCAACCCAGCTGCCCAGCGCAGGCCGTCGATCAGGTCGGCGGGGTCGATTAGGCCATCGGTGCCCGCCACGCGCACCGCCACGATTCTGGCCTGGGGGTTCAGGCCCGCCATGCCCTGCCCGTCGTGGGCCGCCGCGATCAGGTTGGCGACGATCTCGCCGTGATAGCTGAATTCGCCGACTCCGCTGGCGTTCGGGTCGCGGCCATTGCCGTCTCCGGCGCGGCGCGGGTCGTGTACGAAGTCGTACCCGTTGATCAGGCGCCCGGCCAACTCAGGCGACTTTACGTACCCGGTATCCAGCACCGCCACCGTGACCGGCCCGCCCACCTTGCCCGCCGGAAACTGTGCCCAGGCTGCCGGAGCGTCTATCGCCTGCATATCCCATTGCCGAGCAAATAGGGGGTCACGAGGCGCCCCGTTACCGGGCAGAGCCTGCGCCCTGGGGATTTGGTTGGGCAGTGGGGGGGGGTGGCTGGGCACGGAATGAGGGAGGGGAGGGCCCTGAACGGGCGGTTGTTCACCTGGAGGCAGCGGCACGATCTCGAGGGAGGCCGTGGTGGTCTGTGCCGCCGGAGCAGCCGGGCTGGACGGTACAGGCACCAGCTTCAGGGCCAGGGCGGGGCTGCCTACCAGAGCGAGAGTCAGGGCAAGGGCGAGGCGGGACATGCCCCCAGTCTCGGCGCTGCGGCTGATGGCGACCTGAGCGGGCGTTAAGCGACTAACCATCCCTGAGGCCCGCTCTGGCGCTGGCCTGGACGGAAGACGGACTCCGGTTAGAGCCTTTTGCAAAAAGATGGTGCTCTTTTACCCCCTTTTTGCCGAGTGGAACGAGTGAAAAAAAGAGCAGGACGTAGAATGAAGGGGGAGGGGGTGGTTTTCCGACGTGCCCATCATTCGCAGAACTGCTCTAATGGCGACACACCTGCGAAAAGCACCAGACGCGCCACTGCAACCGGGAGCTTCCTAGCGCCAACCCCGCCTCTTTTCCTCCTCGCCTCCGCTGCGAATTGAATCCGAAACGGCCCGGTTCAATCGGAATTCGGATAGGATCGGTAGATGACACAGCCTTCTGTGCGGGCTTTTGCGACTTCTTCTAGGTCTGCGGGAGAGTCGGTGCGTCCGGTTATTGTGCTGACTGGAGCGTCCAGCGGGATTGGCCTGGCGACAGCGCGTGAGCTGGCTGCCCGGAACTACGCGCTGGTGCTGGCCGCCCGCCGGGGCGATCAACTTGATCGGCTGGCCCGCGAACTTGACCCCAGCGGCTCGCGGGTGCTGGCGGTTCCCACCGACGTGACCGACGACACCTCGCGCCGTGAACTGGTGCGGCGTACCCATGAGCAGTTCGGGCGCATCGACGTGCTGATCAACAATGCGGGCGTCACTGTCGAGCATGGCCGCTGGTGGGACGACCCCGACCCCTTGCGGGTGCTGCGCGTGAATCTCGAAGCGCCGATTGAACTGGTGCGGCTCGTGCTGCCCGAAATGCGGCGGCGGGGAAGTGGCCACATCGTCAATATCGGCTCGGTGGCGGGCCGGGTCGGAACCAACGGCATGTACAGCGCCAGCAAATTCGGGCTGCGCGGCTTCAACGATGGGCTGCGGCGTGAGCTGCTAGGTACGGGTGTCGCCGTGAGTCTAGTATCGCCGGGCTTTGTGCGGAGCGAGATGACCGCCAGTGCCCGCCTGCCCATGCCGGGGCCGCACGTGATCGCCCAGGCCGTCGCGGAGGTGCTGCTGCGCCCACGCCGCGAGGTGATCGTGCCGCGCGTGTACCGCGTTATAGCCCTGCTCAGCAGCGTTGCGCCGGGTCTGGCCGATCAGCTGGTAAGCCGGGTGATTATCGGGCGGCGCTACGGGTCGTAAGCCGTAAGAGCGCGGGGCGCTGCTCCTCTGCTGTGCTCTGTGCGGCTGGCTGCGGCCCCGGTGGCGGTTTTGTAGGGCGCAAAACTGCCACCGGGCCAAGGGCACATGAAGAACGGCTTGACGAAAAGCTGGTTGTCTGCTCTTAGAATGGCGGAGTGAATCCCGCAAAGATTGCCTTCAAGGCAGCCCTTCCCCTGATCGAACGGGCGACTCTGGGCGTAGACCGGGCATTCAGCAACTTCATTCAGCCCCGGCGCATGAAGGGCAAGCTAATTTTGCAGATGTACGTGGGATGGGGCACCCCCGGCGAGGTCGAACTGACCGGGCGGGTGCTGCTGCCCAGGGACATGAGACCGGCCCGCAAGGGCGATCCGCGCTGGCGCAACTTTGAGAACATTGTGCGGCGGCTTTCTTCGCGGGAAGTGGGGGGCGTCAGGGTGGTCGGTGTGCTTGATGGGCAAAGCGCCGAGGACACCAGTGATGTAGACGGTTACTTTACCCTGCGCTTTGCCCCCGCCGTACCGCTGCCGGGCGGCTGGCACGAGGCCACGGTCAGCATCATAGGCCGCGAGGGGCATAGCCGCGCCCGCGTGCAGGTGGTCGAACAGGCCAAATTTGGCATTATCAGCGACCTCGACGACACGGTTATCCAGTCCGACGTGACCAGCATTCCCCGGATGCTCGCCACTGTACTGACTGGCAACGCCCGCACCCGCACACCGTTTCCGGGCGTTGGAGCGCTCTACCGTGCCCTGACCCGCGACGGACAGGAGCGCAACCCGATCTTCTACGTCTCTAGCAGCCCGTGGAATTTCTTCGACCTGCTGTGGCAGTTTCTGGATTACCGCCGCATTCCGCTAGGGCCGCTGTTTCTGCGCAACTGGGGGGCCGACTTGCTCAAGGGGCACGGCGGCTACAAGCACGAGGTCATCGAGCGGATTTTTCAGCGTTTTCCAGACCTTAAATTTATCCTGGTTGGCGACAGCGGCGAAAAAGACCCCGCGATCTATGCCGAAATCGTCCGGCGGCATCCGGGGCGGGTGCTGGCGGTGTATATCCGCGACATTAGCGAGGCTTTCCGCGACGAAAGCATCGGGCAACTGCGGGCGGAAGTCCACAAGGCGGGCGTCGATCTGGTGCTGGCGAGCGACAGCCTCACGGCGGCCAGTCACGCGATGGCCCTGGGCCTGATTACGCCGCAGGGCTACCGCAACGTGATGAGCAGCCTGGCCCGGACGTATCAGACCGCCCCAAACTGAGTGTGTTTCCCTATACGGACTGCCGCATCATTGCGCCGCAGTCGGGAAGGCCGCCGCCTACGGCTGGACACTGCCCAGTCCGTCTGTTGTTCCTCCTCGCGTCCGTCCGGATTAGAGCACGCGGCGTTCGGGCAAGGTTTGTCCCTGGCTCACCCGGCGTTCCAGCCAGCGCACCACCCGCGTGAGCACAAAGGTCAGCATGAAATACACCGCCGCCAGCACCGCGTACACCTCGAACTGGCGGTAGGTCGCGTTGGTGATGTAGCGGCCCTGGCTGAACAGTTCCTGTAGGGTCACGGCGCTCGCCAGACTGCTGCCCAGAATCAGGCTCACGAATTCGTTGCCCAGGGCGGGCAGGGCCACCCGCCACGCCTGTGGCAGCACCACGCAGCGCACCGCCTGAGCGCGGGTCAGGCCCAGGCTGCGGGCCGCCTCGATCTGGCCGACAGGCACGCTGTTAAGGCCGCCGCGCACGATCTCAGAGGTGTACGCTGCCGAGTACAGCCCCAGCGCCAGCACCGCCGCTGGAAATCCGTCGAGGGTCAGGCCCAGCGCGGGCAGGCCGTAATAAATAACGCTGAGCAGCACGATCAGCGGAATGCCGCGCACCACTTCCACGTAGGCGTTGCCCAGCCTACCCAGCAGGGGCAGACGGAACACCCGCGCCAGCCCCAGCAGCGTGCCGAACACCACCGACACCAGCAGGGCGCACAGACTAACGCCCAGGGTCAGGCCCAACCCGCTCAGCAGTAGGTGCGGGTACTCGCCGGAAAAAACCGTTTTGAATCCGGCGAACAGGTCATTCATCTGTTCTTCAGTTTAAGCTGACGGGCCACTGACATTTGCCTGCTACACTAGGGCTTGAAAGTCGGTGCCGTCCACCCAGCCGGGGCAGGGGCCTGACGCAAACTGCCGCGCTCAGGCCGGGGGTTTGAATTCTCTTCTGACAGGTGATACGTCCATGCGCCCCGCCGCGCGTCGAAACGCCCACAACACTTTTTCCAGCTTGCAGCAGCTGATCGACTGGCTTTACGTCCGCAGCCGAACCTAGCGGGCTGCGCGGTCGGTTAGGCCCAGGCTTGCGTAAGCCTGGAGCAAACCGGGCTTACGCAAGCCTGGTCACGGAACATGTTTTGCTTGATTTGAACTACAGGACGGTGCTTTATGCGCGGTTACCTCGCGCTTCTTACAGCTGTTGGATTTGAAGTTTTCGGAACACTCTCACTGAAATTTGCCTCGCTCGGCCAGTTGCCGCTGGGCTGGCTCCTCACGGCGGCTTGCGTGGTGGCCTCTTACATGTTGTTATCCATCTCCTTTCGCCGTATTCCGGTGGCGGTGGCCTTTGCGGTCTGGGAAGCGGCGGGCCTCGCCCTGATTACTGTGTTGGGCTTCGTGCTGCTCGGAGAAAGCCTGACGCCGGTCAAAGGCCTGGCGCTGCTGGGGCTGGGAGCCGGGGCTTACCTGCTGCACCGGGGTTCGCGGGGGGCCGAAGCATGAATGGCACCCCGTTTCTGATCGTGGCTGCGCTGCTGGATGTCTGGTCGAACGTGCTGCTTAAGCAGGCCGACGGGTTCAGGCACTGGAAGCCCTTTGCGCTGGCGATGGTGCTGGTTGTGGGGGCGTTTGGAATGCTGGGGCTGGCCCTCAAAACGGTGCCGCTGTCAACCGCCTACGCCACCTGGGGCGCCTTCGGGCTGGTTTTGACTGCGCTGCTGAGCCGCAAACTCGACGGTACCCGCCTAACGCCGACGGCCTGGGCGGGCCTACTGCTGATCGTGGTTTGTGTGCTGGTACTGCATAGCCCGGCCTGAGCGCCCGCCGGTTTTGCTAGACTGCGCCTATGAACGCCCTGTGTTGCTCCGGCCTGCGGTAAGCAGCGCTTTTACGCTTTGCCCCGCGCCCTTTCTTTTGGAAGTCGGCGCGGTTTTTTATTGACCCGGCTGGTGCGAGAACAGCCAAAAAGGAATTTCCATGACCAAAACGCCCGACAGCCAGATTTACCTCTACGACACCATGCAGCGCCAGAAGGTGCAGTTTGCGCCCAGCACGCCAGGCCACGTGGGTTTTTACCTGTGCGGGCCGACGGTGTACAGCGACGCCCACCTGGGCCACGCCAAGATGGGGGTGGCCTTTGACGTGGTGCGCCGGGCGCTGCTGCACTTTGGGTACAAGGTGCGCTTTGTGTCCAACATCACCGACGTGGGCCACTTGCAAAACGATAGCGACGACGGCGAGGACAAGATCGCCAAACGCGCCGCGCTGGAACAGCTTGAGCCAATGGAGGTGGCCGACAAGTATTTCTGGTCGTTCGCCCGCGACATGGAAAACCTGAACGTCATGAAGCCTAGCATCAACCCCCGCGCCACCGGGCACATCGGCGAGCAGATCAAGCTGATCGAGGAACTGATTGCGCGTGGTCACGCCTACGAGTCGGGCGGCAGTGTGTACTTCGATGTGCGGAGCTGGGCCGAGTACGGCAAATTATCGAACCGCAAACTGGACGATCAGGAGGAAGGCACCCGCGAGGCCGTGCGCGAGGAAAAGCGCGATCCCCGCGACTTCGCCCTGTGGAAAAAAGCCGAAGCTGGGCACATTATGCGCTGGGATTCGCCCTGGGGCAGCGGCTTTCCAGGCTGGCATATCGAATGCAGCGCCATGAGCCTCAAGTATCTGGGCGAGGGCTTCGACATTCACGCGGGCGGCCTGGACCTGCAATTTCCGCACCATGAGGCCGAAATCGCGCAGGCCGAGGCCGCCGGGCACCCGTTTGCCCGCCACTGGATGCACAATCACATGCTGACCATCAACGGCGAGAAGATGTCCAAATCGAAAGGCAACTTCACGACCATTCAGGAACTGCTGGGCAAATATGACCCGATGGTGGTGCGCTTTTTGCTGGTCAGCAGCCATTACCGCACGAACACCGAAATGAACGACGAGGCGTTCGAGTCGGCCCGCAACGGCTACCGCCGCCTGAGTGAAGCCCTGGGCGAAATTGAGCGCCGCCTCAGGGATGCAGACGCCCCCGACAGTCACGACGCCGCGCTGGAAGGCAAGATCAAGGCCCACGCCGCAGCCTTCGAGGATGCCATGCGCGACGACTTCAACACGCCCAAGGCAATAGCGGCCCTGTTCGGCCTGACCACCGACCTTAACGCGGCGCTGAATGCGGGGACGCCTCCGCGCAGCACACTGGAACTGGCCCGCGACACCTACCGCACCCTCGGCGGCGACGTGCTGGGCCTGTTCGCCGAGGGTGGCAGCGCGGCAGCAGCTCAGGACGACGGCGAAGTGGTCAGCGCCCTGATGGAACTGGTGCTCAAGGCCCGCCAGAACTACCGCCTGCAAAAGCAGTACGCCGAGGCCGACGAACTGCGCGACACCCTGACCCGCGTGGGCGTGACTGTTGAAGACACCAAAGACGGCCCACGCTGGAGGCGCTGAATCTGGAAGCGTCAAGGTTCGGGCGTTAAGATTAGTCGGTAGTCAGACCGCTGTCAGAAGGGCGCGGCTAACCTGGCGTCGGCTACTCATACTTCCCCGACGCATGAGAGGCGCACCCGGCGAACCAGGTGTGCTCACCGTGTTTTTGGGGTATACGGACCGCTTCTCTTTCCAGTCGGATTTCATCCCCACGTTGGGAGATAGGGTCGGAACCGGTAGCAGAAGTGGTCCGGACATTTTTAAAATCCTGGTAAATGGCTTCCGGTTACAGTTCTGCGTATCCGGGAGCTCCTTATGCACCTGTCCGTACCGTTGATTCACCGCTGACGAGACGACTTTCTAGACCTGCGCCAAGCTAAGCCAGTCAGCCAAAAAAGAAGGGCAGGCCCAAGCTGGAAGCTGTCCTGTCTAAAGCGGCTGGTTTACTTCAGGGCGCTGCTTTACTTCACGTCGCTGCGGGCCACATTGAGGTAGACGGCCACTTCATCCATGCTCTCGACTTGCGACAGGGGGACCAGATGGTGCTGACCGTCGGTGCTGTCGGTGCGCGTCAGCTTGAGCTGATCCCCGGCCAGGTAATCGACAGTGCCCACGTGCTCACCGTTTTTGTCCTTGACCTGAAGGTGCTCGCCTTCACGCTCCAGGCGGTCTTTAAGATGCTGCTCGATCCTCTGGGCAATCTGGTTGGCTTCGTTCATGCCGTCAGCCTAGATAAAAGCTGGGGTCGGCCCATGAGAGAAGCCTCAAGACAGACTTAGAAATGAACCCTCTCACACAATTCGGCACTTTGCCCGCCTGAGACACGGTTTGAGCAAGTGCAGACCACCGTAGCAGAACACGAAAGTATCCAGGAGTCCATTTGGTTTACCTACCGGTAAGTAAGATCTTGGTATGAATCTTTTACTGCTGAGCGCCATCATCGCCATGACCACCGCCCTCGTCTGCTACAGCCTGGGGGTGTGGGGAGAAAAACGCGCGGGCACGCTCAAGCCGGTGCATCTGGCCGCCTTCTGGGGCGGGCTGCTGTGCGACATGACTGGCACCGAGATGATGCGCCGCATCGCCGAAACGGGGGCCGTCGGCGCAGGGGGTAACTTGCACGCAGCGCTAGGTGCGGCGGCCCTGCTGCTCATGGGCATTCATACCGTGTGGGCGACCGTGACCTACCTGCGCCACAACACCGACCTGATGCGCACTTTTCACCGCTTCAGCCTGGGCGTCTGGAGCCTGTGGCTGATTCCTTTTGTCAGTGGGCTGATCCTGGCCAACCTCCCGCACCACTGAACGCTGGCCGCAGCTCCTTGTGTGGCTTCAGTTAAGGCTCAGATGAAATAAAATGGCTAATGACTTGCTACGCTGTAGCCCTGATGGAGTTACGGCGTAGCGTGTGTTCGGTTAGGTTCCTGCGGGCAGGTCTGCGTTGAGCGGCGGGTTGGTGGCTCTGCTCGACGATGTGGCGACCATTGCCAAGGTCGCGGCGGCCTCGCTCGACGACGTTGGGGCGGCGGCGGGCAAGGCGGGGGCCAAGGCCATTGGGGTCGTGGTAGACGATACGGCGGTGACCCCGAGCTATGTAGCTGGCTTTGCCGCCGAGCGCGAACTGCCGATCATCAAACGTATTGCCCTGGGGTCGCTGCGCAACAAGATCGTGTTTATCCTGCCCGCGATCATGCTGCTCAGCGAGTTTTTGCCAGCCGCCATGGAACCGCTGCTGATGGTGGGCGGGGTTTACCTGTGCTTCGAGGGGGCCGAGAAGGTCTATGAAGCCGCGCTGGGCCACAGTGGAGCGCATGCCTCACCTGATAGAGCCGAACCGCGCCCCCTGAGCGGCAAAGCCCACGAGGAAGCGATGGTATCCGGGGCCATCCGCACCGACTTTATTCTGTCGGCGGAAATTATGGTGATTGCGCTGGCCGAGGTCGCCACGCAGCCTTTCGCCTCGCGGGCCATCGTGCTGGTCGTAGTGGCGCTGATGATCACGGCGCTGGTGTACGGCGTGGTTGGGCTGATCGTCAAGATGGACGATATCGGGCTACACCTGGCTAAAAGCGGTTCCGGCGCGGCGCGGGGCGTGGGCCGGGCGCTGGTCATTGGAATGCCCGTGATCATGTCGGCCCTCTCGGTCATCGGAACGGCGGCGATGCTGTGGGTCGGCGGGCACATCATCATCGCCGGGCTGGAACATTTTCATTACGACGCGCTGGCGCACCTTGTCCATGGGGCCTCTGTCGCGGCGGCCAGGGCGGTGCCCTTCGCTTCCGGTGTGGTGGGCTGGCTGGTCGAAACGCTGGTATCGGGCCTTTTCGGGGTGCTGGTCGGCGGCGTAGTCGTGGCGCTGCTGCACCTGCTGCCGAAAAAGCAACAGCAGCACTAGGCGCGTTCCGTATCCGCTTTAACCTGTGGACACTGGACCTGTGGGCGCTGAACCTGTGGGTGCCGGGGTGGTCGGGGCGGTGACCGCGCTCAAATAAAGCCAAATCTGTAGAAGCCGCTATCCTGTTTAGCGATGACCAAGGACGCAGAGAAGAAGGACAACAAGGCGCAGCAGTACGGCGTGACGCCCCAGAGTGTGGATTTTAACGACTGGTACAACGAAGTCGTTAAAAAGGCCGACCTGGCGGACAATTCCCCGGTGGCGGGTGCCATGGTCGTGCGGCCTTACGGCTCGGCGCTGTGGGAAAACATCCAGCGCTGGCTCGACGACCGCTTCAAGGCCTCAGATCACGAATCGCTTATCTTTCCGACGCTGATTCCCATGGGCTTTATCATGAAGGAAGCCGACCACGTCGAGGGATTTGCGCCCGAACTGTTTACCGTGAACAAGATCGGCACCGAGGAACTGGCCGAGCCTTACGTCATGCGCCCGACCAGCGAAACGATCATCGGGCACATGTGGGCGGGGTGGCTCAACAGTTACCGCGACCTGCCCTTTTTGCACTACCAGTGGGGCAGCGTGTTCCGTGCCGAGCTCCGCACCAAGGCGTTTCTCCGTACTTCCGAGTTCTACTGGCATGAGGGCCACACCGCCCACGCCGCCGAAGACGAGGCGCTGGCCGAAGTCCGCATGATTCTCGACCTGTACCACGAATTTTGCCGCGACGTGCTGGCGCTACCCGTAGTGCGCGGCGAAAAGACGGCCACCGAGCGCTTTGCCGGGGCGGTCAGCACCTTTTCCATCGAGGGCATGATGCGCGACGGCAAGGCCCTTCAAAGCGGCACCAGCCACTACCTGGGCCAGAACTTTTCCAGGGCCTTCGACGTGAAATTCCAGACCCGTGAGCAAAAGGAAGACTACGCCCACACGACCAGCTGGGCCATTTCCAGCCGCATCATCGGGGCGATCATCATGACCCACGGCGACGACTTCGGGCTGATCATGCCGCCGCGCATCGCCCCCGTTCAGGTCGTCATTATTCCAGTGGGCCGCAAGGACAACTTTAGCGAAATGGTCGCCGAAGGCGAGAAACTGGCCGCCGAACTGCGTGCCGGGGGCGTGCGCGTGCGTGTGGACAAGCGCGACGGCGTAACCAACGGCTTCAAGTACAACGACTGGGAACTCAAGGGCGTGCCGGTACGCATCGAACTCGGCCCCCGCGATCTGGAAAGTGGCGTGGTGGTCGTTAAAAACCGCAACAGCGACGAAAAGGAAACCCTGCCCCGCGCCGAAGCGGTGAGCGGCCTGGCAGCCCGCCTGGACGCTATTCACGACTGGCTGTACGCACGTGCCGCCAACTTCATGCTGGAACACACCACCGAAGTGGACGATTACGAGACCTTCAAGCAGAAGCTGGAAGAAGGCCACTGGGTGCGGGCTTACCACTGCGGCGACGCGGCCTGCGAAAAGCAGATCAAGGAAGATACCAAGGCCACGACCCGCAACGTGCCACTGGACGACGCCGAATTCTTCAACGAAAGGGGCGAGGGCCAGTGCGCGAGGTGTGGCCAGCCGGGGGCCTACGGCAAGCGGGTGATCTTCGGGCGGCAGTACTGATACTGAACGACTAGACCTCTTGCGAAAGTGGGAGTTCGGGGGCGGCCCGGCCCCCACTTTCGCAAGAGGTCTATTGAGAGCAGTTCTCCGATTGCCTGCGCCGCTTCAACTCCAGTGGGCGACGGGCTGTTCGCCGCGCACCAGCAGCACTGGAATGGTCGAGTGCTCCACGACGGCCTGCGCCACACTGCCCAGCAGCATCTTGCCCAGGCCGGTGCGTCCGTGGGTGGTCATCACGATCATGCTGGCATTCAGCGACCGGGCCGTACTCAGAATGGTCTGCCAGACACTGCGGTTGGCGGTGCGCTCGATGCGTACGTCGGTGTCCGGGAAGGCGGCGGTCAATTCGTCGCGCAGCGCCGCTTGCTGGGTGCGCAGTTCCTCCTCGCTGAGCGGAACGATGTAGCCGAATTCTCCGGTGACGATGGGGGCTGGGTCGGTCTGCACCGAAAGTACGGTCAGTTCTGCCCCCAGAGCGGTAGCCAGCGCCCTGGCGTGTGCGACTCCCTGCTGTCCGAGCGGACTGGCATCTGTGGTAACCAGAATTCTTGCCATGGAAATCCTCCTTGACCTTCACTCTGGTTCCCGGGCATTACCTGGGCATTACGGGCCAGCCGGGGGGCCGGTATGCCAGTGCATTTCTGCGACTGGCGGCGTAAATTTAGCTTATGTCTACAGACCCGGCCCTGCACCAATCTGACCTGCATCAGGCCCATATTCGTGACCAGCTGACCAGACCACAGGCCCACTTTATGCCCAGTGACGTGCTGGCCGACTTTTCGCTGAGGCGCACCAACGATCTGCCGCCTGGCGCGGCCCATACGCCCTGGCAAGAGCTGTGGCCCCTGCGCTATGCCCAGCACGACACTCTGGAATCTGTGCGCCCGGAACCGTGCCGCGCCGCCGAGTGGCCCGCCTCGTACTGGCCTGCCCAGGCAAGCGGCAGCGTTGCCAATCAGCAGGTGGCGGCTTTCAATGCCGGGCAGTTTGCTGTGCTGGCCCTGCTGGCCGACCACAACGCCTGTCACCTGGGCAAACTGACGCTGCTTAGGCGGCTGAGTGGGGGAGCCGCATGACCGACCTGACTTCCATGCGGCTGTCGTACACCCGCGCCGAGTTGCGCCGCGCCGACCTGAACCCCGACCCGCTGTCGCAGTTTGAACACTGGTTTGGCGAAGCCCTGGCCGCCGACTTGCCCGAGCCTTACGCCATGCAGCTGGCGACCGCTGGCGTGCAGGGCCGCCCCAGCGTCCGCACAGTGCTGCTGCGCGGCAAGGGGCCGGAGGGGCTGACCTTCTACACCAATTTCGAGTCTCATAAGGGCCTTGACCTAAGTGTCAATCCCCAGGCCGAAGTGCTGTTCTACTGGGCCGAACTGGAGCGCCAGGTGCGGGCTTACGGGCCGGTGCAGCGCGTGCCTGCCGCCGAGGCCGACCACTACTTCCATGTTCGCCCCCGCGAAAGCCAGCTGGCCGCGCACGCCAGCGACCCCCAGAGTGCGCCAGTCGCCGACCGCGCCGCTCTGGAAGCCAGATTCGCGGCCCTACACGACCGTTTTCTGGAAGGTTCCACGGTGCCGCGCCCCGAATTCTGGGGTGGCTACCGCGTGCAGGTGCAGGAATGGGAATTCTGGCAGGGGAGACCCAACCGCATGCACGACCGCTTCCGGTATACGCGCCGGGGCGAAGGCTGGCAGCTTGAGCGCCTAATGCCCTGAGATTCCGTAAAGCGTTTCCTATTTCGCGGCGCACCCCCTGCGCCATACTGGAGCCATGACGAACCTGTATACCGCCGAAGCGACCGCCACCGGAGGCCGGAGCGGCCACACCCGGAGCAGCGATAGCCGCCTGGATCTCCACCTCAGCGTGCCCAAAAGCATGGGCGGTGACGACGGCCCCGGCACCAACCCCGAACAGCTGTTTGCCGCCGGGTACGCGGCCTGCTTCCAGGGGGCGCTGGGTGTGGTGGCCCGCCGCCAGAAGCTGGAAGTCAGCGAGGACAGTACGGTTACGGCGCGCGTCGGGCTGCAAAAGTCGGGGCTGGCCTTCGCGCTCGACGTGGAACTCGAAGGGCATTTTCCCGGCCTGAGCCAGGAGCAGGGGCTGGAACTGATGCACGCTGCCCATGAGGTCTGCCCCTACAGCGTCGCCACGCGTGGCAATGTGGACGTGCGCCTCAGCGTCAGGTGATACACAAGGGCAGAAATAATGGTTCTGCCCACTTTCACAATCTTATTTTGAAAAGTGCGACCAACAGGAAGTTTTTGGCCCTTTCACCCTTGCCCGCCGAGTGATACGGACTCCGGAAAGCTCTGCAAACCCTTTAGCCCGAGCGGACTTGTAGGGCTGCGCCACTAAACGGATTCGGGCGCTTTTCTCGGATATGCGGAACGGTCACCAGGGGTTCCTTGCCGCGAACTACGTATTTTTTCGCCTCTGCCCAACTTGAATCCAAAATGGCCTGGTTCAATCGGCAGTTCGTATGCCGTAACAACAAACGCCCGTCCGGAAAGCATTTTCTGGCGGGCGCTACAGCTTGTTAGCGGGCCGCTGGGTCGTGGGCGTCGATCAGGAGTTCAGCCGGGTCGCTGCCTAGCAGCCGGATGCGCTCCTCGGAAGTCAGCGCCACCATCACGCCGCGCAGCACGATATCCACGGCTTGGTCGGCGCTTTCGTCGAGGGTCAGCCCGTCGAGCAGCGCCACGCCCTCTTGGACACTCAGGGTTTCAAGCTCCTCTTGCATCATTCGGATCTCGTCGAAGTACTGCATGTAGCGGTGCAGGGGGCGGCTGGCCGCCGTTTCGATATCTCGGCTTTCAAAATGGCGGCGGTGTTCTTCGTCGTCACTCAGGGTGACCAGCATGGGCACGATCAGCGCCCCGGCGAACGAGTCGGGCCGCAGGTACCCCGGCACCAGATGCACTCCTTCAAGGATTAGGCTGGCGCCTTCTTCAATGCTGCGGCGCACCACCGCGCTCAGGCCCACGCTGACCTGCTGCACCTGCTCACGGAAGCCCGCCATCAGTTCCTCGCGGCTGGGGTGCGGCGACCTGCTCTCGCTGGGCGGCACCACCGCTTCCCAGGCGTTGAAGGTGCTGGCGTGCAGGGTCGGCAGCAGGGCGGGAGAGACGGTGGCCCGCATCACCTCGCGGATCGAGTCGGTGCTGATGACCCGCGCGATGCCCAGGCGGTAAGCGATCTCGGCGGCCAGAAAACTTTTGCCGGTGCCGCTGACGCCGCCAAGCAGTACGATCAGCGGTCGCGGCGGACGCCGGAGGACGCGCAGTAGCCGGTAGCGGTCGCTGATGTCGGGGCCGACCTCGTTGCGCAGCAGTTGCTCGACCACTGTGCGGATGGCGCTGCGGTGAATAATCCGGTCTTCTTGGCCGCGCAGCTCACGCTGGGTCTGCCGCGCTACTTTACGCGCCACGTCCGGCCCGACCCCGGCGGCCAGCATGGACTGAAGCAGCACCCCTTTGCTAAACGGCGTCGGGATGCGGTGATCGTCGCTGACCACGATCAGGCGGCCCCGGTTGTTTTTCAGGTGCAGGTAAGTCTGACGGGTCGGTTCACCGTATTTTTGCTCCAGCACCTCTTCGGCCAGCGTGTCGATCTCGCCGGGCGTGACTTTGGTTCGTCCGGCCTGCCGCAGCCGCAGGTCGATCTGGGTGGCGGCCGTATATGCCTCGGGCGAGGACAGCCCTGCGTCTTCGAGGTTGCGGGCCAGCACTCCCCGGCTAAAAGGCAGGGTGCGTTTTTTGCCCTCGACCATGATGTCGGCGAATGCAGGCGTCTGGGCCTGGGCACGCTGGCCTACCTCTGGCCCGATCACTTCGTGAGCCACTGCCACCATCAGGTGCTTGACCTCTTCGGGGGTGACCGTAGGCCGCCTAAGCTGGCGCAGCCCCTGTTCTACCCGTCTGGCAGCGGCGGCGGCGGCGGCCGGGTCCGCTCCGGCATTGACCAGCGACTCGGCCACCAGCCCACGGCTAAACGGCCAGGAAGTGCGACTTGTCCCGATGTTGAGGGTAGGCTGGGTGGACATGGGGGTCTCCTCTTTGGCGGCAGTATGCAACACAACTTACCCGGAAAGAGCGTCCCTTGTTTACCGCTCCGCTTATTTGTTATTTGTGCCTGCCTGGTTCCCGGTGGCCTACCGGCGGCTTCAGCGCTTAACCGCGCCCTCCAGCAGCAGGTTCAGGGCCAGACGCATTTCTTCTTTCAGGGGGCGCTCGGTGCCGTAGGCGCTCCAGCGCAGGGCCACCATGAGGTAGGTGTCGGCAATCAGGTTGCTGATGCGTTGCAAGCTCAGGTCGGTTCGCAACTGCCCGTTCTGGTGCATGGGCCGCAGCACCAGCTCGACGACCTTGCTTAGCGGCAGCGCCTGGTAAGCGGTGCGGGCGCGTTCGGGGTTGGGGTTCATCACCTCGTACGCCAGCGGCGGAAAAAGGTCACGTTCACGGGTGTTCTCGTCGGCCAGCTGATCCCAGACGTCGTACAGCACGCCGAGTGGGGCCTGTCCCGAGGCCAATTTCATCTCGGCCATTTCGCGCAGGCGGTCCATGACCTCGCTGCCGTAGTCGAGCAGCACCGCTTCCTTGTAGGGGTAGTAGTTGAAAAAAGTACCTCTGGAAACGTTGCTGGCCTTGGCAATATCGGTGGCCGTCGTCGCCTGAAAGCCGCCCTGCTTGAACAGCTCAATGGCGACTCCATAAATGCGGGCGCGGCGACGTTCCTTCTGCCGCGCCCTGAGTGATGAAGAGTCCATGTCCCCCGGTTATATCGCCTTTGAGTTCAAAGTTGTACTTTGTCGATTCAAAAAAGTGTCAGTTGTACATTATTCACGCCCGCCCCCAGGCTTGATTCAGGGCGTCTACCCTTGGACGGGGGGGGGAGGCGGGTCGGCGCAAAGGTGTCCCAGTGGCCTGAAACGCTGCCCGGCACGCTCTAGAATGAGGGGGTGAAAGTTGCTGTCATCGCTGATATTCACGGAAACGCCGACGCGCTGAGGGCGGTGCTGGATGATGCCCGCCGCCAGGGAGCCGAGCGCGTGATCGTAAATGGCGATGTGGTCAACCGGGGGCCGGACTCGGTGGAAGTTATGCAGCTGCTTCTGGAAAGAGGCGACGTTTCGTTTACCCTGGGTAACCACGACGATCTGCTGATGCTCTGGAAGGCCCGCAGCGAAGTGCTGCCCGCCAAGTGGTACACCGACCCGTTCTGGGGCGCGACCGTCTGGAGCATGGAGCAGCTTGACCGGGCCGGACTGCTGGACATTCCTGCTGGTTGGCCCATGACCCTGCGGCTGCGTGAGGCCGGTCTGCCCGACGTGATGCTGGCCCACGGCACGCCCGACCATTACCGCGAGGGCCTGAGCGACCGCACCTGCTCCGGACGCGTGGCCGAGATCGCGCAGCAGTACGGCGCGGGCGTGCTGGTGGCCTCGCACATTCACCGCCAGGCCGACGCGGACTTTAGCGGGGTGCGCGTGCTGAACACGGGGGCGGTGGGTTCGCCCGCCGACGGTGATCCCAGGGCGCAGTACCTTTTGCTCAGCGCCGAATCTGGGGCGGCTAGTCAGGGGCAGGCCAGTCCGGGGCGGTGGCACGCCGAACTCCGCAAGGTGCCCTATGACCGTAGCGGTGTGCTGCGGCGCTTTGAAACCAGCGGCCTGCTGGGCAGCGGCCTGAGCGCCGAAATTTTCCGTGATGAGAGGCTGTCTGAGGCCCTAACCATGGGAAATGTTTTAGGCTTTAACGGTGGAACGCGCAGCTTACCCTAGCGACCTCACCGATG